>DAOUIC010000395.1:0-3456 GCA_034428255.1 Anaerolineales bacterium
TGCAGAGCGGCTTCGCCGTCCTCCGCTTCAATTACGGGATAGCCGGAGGCCCTGAACAGTAGTTCCAGCGCCTTGCGAATGTTGCGCTCGTCGTCAACCACCAGGATCGGCCGGCCCGGTGCTGTATTCACATCCATCGACTTGCGGTAGATGGAGGCGCCGCCCGAGCGGACCGGCCGGGCTTCCCGGTTGGGTACAGGTTCGGCATGCGTCAGGTGACTTCCGTTATTGGACCAACCCGCGGGCGGCGACGGACCAAACCCGTTCCACTTCGTTTCCCCGGCAACCATACACCTGATTGTGCAGGTTGACCGTCACGCAAACGTGATTGGGGATGACACGGATTCGATCGCCGATGGATGGCCTGGGATCGCAGTTGCCGATGTCCAGGTAGCCGTGCTCCTCGTTGGTCTGGTAAATCTCGGCTCCCGGGAAATCCACCACGATGCCCCTGGGCATGTCTCCGTCGGCCGAGAACGTCTTGGTGCCGCCGTCTATGATCGCCCGATGCGGCACCGGGTTGCTGACGACCGTCGTCAGAACCTGCAAGGCACAGTCCGCCTCCGTCGCCACGCCGCGATCGATGCATTGCCGGTCCATGAAGATGTAGGTGCCGGCCCGGTGTTCAGTCAGGCCCTCCACCGCCTCCGCCTCGAACGCAGTGGGCGTGCCGCCGCCGCTTACAATCTCCCGGTTCAGACCGGCTTGGTCGAAGGCCTGGACCGCTTCGGCGATGCGATCCGCACTTTGACGACTGGTGGGATAGGTTGCCATGCCCCGCAGGTTCAGGCCGGGCGTCCGATCGATGTGCCGGGCCAGATCCACAAGCTCCGACACCGACGGCACGCCGGTCCGGTCGATGAATGAATTCAGCTCCGCGAGGACATTGATCACGGCGCCCTGCTTCACGGCTGCGGCACCCATGGCATCCGTGACAACCGGGGAATCGGCGGTAACCGTCAGGTCGCATTCATGCGACAGCCGGCACAGGCGTTCCAGTTTGGGCTCGCCCACAATGTTGTAGTAGAGGAGGATGTTGCCGAGGCCCGCGTTCGCCATCACCTCGACTTCGCCCAGCTTCTGACAGGTGATGCCCACGGCCCCGGCATCCACTTGCCAACGGGCAAGTTCGGGAATCTTGTGGGTCTTGATGTGCGGCCGAAAGCCCACACCAAACTCATCAAACAAACGCTGGAACTTCCGGATGTTGCGTTCGCACACATCCAGGTCCAACACCAGGGCCGGAGTGTCGATGTCGTCAATGTGCATTTAGCCGCTCACGGAATAGCAAGAGTCCCAAGTCCATTTTATAGGAGAGCCACCGACTTTGCCCGGACCGGACATGCAACAGGCACTGTTTGACTTGCGTGGATTTGGATCCGGCGCCGGCCTCGGGCCGTGGCGGCAGTCAGCAGCAGGGGAGCGTGCCCGTGGCTTGAAACCGCCCCGGTGTTCGACGCCGGGCTCGGACCGGGCCCGGCGTCATAATGTAATCCCATCAAAGTCGGCATTTTGCAGTTGCATCGATGCCTAATCCGACATCGAATTCAGGGCCGAGGCCCTACTCAGCCGTAGTGGTTGCAACTCGAGAGTGTCCATATGGCATGGATGTCTCCGCCTACTGTTATTTTGGTTGTGATCCGGTCACCGCCCATGTAGAAAAAACAACCCGACCGGCAGTCGATCACGACCTGCCTGGTCCTTTCGCCAACCTGGAACCGCGGTCGCGGCAACACCGGATGCCGGGCACATGGGGCTGGCATGCAGTCCACGACAAGGAGTCCCTGTTGGTTCATGACGGCAAACCCATTGGCAAGGGCCTCCGGTCCTCCCGAGTCTCGGACCAGTCACGAAAGTGAAACAGTGCCCATGAAACAGGCCCGCGCCGCAGAGGGGCGCCGACCCAATCGAGTTCCCAACCGTTCCGGCGCCGAACGTCAGGACTCATCCGTTCGAGTGCAGGTTGGCAAATCGGCCATGCTCAATGCCCCCGACATGGATCGCCATCCAAGCCAGATTTGGTAATGCTTCGCACATGCTCATGCGGCCGGCCCTTCTATATGTTCGTCATCGATCCACACTGATTTCCACGGACATGCCAAGACCCAACAGCCACTTCACAGTCACCCGCGATTTTGATGCCGCTCCCATCGCGAGTCCCGCGATGTCCCAGGAGGTGTGGGACGGAATGGAGCCTGCCGGACCCGAGCCATCCTCGCACCTGGCCGAGGTTCTGAACCAGATGCACGACGCACGATCCCTGCTGGACATTTCCGATTTGGAAATGGAGGTCCTCAGCCATGCCCGCAGGGAGACCACGGCCCAGTTGATTGTGCAGCGGGACGACGGCGACCACATCGTGTTCGCCGGCCACCGCGTGCAATGGAACAATGCACGCGGACCCTTCAAGGGCGGTATCCGGTTTCATCCATTGGAGACCCTGGACATGACCAGGGCCCTGGCCGCCCTGATGATGCTCAAGACCGCGGTGCTGGACCTGCCCCTGGGTGGGGGAAAGGGAGGTGTGCAATGCGATCCTGCGACGCTGTCCCGTCCGGAACGCGAACGCCTGAGCCGATCGTACATGCGGGCCATGCATCCGGTCCTGGGACCTGACCTGGACATCCCGGCCCCCGACATGAATACCAACGCCGAAGTGATGGGCTGGATGGTTGACGAATTCGAGTCCATCCGGGGCAGCCACGCGCCGGGCACAATCACCGGCAAACCAATGTCCCTGGGCGGCAGCCGCGGCCGACCGGAGGCAACGGCGCTCGGCGGCCTGTCCGCCCTGCAACGAGTCGCGGACCACATGGGGAAGTCCCTGGCCGGAAACTCCCTCGTCATCCACGGTTACGGCAACGTGGGCAGTCACGCCCACCAGCTGGCCACCGAAATGACGGGGGCACGCGTTACCGGGGTCTGCGACAGTCGCAGTGGCCTGTTCAACTCCGAAGGCCTGCCGTACGCGGACGTCGCGGCCTGGAAACAAGAGCACGGCAGCTTTGTCGGTTGTCCGGCCGGGGCAGCAGTGAGACCCGAAGACCTGCTGATTCAGCCTGCCGCGGCCCTGTTGTTGGCTTCGATGGAAGGCATGATCGACAGCCACAACGCCGGTGACGTGCAAGCGGAGATGGTGGTGGAGCTGGCCAATCAACCCACATCCCAAGAGGGAGGCCAACGCCTCCTTGACCGCGGTGTCCTGGTCATCCCGGACATTCTGGCCAACGCCGGTGGAGTCACTGTCTCCTATTTCGAACAGGTTCAGAATGCCTCATGGCAGCGGTGGCCCCGCACACAGGTCGTGGAACGCCTCCAACAGGAGATGGCATCCGCCACCGACGCAGTCGCGGACATGGCCGACCGGCACGATACCGACCTGAGAACGGCCGCAATCGCATTGGCCATGGAGCGGGTCGTTGAAGCCCAACGGGCCCGCGGGTGGAGTTCCCGGCC
>DAOUIC010000396.1:0-4721 GCA_034428255.1 Anaerolineales bacterium
GCCGATGCCGACCTCGGAGCCAACATCAACGAAATCGACACAGTGCCGGTTCGCCGCCCGATTTCGGCGCGCACGCGGCAGGGGTAAGATTCCCGGCACCCTCAACCAACCATTGGCCGCAACCGTCCGAGGGACAGGCGGCCGGGAGTTCCACCATGCAGTCCGAATGGCTCAATCACCAGCTAACTGACGAGGAACGGGAGGCGTTCGACCGCGACGGCTACTTCCTGGTCGAGAACGCCATTTCGGAGGCAGCGGTGGAACGGGCCAACGCTGCCGCGGATCGCCTGATTGCAGCCTACCGCGACCGGGAAGGGCTGGCCGCGAACGCCCGCATCAACTACCTCGACTTCATCGGGCGCGACAGGGAGTTCATGGACCTGCTGGACTGCCCCACCACCTTCCCCAAGGTGTGGAACATCCTGGGCTGGAACATCCAGCTCTACCACTCCCACCTGATCTGGACCCCGCCCCTGCAGCCGGGCGATCCGGATCCCGGCTACAACTGGCACAAGGACAGCGGCCGGCTCAACCAGGAACTGGAGACGGATCCCCAGCCCCGCATCTCACTGAAGGTGGCCTACTTCCTCACGGACACGTCCGTGCCGGGACGGGCCAACCTGTACGTGGTGCCCGGCAGCCACCTGACCAACAAGCTGGACGACATCGTGGACGGGCAGCCGCGCGGGGCCATGCCGGTGCTGGCCAAGCCGGGTACGGCCGTGTTCTTCGACCGCCGGATCTTCCACGCCTCCAGTCCCAACACCTCCGACGTGACGCGCAAGGTGCTCTTCTACGGCTACAGTTACCGGTGGCTCCGGCCCCGGGACGACATGCGGATCGAGGAGTGGCTGGACGACGCCGATCCCATCCAGCAACAGCTGCTGGGCGTCAGCCTGTCGGGCGGACACGGGTACTCCTCGCCCCAGGAGGAGGACGTGCCCCTGCGCGCCTGGATGCGCGAGCAGTTGGGGACCGCCTCCGTGCCCGCCTGAAGACCGGGTGGAATCAGCCGCTTCCTTCCAAACCGGCCTTGGCGGCCTTCAGGTAGTGGATTTCGGCACTGAGGATGTGATCCAGCGTCTCGCTCACCGACCAGTCCTCGTCGCCGGTGGTCTTGTCAAGGTCCGCGTCGTCCAGGCCGACCAGTTCGCCCAGGAGTTCGCCCCATGAGCGCTCGGCGTCCGCCAGCTTGCGCTGGACTTCGGTATGGACCAGGCCGGTGCCGCGGCGCGTGTTGGCAATCTGGTTGGTGTGTTCGCGCATGTGGTCGCCGTAACGCCACATGAGGTGGGCCATGGTCTTCCAGTAGTTCTCCGGGAACTCGATGGAGTGGATATCGTCCTGCTGGTTCTGCAGAAGTTCGACCACCTCGTCCCGGGCGGCCCGAATCTCGGCCAGCTTGCTTTCGAGTCTCTCGCGTGCCATGTGCCTGTTGATCCTTCAACATGAATACAGTGGGGCGAGTCTAGCCCAAGTACCCTCCGCGGAGCCGTTCGTGCCCGAAGTCGAAGCCGGAATTTTGGCGGCCCGGCGCGACGGTTTCTACAATGACTCCCGGCTCCTTGCGAGCCAGGGGGCAAACATGCAACGCGATGAACTGAATTCACTCCTCGCCGAAATCCGCGGTGTGCGGGACCGGACCATGGCGGAACTGTCCGACATTCCGGAGTCCGACTTCGCCGTACCGGTGGACCTGCCCCGATGGGACGAAGTGCGGCGCGTCCTGCTGCGCTTCGGGGAACACATGCGGGAACACGCCAACCAGATTGAGAAGGCGCGCGAGGATCTGCAGCGCAGCCGCACCATGCCCCAGCACATGCTGGCCGAGGCCGAACGGGCCTGGGGCCAGGTGCTCGCGGCCACAACGGGCCTGGAGGACGACGACCTGGATGCGTCGCCCGAACCGGGATCCTGGTCCGTGCGCACGGTACTTGCCCACATGCTCGAAACCGAGCAGCGGTACCTGGACGCAGTCCGCCAGGCGCGGGCGGACGCATCGGACCGGGACTGACATCGGAAAGGCAGGCAACGTGCAGATTCTGGTCACCGGCGGAGCCGGGTTCATTGGCAGCCACTTGGTGGATTCCCTGGTCGACGCGGGCCATGACGTCCTCCTGATTGACAACCTGCACACCGGCAGTCAGGCCAATGTGAACACCAAGGCCATGTTCTACCGCATGGACCTGACGGATCACGCGGCCATGGGACAGGTGTTCACGCGCAACGAAATCCAGGCCGTCTTCCACCTGGGCGCCCGCGTCAACGTACGCGAAAGCATGCAGGATCCCGTGGGCTATGCCGCGGTCAACGTTTCGGCCAGCCTGGCGCTCATGGAGCTGTCGCGGGCCGCCGGCATCGAACAGTTCGTCTTCATCAGTTCCGGCGGCGCCGTGTACGGCGAAGGCATTCAGGCCGACGGCAGCCACAAGGCCTTCACGGAAGAGGATCCGATCAACCCGAAGGACAACTACGCCGCGAACAAGCTGGCCATCGAACAGCATCTAACCCTGTACCGGGAGGCCTACGACTTTCCCAGCGCCGTCCTGCGCTTTGCCAACATCTACGGCCCGCGCCAAAACCCCAAGGGAGAGGCCGGCGTGGTGGCCATCTTCACCGAGGCCATGCTCAAGAATCAGGAGATCCGGATCCACGGGGACGGCACGCAGGCCCGGGACTTCCTCTATGTGTCCGATGCCGTCGACTCCTGCCTCTCCGCCCTGAAGCACCGCGCCCGGGGCGTCTTCAACGTGGGCTCGGGCCAGCCGACCACGATCAATGAAATCTTCCAGAAGCTGGCGTCGCTGACCCACTACCACCGGGCCCCGGTCAACATTGAACGTCCGGTGGGTGAAGTGGATCTGGCCTACCTCAACACGTCGCTGGCCCGTTCCAGCTGGGGTTGGTCCAACCGCGTGGACCTGCAGCAGGGCCTGACCAACGTGGTCAAGCACGTACAGGCGGAACTTCAGAAGTAGGGGCTGGCACCCGCCGTTCCGGTCCGCGGGCGGGACCGGCGACATCTTCCAAGTTTCGGGAGGCGTGCGGATCGTTGTGGACGCAGGCCCGCCTCAAACCGTCTGCAGCAGGCTTTGGGCCTCCACCATGCGGGCGAAGCCGCCTCCCTGCGCCACCAACTGATCGAAGGTTCCGGACTCGAGAATCCGGCCGTCCTCCATGTACAGCACCCTGTGGGCGTTGCGGATCGTCGAAAGGCGGTGCGCGATGACCAGGGTGGTGCGTCCCTCCATCAGGGTCTGCAACGCTTCCTGGATGGCCAATTCCGTGAGCACATCCACGTTGGAGGTGGCTTCGTCCAGAACCAGGATGGGAGCGTTCTTGAGCAGGGCGCGGGCAATGGAGATGCGCTGCCTTTGCCCTCCCGACAGGCGCACACCGCGTTCCCCAATCACCGTTTCCAACCCGTTGGGCATTTCCTCAATGAACTCGGTCGCGTGGGCCATCCGGATGGCTTCGTGCAAATCCGCCTCCGAGGCATCCGGCCGACCCAGAAGCAGGTTGTCGCGGATGGTGCCGTGGAACAGGAACACTTCCTGCAACACGAAGGACACGTGACGCCGCAGGGGATCCAGTTGCCAATCCCGCACATCGGTGCCGGCCACCAGCACCTGCCCGCCGTCCACATCGTACAGGCGCGGGATAAGGCGCGACACCGTGGTCTTGCCGGCGCCGGTCGGCCCCACCAGCGCCACGGTCTGGCCGGGCTGTATGGAGAAGGTGACCTCCGACAGGGCATTGATGTCGGGTCGGTAGGCAAATCCAACGTCCCTGAACTCCAGGGTCCAGGGCAAGTCCGGGTTGTCGCACGACGGATCGCGTCCGTGGACGGGACTCCGGATCTCCGCCTGGATCTGCCACGTCTCCCGGATGCGCTCCAGGCTGACGTAGGCCCGGGACAGGGTGTCGCCCATGTCCGCAAGCTTCATGAACGGCATGTAGATGAACGAGATGTAGGACACGAACAGCACGAAGTCCGCCACGGACAGGGTTCCCTGCAGGGCGCGGGCACCGCCCGACCACGCCACCAGGATGAACCCCAGTCCGCCCGCAATCTCGACCACGCTGCCGGGGATCATCGACACCCCCATGGCGCTGACGGATGCATCCCGGAACCGACTGCTCCGTTCGTGCACCCGCCGGTACTGGATCGCCTCGAGGTTGAACAGCTTGATTTCCGTAAGGCCGCTCAGGTTGTCCTGTACCTGGGCGACCAGTTCGGCGAGGCCGGAACGCACCTGCCGCCAAAAGAGCCGGATTTGCCGGGACTTGCGATACACGATGAAGGAGGCGATTGGCAACGGCAACAGAGCCAGCAGGGCGACCCACGGATCGATGGCCAGGAGAATGGCCGTCATGATCAGCGGTCCGACCACGGCCAGGGTAAGTTCGGGAATGCCGTGGGCCACGAAGTCCTCCACCGCCTCCACGTCGCTGACGGAACGGGCGATCAGCGCTCCGGTCCGTTGGCGGTTCAGGTACCTGTGGCTGAAGGTCTGCAGGTGCTCGTAGGTCCCGGTCAATAAATCGTGCAGGACCTGATAGGCCACGACATGGGAGAGGTAGCCGTACAGGTACCGGCCCAGCCCCCGCAGCAGGTACATGCCGACCAGCATCAGGACGATCGGCAGCAACTGGTCCACGGTGCCGGTGCCGGTTTCGATGAACTGGATCACCCGTCGGATCAGGAGCGGTCCGACGAT
>DAOUIC010000397.1:0-2760 GCA_034428255.1 Anaerolineales bacterium
ACGTTGTACATGCCCTACAGGGACGTGCGTGCCCTGCTCGCGGAACGAACCAGGACAGCGGTGGGGACTGCTCCACCCGGACTCGAGTTGCGGGGGCGTGCAAACCTGTCCCCATCAACCGAGAGCGAATCACCAGCGTCGGTACCGAAGTGTGCCGATTAATGGAACAGATTGGAGTTGGTCAACCGCTCATGAGGTCCGGGTTGCATTGACTTTCACCTCGCAACAAATCACGGTCCCGCCAGGTTCCCGCCATTTGATGGTTTGCTACTGCAGGTTCGTACAGACCCCGGAATACTACGGCCAGCTGGCATCTTCTGTTGCCAACTAATCCGTAACGGCAACCCACAGGTGGACGGTGCCGTCCAAACCCTCGGCGACCAAGGTCGTCCGCCCGTCCGAACTGAATGCCACGCCGGTGATGTCCGCATGGCTTTCCAGGATGTCTCCGGAACGGCGAAAGGAACGTGACCACCCGGTGGGCGAGAGTCGCTTTGGGCCCTGACCTGATCACGTGTTGATACCATTGATGCATTGATGAAGGCAGGTTATGCAAATGCATCATGAGAACCACGATTTCCCTTGACGACCGGCTTGCGAAGCAAGTACGCCGGGCAGCCAAAGCCCGAGGCATCAGTGTGAGCGCCTTCATTTCCAGAACGTTGGACGATGCTTTGAAGCGTCGCGAGCCATCGGAGCAGCCGCCCTTCCACTTGGTTACCGTTCGTGGGGTTCATGCCCGTCCCGGAGTCGACCTTGACCGGCCCAGGGCACTCGACGCGCAAGACGACGAGATTCGTTTCAAGTGTGGAAGCCGGTGATTCGACATGCTGCTTCCCGACGTAAACGTCCTGATATACGCACACGTTGAGGTCCAGCCCCGATCACGACGAATATGCGGCCTGGATCACTCGTTTGGCGACAGGACCTGAACCATTCGCTCTCTCCGTCCTCGTTCTGTCCGGCTTTGTTCGCATCGTAACCAACCACCGCATCTTTAATCCGCCATCCACGCTCGACCAGTCCTTCGCATTCGTGTCCTCGCTCGTGGAGCGCCCCACCGCGCGCATCGTGAGGCCTGGCCCCGATCACCTGAACATATTCGAAAGTCTGTGCCGCGAGTCCGGTGCCACCGGGAAGCTGGTCGCCGATGCCCAGCACGCGGCCATTGCGATCGAACATGGCTGCACCATGGTGTCCACTGACTCCGACTTCGGCCGATTCCCGGAATTGCGATGGCTGCATCCACTGAGGCCTGGCGGAGTGTAAGCGTCATGCCGTGTTCCTTCGGAGTCTTCGGTCTGACGGAACCTCAGAGCGAGGCTCGTCTTATCAGTGAGGGATGCCACCGCCCGGACCGACAGGTTTCGGTCTGAATCTCAAGCAGGGCAAGAAAGCAGGTGGAAACGGTCATGGCGAAAACAGCCTGGAAGTATGTGCCCATGAACCGGCCGGCCATTTCCGTCCGCGTCTCGGATGAAAGCTAGGACACGTGAGGACCGGACCTCCATCTCCGAGCAGATTGGCGATAGGGAGACCCGCTACAAGAGTGCAAGGGGGTTGGCCATTGTCTGCTGGCAGTCCAACCACCTAAGCCGGGGCTTGTGTCCAGCCGGACTCAAGGCTACCGTCGGCAAGATCGAGCTGGACAACTTCAGTAAGTGCTCCTCGACGGGTTGTGCGGCATCGCCAAGGAGGGCCGCGTTCCCATCGACCACGTCCCTTACGGCTGACGCGTCGGAGAGGGTGTCAGGCCGGAGTGGGACGCATTCGAAGCCGAGATCGTTCCCTGCCAGGACTAAGCAGCCCACCGTCGTGTCCTTGAACCGGGCAAGCAGATGGCACGTGGCTTGGCAACTCTTGCACCATGGCTCTCGGGGAGGCTCAAAACCTCCCGTGTCCTGCATAGATGTTGAATCGATCGTCCCGCAGGAACCCAATCAGCGTCATCCCGAAGCGTCTGGCTACGTCCACCGCCAAGTGGCTGGGAGCCGAGATGGCGCACACCGTAGGAATTCCGGCCGCCAGGGCCTTCTGCATGATTTCGAAACTGGCCCGGCCGCTGACCAGCAACACCCGGTTTTCAGGAGCCGGTAGACGAGCCTTCAGCATCCAGCCGGCAATCTTGTCAACGGCGTTGTGCCTGCCAACATCTTCCCGCACGGCCAGAAGCGTGCCCTCCGTGTCGAACAGCCCGGCCGCATGCAGGCCCCCGGTCTTCTGAAACAAGCCTTGGGCTTCCGCAAGGATCCCGGGCAATCGCTTGACAACGGCCGGGTCCAGGTTGGATTGCAGCGTCGGAAACGCCTCGCAGCCCTGGATTTCCAAGGCGTCCAATGAAGCCTTGCCGCACACGCCGCAGGCACTGGTGGTGAAGAAACTGCGTTCCAACCGGTCCAGTTCCGGCAGATGCCGGCCTGCAAGGTTGACACTGACGATGTTGTACCGCTGATCCTCCTCCACGTCCCGGTCCAGGCAGTAGGAAACGTGGCTCACTTCGTCGAGGCCGGACAGGACCCCTTCCCCGTGCAGAAAGCCCAAGGCCAGTTCAAAGTCGTGTCCCGGCGTGCGCATGGTAACGGCAACGGTTTGCTGTTCCTCCCGTGCCAGCAGCCGGATTTCCATTGGCTCCTCGGCCACCAGCGTATCCTGCTTCCACCGGACGGCCGTTCCCTTGTGGGCCTGCACCCGCGCTTTTACGCGGGAGCCAACCCTGCTTGCGGAAGCCACGGAACCTAGCCCCCGACCTTGTCGGCCGTG
>DAOUIC010000398.1:0-14718 GCA_034428255.1 Anaerolineales bacterium
CCGGCGGGTTCCCCTTGATTCGGGAATCACCCCTTGATGCCCGACATGACAATGCCCTGAATCCAATACCGCTGCAGTAGCACGAACACCAGCAGGCAAGGCAGCGTCATGATAATGGACGCTGCCATCATGAGGTGTTCGGTGGCTTGGCCGCCAAGGGATACCACTCTTTGGAAGTAGGTCAGGCCCAGGGCCAGGGTGAACTTCTCCGTGGTATTGAGGAAGATCAGCGGTCCGAAGAAGTCGTTCCAGCTGCCCAGGAAGGAGAAAATGCCCATGGTGACGAATACCGGCACCGACAAGGGGATCAGGACACGGAAGAAAATCCAAAGGGAGTTTGCACCGTCGATCTTGGCCGCCTCGTCAAACTCCCGGGGAATGGTCAAGAAGAATTGACGGAAGAGGAAGATGGCGAACGCGCCACCGCCAAACCATGGCGGGATGTACAGGGAACGGAGTTGGTCGAGCCAACCAAGCCACTTGAAGAGCAGGAACGTAGGAATGATTGTGATCTGGGGTGGCAGCATCAACGTGCTCAGCATGACCAGGAACAGGATGTTGCGTCCCGGGAAACGGAACCGGGCGAAGCCATAGGCCACCAGCGATGCGGACAGGATCTGGCCAATTCCCGTCAAAACAGTAACTTTGAGACTGTTCCAGAAGAAGAGGGCCAGTGGGGCCTGGCGGAAGACTTCGATGTAGTTGGACCACTGGGGAGCCTCGGGCAGCCAAGTCGGTGGAAAAATGAAGATCTCCCTTGGCACCTTCAGCGATGTGAGCACCGCCCAAAGGAACGGCAACCCAAAAGCTGCGGCCAGGACCAGGACCACCAGAAAGGTGGGAAGCATGCGGACAGCCTGCCGCAGGCGGATACCGCCGATGCCGGCTGCCGGTGCCCGAGGTGCAGAGAGAGTGGGTTCTACCATCGCTCGCCCTGGTCGAACTCGTAGTAGACCCACGAGCGGGAAAGACGCAGTTGCCAATAGGTCAGGATCACCAGGATCAGGAAGAAGAACCAGGCCAGGGCGGACGCGTATCCCATCTCCCAGTAGTCGAAGGCGTGGTTGTAGAGGTTCAGGACGTAGAAGAGGGTCGAGTAGGCAGGACCGCCGGCGGACCGCGTCTGGCCGGCTCCGCTGGTCGCCACGAAAGCCAGTGTGAACATCTGCATCGCGCCGATCAGGCCCAGCACCAGGTTGAAGAACATTGACGGCGACAGCAGGGGAATCGTGATGCGCCAGAACTTGGCTTGGCTGCCCGCACCGTCGATCTCCGCCGATTCGTAGAGTTCGATTGGAATCCCCTGCAGGCCGGCCAGGAAGATAAGCATCGAGCCGCCGCCGACGGCGCCCCAGAGACTGATCACGATCAGGGACGGCTTGGACCATTGGATGTCGTCGAGCCAGCGCGGCCCTTCGATGCCGATTAAGTCAAGGAGATAGTTGGCCAGGCCCACGTTCGGCTGGAAAATCCAGAGCCAGAGAAAGGCGGTGGCGACGATGGGCGTGATGGATGGCAGGAAGTAGATGGCCCTGAAGATGGTGCGTCCCAGGATGCGCTGGTTGAGGAGCAGGGCGCAGCATAGGGAGCCGGCGATGGAGACCGGCACGAAGACGGCAGCGTAGTAGACCGTGTTCCAGAGTGACTTCCAGAAGAGGTCGTCCTGGAACATGCGGATGTAGTTGTCCAACCCTACGAAATCGGGCGGCGTGATGATCTTGTAGAACGTGAGACTGAGGTAGATGGAGGCCAGCATCGGGCCGACCGCGAACACCGCGAAACCGACCAGCCAGGGCGCGATGTACAGATAGCCCTCGATGGCTTCCCTGGTGGCGGAGGACATGCGCACGGGAGAACTCCTATTGGAAGCCGGGTGTCCGGGTTTGCTGGTCGTCGCAACCATTGCCGGCGGGCGACATCTGGCTTTTCACCCCTATGCCTCGAACACGATCACGCTGCGGCGTGCTTCGCCGCGGGTCATCAGGTCGAATCCGTCGTTGACCTCTTCCAGCGACAGCCGATGGCTGACCAATGCGTCCAGTTTGAACGTGCCGGCACGGAACCGGTCGATCAGCAGTGGGATGTCGAGGGCCGGGATGCCGCCACCGGCGTGCGCACCGGTGATCACCTTTTCGTTGTCGATCAACTCCGCCTGGTCGACCACGAGTTGCGTACCGGGAGGTCCGGCTCCCTCCAGCACCACCATGCCTCCGTTGCGCACGACGCCGACGGTCTGGTTCATTGCGACGGCCGAACCGGAAAAATCGAAGGCGAAATCCGCCATTGCACCACCGGTGGCTGCGCTCACCGCGTCCACGGGATCGCCCTGCAATGCGTCAACGATATCGGTGGCACCGAACTCGCGCGCCCAGTCGAGCTTGCGGGGTACGACATCGATGGCGATGATCTGCCGCGCGCCGCAGAGCTGTGCCGCGTTGATGCCGGCGAGCCCCAAGCCGCCGCAGCCGAAGACCACGACACGGCTGCCCGGCGCGACTTGGGCCCGGGTCAGGACGGCCGCCGCGCCGGAGAGGGCACAGCAACCAAGCAGGCAGGCCGCCTCAAACGGCACGTCGTCCGGGATCTTCGTCAGCGATGCCTCCGGGACGACGCATGCCTCCACAAAGGTCGCGATCTCGTGGTGTCCGAAGCGCCCAACGCGAGTTCCGTCAAGGCTAAAGCGGCTGTCGATGTCGGGCACGGCTCGGCGTCGCTGGGGTTCGCAGAGGCGCGGCCGGCCCGTCCGACACTGGCGGCAGTGGCCGCAGGCACCCAGCAGATCGGATACCACATGGTCTCCCACGGTGAGCATGTCAACCCCGTCGCCCAGCGCCTCGACGATCCCGGCTCCTTCGTGGCCCGGGATGTACGGCTTGGGCCAGCCCGCGTGGGTGACAACGAACTTGTCGCTGGCACAGATGCCGCTGGCGCCCCAACGTACGAGCACTTCGCCCGGACCCGGCGGAGCCAGTTCGACATCCCGAATCTCAAGGGGGGCGCCGTCGCGCAGGCACAGCGCAGCTTGAACTCTCATGAATTCTCCGGGCTGCCATTTTCGATGGAAGCGGCCAGCGAATGGCTAGTCACTTGGGCCAGCGGTTCGCCGATCACGGCTTCGGTCAACATTTCGGGGGTGACATCGGCCTTGTCGGCGTCCAGCACCTTGACACCCGCGTTCAAGGCAACGAAGTGGTCCGAGACCGCATAGGCATGGTGGATGTTGTGGGTGATGAAGACCGTAGCGATGCCGCGCTCCTTCAGCGTCTCCATCAGGTCCAGGACGGCATGGGTCTCCTTGACGGAGAGCGCGGCCGTGGGTTCATCGAGCATGAGGACCTGGACGCCGAAGTAGAGGCTGCGGCTGATGGCGAGCGCTTTTCGTTCACCCCCCGAGAGGTTCTCCACCAGTTCCTCGGCATCGTCGAGGAAAATGCCCATCTCGGCAATCGCCCGCAGCGACTCGGTTGCCATGTGGTCGAAGTCCAGGAATCCCCACCGGCTGCGCGGTTCCTTCCCGAGGAAGAAGTTGCGTGCGATGTTCATGATGGGGACGAGTCCCAGGTCCTGGTAAACGATTTCGAGTCCGGAAGCCCGCGACTGGCTGGGGTTTTTCCAGCGAACCTGTTCGCCCTTGTAGTGCACAGTTCCGCGCGACGGCGGGAAAACGCCGGCCATGATCTTGACCAGCGTCGTCTTGCCGGCGCCGTTGTCCCCAATCAGCCCCAGAACCCGCCCGGCGTGAAGATCCAAGTCCACTCCGCGCAATGCCTGCACGTGTCCGAAGCTCTTGTGGATGTCCGTCATCTGGACCATCGGAGTGGCGGTGTCGGTCATGCGTCACTCCGCTGGAACTGGAGCAGGCGGAAGTTGCTGAAGCCGCGGTTGATAATCACCGCGAGCATCAGGATGATGCCGGTGACCGGCATGTAGATGTAGGACGAGTAGCCGAAGAAGATCAGGCCCGAACGGATCACACTCACGAAGATGGCACCGAGGACGGCTCCGACCATGCTGCCCTTGCCCCCCATCAGAAGGGTGCCGCCAATCACGGCCGCCGTGATGGCCTCGAATTCCATGCCCATGCCCAACTGCGACTGGGAAGTGAGGAAACGGGCCATGTTGGCAGCACCGGCAAAGCCTGCCAGAAGGCTGCAAAGGGCGAAATTGATTACCTTCACGCGGCTCACCGGCACGCCGGAGTTGCGCGCCGCCTGCGCGTCTCCGCCGGTCGCCAGGACCCAGTTGCCGTAACGGGTCTTGGCGAGTACGACCTGCAGAATGATGGCGAGCAGGATCCACCAAATGACGGTGTTCCGCATCAGGGAGAAAGTGATGCCGGCCACCATGTTGAGGAACTCCTTGTCCGCCTTGTAGCTGACGGAGAAGCCTCGGGTCAGGATGATGTGCAGGCCCCGATAGAACATCATCGCGGCCAGGGTCACGATGAAGGACGGAATGCGCAAGTTGACCGTGATCAGGCCGTTGACCAGGCCAATGACCGCGCAGAGGATCAGGGTCACGAGGAAGGCCAAGGGCGGTATCAGGCCCGCATTGGCCATTTGGGCGAAAAAGAGGGTGGCGATGAGGTAGACCGAGCCAACGGATATATCAAACTCGCCCGAGATCATCAGGAAGCCGCAGCCGAGGGCCACGATGCCAACGTTAGCCGCGACCGTCAGGATGCTGGTGTAGGAATCGACAGTGCGGAAGTTGTCCGCGCCGATCGAAAAAACCCCCACCAGGAGGACCAGGGTCGAGAAAATCCCCAGTTCGGGAATCCGCCGGACCATGCGGTTGACCCGGCGACGGAAGTCGTCGCGCCCGCGGCGGTCGGTCCCGTCGACCGATACGGGGTCGGTGGCGTTGATCGTCATGTTCGGGTTGTGGCGGAGAGTGGATTGGCGAAGGATCGCACCGGCAGGCTCGCCCACACCTGCCGGCGACGGCTCAATCCGCCTTCAGCGCCGAGCCAGGGTCAGGCCCGGATTCCGGCTTCCGCCTGGCCGATCAGGGCCGCGGCGTTTTCCTGGGTGACGACGTAGGGTCCGGTCGAAATGTCGTTGGCAATCAGGAACTGGTTGGTAACCCACTGCCACGCCAGGGCTGCACCGTACCAACCCTGCAGATAGACCTGTTGGTCGATTGTGCCCACGCAGTCGCCGGCATCAATCATGCCGAGCAGTTCGGGATCCAGATCGATGCTGGTGACATAGACCTTGCCTTCCTCGAAGGGTTCGTTCACGTTGCCCAGCTTGCCCATTTCGCGCAGGACCTCGATGGACCAGGCGGCGGGCCGGCTCCAGCCGGTGTGAATCGTCTCCACGTCCGGGTTGGCGATCAGGTGGGCCCGGACTATTTCCTGCATCTGCACCGGATCGACTTCGCCGGCGATGCTTTCGAAGTTCGTGCCTTCCGGAGTGAGCACATCCGACATGCCCTGTCCCCGGGTAACGAGCACCCAGGCACCCGGCACGTGCTCAATGTAGGTGGAGCGCTTGGGAGCGCGCCCGGCCAGTTCCGTGAAGGATGCCAACGCCAGCTGGGCGTTGCGGACCCCTGTCAAATAGGTGTCCTCGCCCGCGTACCGCAGGTGCGGAACCTGCTCCTCCGCCGGACGCGGGTCCTTGGAGTTCACCAGTACCACCGGCACACCTTGATCGGCGAGTTGGCGGATGGGTTCGTCCAGGGCATCCACGTCGGACAAGACGGCCACGACCGCGTCGGCGTCGCCCGCCGCCACGATCCGTTCCATGTTCTCGCGTTCTTCGGCGAAGTCGCCGTCGCGGACCGTGCCGAGGTACTGCCCGTCGATGTTGTAGTGGCTGCAGAAATCCTGGAAGCCGTTGTTGGCGGCTGACCAGAAGGAGATTTCCACCGAGCCGTGGGTGTTGAAGTAAAACTTATAGTCCGGCGATTCCGACATCATGGACCCTTCGGACGGAGCGGCAGCCGGTGTGACCGGCATCACGCAAGCAGCCGTCATGGATGCCCCCGCCGCGACCATCGAAGCACTCAGAAAGTGTCTGCGGTTCAGTTTCTTTCCGCTCATGATTTCTCCTGTGGGTAGTTCCGAGTCCTGTTGTCATTGGTTAGGTACTGACGACAACTACGCCGGTGGTCGGGTGTTCCGCACCTCCTGTGCTGCATTCATGTGTGGGTGTGCGGGATGTGGGCGCATCCCATTGCACAGTGGGAAGATTCTAACAGCGGAGGGAATTCGCCGATTCGGGCGCACAACGGAGTCCCGGGCCGTCACAAAGGCGCTGTTGCGTGCACGCTTTGGCCGTCTGTGTCCTGCCTCGCGTGCACTGATCTCCTATACCGCTGACAGTGGGAGAACATTAGGACTGAACGATGTTTCGATTACGTATACAGGTTATTCACAGGTTCTTCACTGCCATTCAGAATAGGTGGATGGGAACCCCCAGTGGCTGTTGGAGCCGCGTTTGAACCCGGCCTTGCCGGATCACACAACGGAAGGTGGCACACAATCATGCATCGGCAGCATTTCCAAGCACCCGGCGGCGACTGTCTCCTGTCGGCACGGATTCCTAACAGTGGCTTGATCCCGATGAAGGTCGGTTTAAAGCACCCGTGACGGGCCACCCTAATCTCTCTGGTGGCAGTTCTGCCGCGGACGCTGGCACCGAGCACACCCACGGCGAGCACGGCGCCGAGGGGGTGAGCCATGGAACATGCCGGGGTTGTTGAAGGGCACGAAGAGGAATCTGGAGACATTCTGACTTTGGACGAAACCTATGGCGTGATCCGGCTGAGAGCCAGACTCATCCTGGAATACCGTGCCGAGGACAACGCATTCGTCGGCACCGTGTAGAACACCATCGATTCAACCTTGCCGCTGGTACGAGTGGAAGTGCATCTGTCCAACGGCAAGGAACTCGGCCCCACAACTCCGCCGGACCTTGAATCCGGTTAGGCGGTGGATGTGGTTCTGGGCGCAGGGGATCAGGTGTTTGACGTCTGGTCACTCCAGGCGGAAATCGGTGCGTCGGAACACGACCACGAAGACGAAAGTGGCGGTGAGCACGGTTCAGGCGGCGAAGGCTGAGGTCTGTGTTGCCTTTGTCTGACGGTAAGGACTGTCGATCCCGGCTCCTACGATCGGGTTGGCAATCGAAATATTCACTTCCCGGATCCGAGCTGCCGCAGTATCGCCGTCGCGTCAAATTACTGATTGGCCGGAATTTTCATTCGCTTGGCGCGCCAAAGAATTAAATGTTTCGGCGGTGTGTGGCAGCCACCGACTGGACACTCCGCGCCAAGAGAGCCGTCAGTAACTCATGGGCTTGACATTCCCGGGACCGAAGGCCGCGCTGCCACAACCGCACCCATTGAAACAATCTCCTGTGCAGCGGTTTGTTGCGTCTACAAGGTGGATGGGTGATCTCCCCCGTCCAACTCGCTGTTCTCTTCACTTTCCGCTGCAATACCGAAGATTTCCCGCCATTCAGCCGGGTTGTCCAGAATCGCCGTCAGGAGATTGTCCGTGTTGTCGGGCACCCCGAACTCTTGCCAGTGCTTGGCGATTGCACCGACAACGTTTTCATCGGACACGATGTGGCCTACGACCGTGAGGATGGTTTGCGCCCGTCCATGCTCTTCCCCACGCTCTTCCCCGCGCTCTTCACTTTCCCGAAGTTTGTCGCCAAGGGCATCGCGCCATATGCCCATGTTGGGGTCGAACCACTGGAACACGGGCCCATCGTCCGGGTGATCCTGTTTCAGGCGCACCACACTCCCGATGACTGCACTGCGCATCTCCATATTGGGGTCGTTCCCTTCACCTTCCACGCGCACATAGTTGTTGTCGGGCTTCAGGCGATACAGGACAAGCTGTGCCAGATATCCTTGGGAATCTCCTTCCGGCGGTTCGCCGGGATCCACAATCAGGTACTCCTTCACGCCAAGACGTTCGTAAAGGACTGCCTTGTCGCCATAGTCCCGCGCCGCGGACGAAGGCGATACGACTTCCACAACCATTTCCGGGACAGGATGCTCGGGATCTGTCCGGATGACGCGCGATTCCTTCAAACTGCGGTCGTCCCGACCTTCCGGCAGTACCACCAAGTCGGGTTTGACTTGGGTCTTGGGTTTCCTGCCTCCCGTGAACAGGCTCAAATCGCGGCCCACGGCTTCCGGGAAGTGATAGTCGGGGGTGGGTTGTACTCGGTGCACCCCCTCTGCACCCAAGGGCGTGCAGAGCGTTTCCCGCATCTGTTCGATGAGCGGATTGTGGCGTTTCTGGTCGGGACTCACGAAACCCGCCAAGTCGTAGGGGAAGTTGCGGACATTGACCTTTCCGTAGTCGGGATCAGTGGTCCAGTCTTCGTAATACTCATGGTTTTCGTCGTAGACGAACTCCGGGTCGAAATGAGACAGGGCTTGCAGGTCAGCCTGCCATGCGCGGGGGTGAAGCAACCGCCACATCGCTCGCTGGTAACGCGACGCGATGGCGGTCGCCGAATCCGTGTCGCCCCGCGAGGCGGGGACTTGCCAGTCCCACGCCTCGCGGGGTGGGGGCCTCCGAGGAACAGGTGCCGTAGCTACGGCTTGGCCGGAAGTCTCTGCTGGTGCAAGGGCCATGGGGTCGCCCTCCCTGCCTGTATCACGCCAACTATTTTAGTCCGCTTGTCACCGACCGTCCGGCACCGTCGTGCCGGAGCGGCGGTCCCGGGGTTGGGATGGACGTAAGATCGCCGCGTTGGTCGGGGTGGCGCGGCTGAACCGGGACAGTGGCCAAGACCGGGACCTGCGCCGCGTTTGGGATAAGCGCGTCTCCAGTCGTACGATGCTGGGCATGGTCACGGTGACCGCCACCCACCACACCATGCGTATGCCACTGTGTCGCCGCGGTCAAACCAGGGAGGCGCTTGCCGTCGCCATGCGCAAACCGGTCCTCATCCCGAACGAAGTGATTTCGGGGCCAGGTCCCTTGACCACGGGCATCTGTGCCAATGGCTGTCAACGCTTGATGTTCAACTCAGGTGCTGAGAAGTTACGCGAACTTTATGCCATTGGGAGGCGCGGAGCTCCTGGATGATCCCGAATCCCGACTGCCTCGCGATCATCAGTGAATGCCGCGGCAGGAGGAAGTTGCCCTGTCGCAAGGCGAACCGGGGACCACAAACTCAGCGGTCGTAAATTCTCTGGCATGCCTCGAGGACCGCGAGGCCGGTTCGACCGGGGATGGGTGACACCTCTCCATCCCTAACAGCCTGGACAAACGCTTCAGCCTGGCGCTTGAAGTTGTAGTTTTCTCCATCCCTGGTTGCCGTGTCGCCGACTTCGATGCGTTGAGCCAAGCTGTTGCCTGCGATCTCCACCGATTGGCGAGCCCGAATGCGGATGACCCCCTCCGTCCCGTAGATTTCGCTGCGCCATGAGGTTCCACCCGCGGGATAGGTTGGGCCAGTGACGTTGAGCGTCGCCATCGCACCGTTGTCGAATGTCAGGAGAGCGGTGACGGCCTCTTCGACCCGAGAGCCTGCGGTCAAGGTTCGGGTCGAGGCGTGCACCTCGCACAGGGGTGAATCCACAAGCCACAGCAGACGATCCATTGCATGAACCCCCGTGTACAGCAGAACGCCGCCTCCAGAGAGGTCCGGCGAATTGATCCAGGATCCCAGATGGGATCCGCGCGGCGACGCGATGGTTTCCACACAGTTGATCGGTACCCCAATGTGTCCGGCTTCGATCCACGCCTTTGCCTGAATTGCTTCGTCGCGGAAACGGTGTACGAAGCAGATCATCAGAACCACACCCGCGGTCCTGCAGGACTCTTCGATGCGTCGTCCCTCCGCCAGTGTGGAGCCCATGGGCTTTTCCATCAGGACGTGCAGGCCGCGGTCTGCCGCCATGCAGGCGGCCTCCGCGTGCAAGTGGTGCGGTAGGGCCACCACCACGGCGTCCGGTGCCGGCGAACCTTCCAGTGCATCCTGCCAATCCTGAAAAGGCGTGGCACCGCACCGGCCGGCTTCCCGTCGGGCCAAGTCCGTGTTCGCGTCGGCCACCGCTGTGATCCGTACATTCTCAACGGCTCCGAACCCGGCGATGTGGCGGGAGCCTGCCTGACCGGCGCCCAGAATGGCTACATTGAAGGTCATACTCGTCACTCCATTCGTCGCCAGCGATGGCTCCAGTCGCCGCTGAAGGTTTCCGCACCCGTTGGGGTGATGTGGATATCTTCGTTGATGCCCGTACTCCAGGCAGGACTGTTTACGATGTTGCGTTTCGGATGGTAGGAAAACACCATGCCTGCCTCGAGGGGCCAGTCCTGACTCTTGCCCCAGCCCGGAGCCGCCGAGAACCAAGGGTACTCAATGGTGTCCATGCCCTGGCCGTGGAAGTCAAAGGCCGTGGTCGTGGCACCCAGTTCCCATCCCTGTTCCTTCAGGGTTTGCTCGAAGATGGTGGCCAGTTCACTCAAGCGTGCTCCCGGCCGGGCGGCAGCGCGAATGCGTTCAAAGGCTAGGAGCTCACTGTCCATGAGTTTCAGTTCTTGGTCTGTCGGGTCCCGGTACGCACAGTTCACGGTCAGTTCGCACCAGTGTCCACTGGGGCCCAAAATCTCCATGTGATAGCGCACGATGTCATCGCACCGGAGTGGTGTGTCTTGGGGTGGTTCATGCTCACCGGGCCGTTCCCCAACAAACACCAGAATGTCGCGCGCACCGCCTGCCAGCGCCACGCGGCTTGCCTCGGCCGCCAATTCCCTTTGAGTTGCACCGGGCCGGAGCACTTCAACAAATCGTTCCATGGCGGACTTGGCCAAGTCCCAGAGTTCGAATTCCTGGCGAATCTCCAATTCGCTCTTGACGGCCCGTACCCGGTTCAGCAGGTCGTCCGCAATCACGAACTCCGCGTCCGGCATCTCGGAGGCCAGCAGCTCCATGGTCCCGGCTCCCAGGATGAACTGGTGGCCCGCCACTCCGATGCGTGCCTTGCCGTAACCGCGTGCCACGCATTCGGCGGCCATGCGGGGAGCGATGTACACGTCGCCGCGCACGTCCGTGATCCATCCCCTGGCGGCAATGCGTTCGGCCACCGCATATGAACTGAAGGCCAGGAATGGCTCCTCCTGGCGCGGGATGAATATCAGCCCGTCGTGGCCCCAGATGTGAAAATCGGTGAGATAGCGGAAGTAGCCTCTTCCGGTCCACCAATGCCCCTTGCCGGCGACAAAGAGTCCGTCAAGGTTTGCCTCCGCCATGGCGGCCCGAATTCTGGTCAGCCGTCTGTCTCGTTCGGAGAGATCCGGAGTGGTGGTCATGTATTCATTCCCCATGGTGATTTGAAGATTCGTGTTGATTCGGAATGGGCCAGAGGTTGGCCGCGTCGTGTTCGACAAACACGTGCGCGAGGTCAATCCACTTGCCTACTGCATGCGACTGCATGCAGGTCTCAAGCAATGCCAGTGTTCCGAGATGGTCGTGTGCCGATGTCCTGACGGACAGGCCCAGGTTTACACAGGAGACAAACTCGTCGAGGAGGCCTTTGGCATCGTCCACGAACGGCCGTTGGGCTTCCAGCGGCACGGAATAAAGCTCCTCTGCCTGATCCCCGTCCTTGAAGCGGGAACCAGTCAGGCCTAGTTCGGGCTCGAACCGGCACTCCACGACATCAGCAAACTGGTTGCGCTGCAGGACCACACCGTCTCGGAAGTCGGTGCGCCAGGCAAACTCCATGCCGTTCCAACCGGCAGTCCAGGTACCCAGATAGTTGACACGCGCGCCGTCGACCATTTCCATCAGGACCGATACGCAGCTGTCATGCAGATAGACGCTGCCCGGGGGATTCCACATGTCTGCGCAGACCCGTACGACCTCTTGGGCATAGCAGTAACGGATGAGGTCCAGATGATGCACGGACTGTTCCAGCAGCATGGGATGCCGCATGGTCAGGGGATAGGAGTTCAGATCCCCGCGGCGTCCATCCCGGTTGCGTGTGTAGTTGAACCTGCCGAAGGCAAGCGGCCCCAATCGTTGTTCCTGCACCGTCTGGCGGAGGTGCTGGCTGGCGGCGAGGTAGCGGAAGTTCATACCGACCATCAGTTGGCGGTCCGTTTCCTGCGCAAGGCGCACCAGTTCAATCGCCTGTGCAAACTCCTCGACCAGGGGTTTTTCGCAGATGATGTGCAGGCCTTGCGCGAGGCATGCCTGCACCTGGCGATGGTGCAGCTCGGGAGGGGTGGCCAGCACCACAAAGTCCCATGGAGCCGACTTGGGCTTGAGCGTAGAGTGACATGCCGCCGAGATTTCCAGTCTGGCTGCCAATGCCTGCGCCTTCCCGATGTCGGGGTCCACCAAGGCCTCCAGGGACACGCCCGGATGTTCGGCAAGGATCCCGGCCCAATATGAGCCGCGGACCCCGCAACCGACCAGGCCACAGGTGAGGGACACGGGCGCAGTACTCAGTCGACGTGGCCGGGGCGCAACCAGGCACCACAACCCGGTTGGCCAATGATGCAACCTTCACGGTAGACCACCCGGCCACCCACCACGGTGGCATGGATCGATCCGCCGACGGGCACGTCCTGATACAACCAGCTGGCCTCGGCACCCTTCGTGAGCCAGGCACTGCCGTTCAACACCGCTTCCCGGCGCGGATCGAACACGCAGATGTCCGCGTCCGCGCCCGGGCGCAGGACGCCTTTGTGCGGGTAGAGGCCGAAGCTGCGGGCAGCGTTGGAGGCCAGAAGCTCCACCGACCTTTCAAGGGTGAATGTACCTTTCAGTCCCCATGTCAAGAGTAGTGGAACCAAGGCTTCAACTCCCGGATGTCCTGGTGGGGCGTCAATGATGTTCCCCCGGGCTGCTTCCTTTTCGGCGGCCGTGAAGGGGGCGTGATCGGTGGCGACAAAGTCAAGTACCCCGTCGTGAAGTCCCTGCCAAAGCGCATCCTGGTCTCCTCTTTCACGCACGGGGGGATTGATCTTGCCGTAGGGACCAACCCGTTCGAGTTCGGCATTGGTGAAAAGCAGGTAGTGCGGACAGGTTTCAGCGGTGACCGGTGTGCCTGCCTGTTTGGCCGCCCGGATCAGGTCCACGCTCGCCTCGGCGCTGGCGTGCACGATGTGAACCGGCGCTTCCAATGACCGGGCCAACTGCAGCACTCCGGCAACCGCCGCGGTCTCCACCACGGCCGGTCTGGACATCAAGTGACGTTGCCAGTCCTCTACCGACCGGCCGCGCGCCTGACGGGTGTACCAGTTGATGAGGCTCTGGTCTTCGCAATGGATTGCACATCGCAAACCGGTTGCGCGGGTGAGTTCAAGGGCGACGCCAATCGTGGCCAGATCGGGTGCGATGAGACCTTCAAACTCGTCTTCGCGACCAGGAGGGGCGTCGGTCATGAACAACTTGAAGGCAATGGCACCGGCCTCCGCCATCCCGTCCACTTCGCCCTTCTCCAGGAGGCCCGGTGCACCGTACAGTGCTATGTTTACATGGGCATCCCGAACGACTAGGGAGCCGCGATCCTCCAATGCCTGCGCGGTGGCCACACCGGGTTTTGAGATTGGCATCTCAAAGATGGTGGTGACTCCTCCTGCCGCCGCAGCACGGGACTCGGTGGCAAAGTCGCCGCGCTCCGGAAACGAAGGGGCGCGGCAGTGGAGGTGCGGATCGATGCCGCCCGGCAGGACCAGCATGCCGGTTGCGTCAATGGTCTCCTTGGCCGATGGCCTGTCGGCCGGGTCCAGAATCCCGGTGATCCTCCCCCCTTCCACGGTCACGGTACCGGGCCGGGAGGCGAAGGTTGTTTCATACGAGGGGTTGAGGATCCTTCCCCCGATGATGGCCAGATCTGCGGTCACGAATAATCCCCATGGGAACTGGCCTGTACCTGTGCGATCGCCTGCTTCATGCTTTGTGCCTCCAGGTCTTCCCGCGAGCCCTCGATCTGGACACCGTAGGCCTCCGACGCTTGTGCCGGGGAAACCAGACCCGATGCAACATCCTTCAACACGTCCTCGCGTGTTCGTTCGTTCGGTGGTCCGTATCCGCCGCCGCCCGGTACGCGCAACAGCACCTCGTCCCCCGACTTGAACTGGTACGGTACGAATCGCTCCATGCGTTCACCATTCATAATCACATCGCCGGGGGTGCCGCGGTGTCCTCCCCGCAGGCCCTCCGCGGGGTACTTCATGAGATCGGGACGGATGGTCAGCGTGGTTCCCTGTTCCGTCAGGGCGCGCAACCCGATTTCCTGGCCCAGTCCACCCCTTTGGGTTCCCGGCCCTCCCGAGTCCGCAATCAGGCGTTTGTGCGTCATCAGGACCGGGCACTGAATCTCGAACATCTCCGTGGGGGTCACGGTGCTGTTGTGGGGATAGGCCCTGGGCAGCAGGCCATCGGCGTTGTGGGTGGCGCCCAAACCACCGTGCGGCAACACGTGGACGGCATGACGGCCATGCCGATCATCATGGCCTACGACGTGGAACGGGAAGATTCCACCAGCGGCGGCAATCACGGACTCGGGCATGAGTTCGGCCATGGCTCCGAAAATCAGCGGCGGGATGTGCTTGATGACCTTGGCCCGGGCCGCCACGGGAGCCGGAAACGTGCAATTTACGATGGAGCCTTCCGGCGCGGTCATCTTGACCGGCCGGATGAGTCCGTCGTTGTTGAAGATGTACGGTGCCAGCATGGCCTTGATGGGATAGACGGCCGTCGCATAACTGATGTTGAAGGCGGCGTT
>DAOUIC010000399.1:0-1844 GCA_034428255.1 Anaerolineales bacterium
GCACGATCCGCCCGAGCCCTTCCTGCGTCACCGCCCAGCGCGCCGTGTACCTAGCCTCCACACCAAACTTGTCAACCCAGTGCCTTGAACATCAGTACACAAGGAGCCTTGTCCCGCATGTACAGTCGCATCACCCACAGCGGTCTTCGCATCGACGAACGGTTGGATCACCTGGTCCGGGATGAAATCGCGCCGGGAACCGGCATCGACCCGGACGCGTTCTGGGCTTCCCTGGCTGCCATCGTTCGCGATCTGGCACCCCTGAACCGAACACTCCTCGAACAGAGGAACGATCTTCAACAGCGAATCGATCAATGGTGCAGCAAGGGCTTCCAGGTCGATGAACAGAGGGAGTTCCTGGAGGAAATCGGCTATTTGGAGCCGGAAACCGACGACTATGCGGTTGCCACCGCCGACGTGGATCCGGAAATCGCAAGCATGCCGGGTCCGCAGCTGGTGGTGCCGGTGGACAACGCCCGTTATGCCCTGAACGCGGCCAACGCGCGCTGGGGCAGCCTGTACGATGCCCTGTACGGCACCAACGTCATACCGGAGGCGGAGGGACTGGAGAAGGGCATCGAATACAACCCGGCCCGGGGCGAGGCGGTGGTGGCTTGGGCGGAGCAGTTCCTGGACAAGGCCTTCCCTTTGAAGAAGGGTTCACACAGGGATGTCCACAACTACCGGCTCGGTTCGGATGGCGATGCCGTGGCGCTGGAAGCCGTCCTGGAGGATGGAGAACACACATCGCTGGCGGATCCAACCCAGTTCAAGGGGTTCGTATCCGACGGCGAAGCATTGCGGACCGTGCTCCTGGCCCACAACAGCCTGCATGTGGAACTGCAGATTGATCCGGCACATCCGGTCGGCAAGCTGCACCGGGCCGGCGTGAAGGATGTGGTACTGGAATCGGCGGTCACCACCATCCAGGACATGGAGGATTCGGTGGCCGCCGTGGACTGCGAGGACAAGGTCAAGGTCTACCGCAACTGGACCGGGATCATGAAGGGGGACCTGGAGTCAACCTTCGAGAAGGACGGAAACACCATGACGCGCCGGCTCAGGCCGGACCGCCACTACACGGCGCCCGACGGCTCGGCCCTGACGCTGCCCGGACGCAGCCTGCTGCTGGTCCGGAACGTGGGGCTCCACATGTACACGGACTGCGTGACCACCGATTCCGGCAGTGCCATTCCGGAGGGCTTCCTGGACCTGATGATCAGCGGCCTGGCGGCCCTGCACGACCTGAAGGGTTCCGGTGCCTTCCGCAACTCCCGCGCGGGCAGCATTTACATGGTCAAGCCCAAGCTGCACGGCACGGCGGAAGTGGCCGCAACCATTACGCTGTGCGACCGGGTCGAGAAAGCCCTGAACCTGCCAGCCAACACCATCAAGCTGGGGATCATGGACGAGGAGAGGCGCACCACGGTGAACCTCCTCAACGCGGTCGCCGAGGCGCGGGAGCGGCTGGTCTTCATCAACACCGGCTTCCTGGATCGGACCGGAGACGAAATCCATACCTCGATGCATGCCGGCCCCATGTTGCCGAAGACACGGATCCGGGAACAATCCTGGCTGTCCGCCTACGAGGATTGGAACGTGGATGCGGGATTGATGGCCGGACTGCGGGGCCGGGCCCAGATCGGCAAGGGCATGTGGACCATGCCCGACGAAATGGCCGACATGCTCGAGCAAAAGCGCGGCCACCCGGAAGCCGGGGCCACAACCGCCTGGGTCCCGTCACCGACAGCCGCCACGCTGCACGCCCTGCACTACCACGTCGTGGACGTCGCCGGAAAGCAGGAGGAATTGGCGAGCCGCCCCCGGGCCTCGCTCAATCACAT
>DAOUIC010000400.1:0-3039 GCA_034428255.1 Anaerolineales bacterium
CAGGCGTTCCAGACCCTCTCGGATCCGATCTCGGGCTGCGGGGTTCGCGCGCAGGTTTTGGAAGCGCAGGTTCCATTCATCCTCGTAGTCGAACGCGCGTTCCGTGTCCGCGGCGGCCAGGGGCTGGATACCCTTCCAGTCGGTGTAGCGGGTTTCCCTTTCCTTCTCCCGGTCGCCGCGCCGCGGCAGGCGCGGTTCCCGCGGGGGTTGTAGTTTCATGGCCGGTCTCCAGTCGGTGTTGCCGGACCTGCAGGGTCTGCCAGCGACACGACACTCCCTTTCCAGCGTTCGTCGCAGCATACCCCATTAAGCGCCGTCATTTTTGGAGGGTGTTGTCGGAAGCAACTGAACCTTCGGTCGCGGACGAGTCTCGGCGTGGAAAGGATAGAGACCAAGCACCAGCCACATATTCCATCAAGTCCCACCAGGACGTGCAGGTTGCAGTTGGTGTACATCGCCCGCGTGATCATCGAGCGACCAGTGATTCCACCAAGCCGTGCATCTGGATAAACCCATAGTCAGCGCCTTGGCTCGAGCTGTTGTAGCAAGCGTATTGGGTGCCGATGGGTTCGTTCGTGCAGACCCGGATTGTCACGTCGTAGCGACCCGGGTCGTCCAATTCCGTGAAGTCAAGGGACAGGTCGCTCCCCTGGGTCAGATCGCTATCTGACATCGTGGTCACAGCCGCGCAGAAGTGGGTTTCCCCTTTCTGCACGGACCTCGTGAACCTGCTCCGAACCCACTGCCAAGCAGTGGTGGGCGCCTCGGTTGTGTATTCGACCTTGATCGCAACGGTTGTAATGGGCAGCCGGGTTTCGACAGGCTCGGCTCCCTGCCTGCAGGTGATCTTGCGTCCTTGGTACAGGTTTGACACGGGAAGGTTGACATTGACGGTCTCGCCTCTCCCCCGTATGTTTAGGGAGGGTCTGGCGGGGCTTGTGGTCCAACCGCGTAGTTCTATGTAAGGGACTGCCACCAGATACTGGAAGTCCGCCTCGCAGGTCTGTCCCATCAGGTCCTGTGCGGCCAGAACATCAATCCATGTGCCTTGTATTGCAAGTGAATTAGGGGTAAGGCGTTCGCCGGAACCGTCGCAACCATCCCCTCCACCGTGATTGGTAGGAGTGATAGGGGCCGGTGTCGGCTGCTGCGGAGTATCAAACAGGGGGATCTTCAGCGGCGTGGCCGTTGGCTGCGGGTTGACCGCGGGTGTGGCTGTCGGCACGGTTGTCGGTGCCGGTGTGGGGGTAAAGGCCGGTAGCGGTGTGGCCGTCGGCTCCGGTGTGGCTGTGGGGTCCGGTATCTGTGGAATGTTGGCGGCAAGCGGCAAACCCACAGGAATGTTGTTCACCAACGATGCCCAAATCCAAACCCCGACATCCAGCTGCAGCCAAGTACCATCCCCATTGCGTGCCACCGGAGTCAAGGATGTACCCGCATCCAGTTGTCCAACAATCTGGTAGGCCGTGCCCGGACCCTTCCTCAAGTTGGAGGTGGAATGTGTGACCGGGACTGCAGGCAATGGTGTGTCCTGCGACGTTGCAGTCGAAACGGTCGGCTGTACCGATGTCGGCGTGGGTGTCAAGGCCGGGACCGCAGTGGGTGTGGACTGTCTCTGGCTCCGTTCAGGCAAGGTCTCATAGCGCCGGAAAGGAATAGACCGGTCGTTGACATCATTCAGGTTGTTCTTGTAGTTCATCACGACAAATCCACGGTCGTCTTCATCATGGTCTACCAGATCATCGTAGTCACCGTTGCGGGGCATGTAGTTGACAAGCCAGTCTTGGAATTCGTTGTTGATGCACTCCCAAACATCGTCCTCATCGTCGTTGTATAGGCACGAAGGCCTGAAATTGCTCAAGAGGTCGTCCCATAAGTCGCCCACTTTTGACCAGCGCCGCTTCCGATGGTTGTTGTTTGCGCAGTCGGCGGCGTTGAAGCAAATGCGCAGTTCCACGGCGCACACCTCGTCGCCTTGCTTGCAGAATGGCGTGATTTCAAAGGCGTCATTGGGCTTGACGGTCGGCCAATGCACGGTAAATCCGGTTTTTTGGACCTCTATGCAATTCTCGAATTCTGCGTACCTGTCAGTGTCACGATTGAAGGTGACACCGCATCCAATATCGCGGGTTTTGGCGGTGGAAAGTTCGTCAACCCATCTTGCTACGGGATCGCCGGTAGTTGTGCTGGGTGTGCCCGTTACCTTCACTGCGCAGTTTTCGTCAATATCGTCACAATCCCCCGAGATCCCCCAGGTGAGCGCAAACCAGGCATGGTTGGATCCAGCTTCGACCACTTTGAAATAGGGGTTGTGGTAATCCGTCCAGTTGGCCAGTGAGATGGATGTCATGCCGGCCAAGATCAGGATGGTGCACAGCAACACCAGCAGGCACCTGGCTAGGGGTTTCGAGTGTCTGCTCATGGTGTTTATCCGCCGAAGATCATGAGGGCCCTGTCGACCGGGCTACTTCTTAGGTGACCGGAGCGGATGTCGGGCATGGCCTGTAGGAGGAGCAGGAACAGGCTTGGCAATACTGCACGCAACTGGCTCTTCATGCATCCCATGTTCAGATCCTTGCAGGTCAATTCTCCGATGGGAGCAGAACGGTTATTCGAGCTCCATCGCCGTGAAGGTTGTCACGGTCAACGTCCCCATCAATGGGATTCCGTCCGGGTTTGACTGTACCTGGTTCAACTTTGAGCAGTGTGTCGCAGAGGTGGCTCCGGTGGAGCGGCGGCGGTTTCCCCATGCACGTTTGCCGGAAACGTGCAAGTGCGTCACCAGGCTGGCATACCGGCCTCACGGATCTCAGGGAGCCGGGTTTACTATCTTCGGAACATACAGGGAGTATTCCTCGATGTAGTCGTGCACCGACTGTGGGACCAGGTACCTGATCGGTTCGCCGGCATCGATACGGGCCCGGATATTGGTGCCCGACAGGTCAACACCGGGCATCTCCACCAGATGGATGCGATCCCGGATGCCTGGGAACCTTGTTTCCACGGCAATCCAGATTTCCTCCACCCCCGGTCGGTTCA
>DAOUIC010000401.1:0-24936 GCA_034428255.1 Anaerolineales bacterium
TCCAGCAGTTCGTCCGCCCGGTAGGCCACGCCTTGGTCGAAGATGGTCTCGTCCCACTTGTAGTGCTGGGTGGTGCCGGTGTCCTCCGGATCGCAGGTGCCCACGACCTCCAGGTCGGTGATGGGGTGGCCGCGCTCGAACCGTTGTTCGTGGATGCGGCCGTCGCGCTTGACCTGCGTCACCATCCAATCGCTGAGGGCGTTGACGGCACTCACACCCACGCCGTGCAGGCCGCCGGAGACGCTGTAGCCGCTGCGTTCGTTGAACTTGCCGCCCGCATGCAGGGTGGTCATGACCAGTGTCAGGGCCGGCATCTTCTCCGTCGGATGCATGTCCACCGGAATACCGCGTCCGTTGTCCGACACGGAGATGCTGCCGTCGGTCTGGATGCGGATGTCGATGCGGTCGCAGCTGCCCTGCATCGCTTCGTCGATGGAGTTGTCCACCACTTCGTAGACGCAGTGGTGCAGGCCGCCTTCGCCGGTGCCGCCGACATACATGCCGGGACGTTCGCGCACCGGCTCGAGGCCCTTCAGGGCCTGGATGGCTTCGGCGCTGTAGGCGTTGGTGTTCTGTTCGGCGTTTGGGGGCATCGGAGTGTTAGCCATCGCCATTCTGTTCCTTACAACTTGCTTTGTTGGTTTGTAGGTGATTCGCTCTTGGTTGACAAGGGGGTGCGGCCCCTTGCAACGCGAGGCCGGGTGGAGCAGTCCCCACGGCGGCCGGGTCGAAACCGGCGACACACAACCCCATGCCCTGCGCTCCCCTTGCGGTCAACCGCCGCCCCGCGACCGTGCGGCCGTCGTTCGGTCGATTGTGATGCATGAGCATGGTCATGGCCCTGTGCCTGCGGCAGGGAACCTTCCTGCCGTGTGGTTGGAGCGAAGTCTCCACTACCGGCTTGGAACATCCAAGCCGCGGAGGCTGTGACGGTGGGCTCACAGCGAACCCCTGAGTGGCATTGGCTCTCCCCCTTCATCATCACGTTTCCACAAGGCTCAACCAGCACGGCAGCTTATTCATGCTCCATGGACTTGAACCAGGCAATGATGTCCACTCCGTCCGACATCAGGCAGCGGGAACGGTAGAAGACCAGAAAGGCCAGGGCCGTGCCGGTGCCGACGTAGGCAAAGGACATGGACGAAAGAAGCAGTATGACCGGATTAAAGCCGGTATTAATGGAGGTATTGATTGAACCAAGCGCTTCCTCGATCCCGAACAGGATGAACCCGGACAGGAGCAGAAACGCGAGCGTACTGACCACATTGTTGCGAATGAGGGAAATGCTCTGCCGGGCCGCCGCAACCACCTTCAGGCTGTCCAGCAGAATGCCGGGAATGATGTAGGTCTGGAGGAACAGGAAGACCGGCAGGGCCATGAGCAGGAACAGCATGTACAGTCCCATCAGGGGAAACACGGCTCCCGGCATGACCAGGGCGAGGGCCGCCATGAGCAGGCTGACCGCCAAGGAAAGCACCGTCACCAGCACCACCAACAGGACCAGATAGAGACCTGTTTGACGGGCGCGAAACCAGAAGGCATCCCAAGGGTCCGGCGCCACCGTCTCATCCGTGTTCGAGGCGTCCCGTTCCGTCCATGCGTGCAGGGTTGCGTCCACCGTACGCGCCAGTTGCCACTGGTACAGGGTGCCCATGACCACGCCGGCGGCCGAAAAGGCGGCCAATACCAACAGGACGTCGCCCACCGAGGACAGACTGGGGCTCCAGTCCGTCAACAATTGCTCCAGGGGCAGGGTCATCACCAGGCCGGGCACACGCAGAAACGTGCGGTTGACCAATAGTTGGCCCAGGGGGAGGGAGGAGGCGTTCAGACTTTCGAGCAGTGCCTCGGGCGCGAAGGGGGTTGGGGTGTCCGCGTCGGGAGCCTGTCCCAGCGCCGCGTCCTGAGCCTCCGCAAAAATCGCTTGCAGATCGCCAAACAGCAGGGAGATGTCCGCCGGGGGCCAGTACAAGGCCGCCAGACTCAGGAACACAGGGATAATGAGGAGGTCCAGACGAAGACCGAGGATTCTGAATCCAAGGGCCAGACTGTTGATCAATGCCGTCTCCCAATCATCCGCCCGACAGGTGGTCCATGCACGCGAGTTTGTTAACTTAATGCACGCGTCCCTTTACCTATCATAGCACAGGATCGGCCCGGTGCCGGTTTTTGACTGCGGGGGCGCACGACTCCTGAAAGCAAAATGGAACCAATGGCACAAACTTTAAGGTTGATTTGGGACAGTTCAACAAAATCTTTGCAGGTCCCGCGGGTCGGACCATCGCAGCGGAAACCAGCCTGTGCTAAACGTGTATCCGAAATCATGTTCGCAAAAGAGTTCGCTGCGGGGTCTGAAACGCCCGGAAACCCCTTCAAATGTGGCCTGGTGACTTGTCGGGAGCTCACGGTCAGGGTTTCCCGGGTGCTTTGGACAGGTCCAATCAAGGGGTTGGCGCAGGCCTGCGTGTCACAGGTATCGGTTTAAAATTGCGCAAGTTAGGTTTTGATACATCCAGTTCGGCAAGCCGAACCCTGTGGAGGCGCGAACTATGGCGCGACTGTTGATTGAGGGAGGCCATCCCATTGCCGGCACGGTGCGACCGGCCGGGAACAAAAACGCGGCGATGCCGATGATTTGTGCCGCCCTGCTGACCGACCAGCCGGTCGTCCTCCACAATGTGCCGCGCATCGGGGATGTCGACAACCTGCTGCTGATCCTGCAGGGGCTGGGCGTCGACGTGGCCTGGCGGGGACCGAACACGCTGCACCTGCACGCCCGGGCGCTGGCGTTTGCCGAGCCGGATCCCGCCTTGTTCCGCCAGTTGCGCGGATCGCTGACCCTAATGGGGCCGATGCTGGGAAGGACCGGCGCCTTTCGGGTGGCCGGCAGCGCCGGCGGGGACGATATCGGACGCCGCCGCATCGACACGCATCTGCAGATCTTCAGTGCCCTGGGAGTGGAACTCATTGGCGAGGGGGATACCTTCGCGCTTCAGATCGACGGCAATCTGCAAGGTGCGGATGTGCTTCTGGACGAAGCCTCGGTGACGGCCACCGAAAACGGCGTGATGGCGGCGGCCCTGGCGCAGGGCACCACGGTGTTCCACAACGCGGCCTGTGAACCGCATGTGTCCGACCTGTGCCGCCTGTTGGTTGCGATGGGCTGCTCCATCGACGGTATCGGCACCAACCGGCTGGTCGTCGAGGGCCGGTCGACCCTGGGCGGCGCGGAGTTCACAGTGGGACCGGACTTCATGGAAATCGGAACCTGGATTGGGCTGGGTGCCGTGACCCGCGGCGAGTTGCGCATCGAGGGTGTGGTGGCCGAAGATCTGCGCATGATGCAGATGGTCTTCCGCGAACGGCTCGGCGTGGACATGGCGTTGTCGTCGGGCGGTGCGGGTGAGCGGGACACCCTGGTCATCGCGGCGGAACAGGCACTCGAGGTTGCACCCGAGTTCGGAGGCGGCATCCCCCGCATCGCCAGTGCGCCCTGGCCCGGCTTTCCCACGGATGTGCTCAGCATTGCGCTGGTGGTGGCCACGCAGAGCGCGGGCACAATCCTGTTCCACGAGAAGATGTTCGAGAGCCGGCTCTACTTCGTCGATCGCCTGATCGCCATGGGGGCCCGGATCATCTTCTGCGATCCCCACCGCGTAGTGGTCTCGGGGCCGTCGCCGTTGTATGGCCAACGGGTCAGCACGCCGGACATCCGGGCCGGCATGGCGCTGATCCTGGCATCCCTGTGCGCCGAAGGTGTGACGGAGATTGGCAACGTGACGGAGATTGACAGGGGCTACAGCGACATCGGCAACCGCCTGGTCCGGCTGGGTGCCTGTCTGGAACGGATTCCCGACTGAGTTCCGGTTGCCCGGTTTCCCGGCGGCATTCTGCGCGATACTGTAGAAGGGAAAGGCGGCAATCAACTTGCTATGACTGACAGGGTTCAACGGAATATGCGGGACGACCGGGAACGGATTGCCGTGACCGGCATCGGCATGGTGTCCGCACTGGGCCTGGATGCCGACACCAGCTGGCAGCGAATGGTGGCGGGATGTTCCGGCACTCGCCTCATTGAGGTGCGGGAAGTCAAGGGTCTTGAGCGCGCCAGCGCGGCCGTCGTGGATTGGCAGCCCGGGGACCACATGGATCGCCGGGACGCGCGCAAGACCTCCCGCGCAACCCAGTTTGCATGGAAGGCGGCTCAGGAAGCCCTGGGGCAGGCCGACCTGGGTCCGGGGGACGTGGAAGCGGGCCGCCTGGGGATCGAAATCGGTGACGCCTTCGGCGGGTGGGATCTGATTGAGGATCAGACGCGCGTCCTCTACAGCAAGGGCTTTCGACGCATCAATCCGGTCCTGTCGCTGGCGGCCCTGATTAGCGGCACGCCAACCTTTATCGGCATGCGGCTGGGCGTGACCGGCATCGCCAACAGCCCGGTGGCGGCCTGCGCCACCGGGGTCGGCGCCGTGGGCGAGGCCGCCCGACGCATTCTATACGGCGAGGCCGATGTCATGCTGGCCGGCGGCAGTGACGGTTATGTCACCCCGATGACCGTGAGCATGTTCGGCCGCCTGGGTGCCATGTCGTTCGAAGTGGACAATCCGGCCGCCGCCTGCGCCCCCTTCGCCGGCAACCGCACCGGCATGGTCATCGGGGAGGGGGCCGGCGTTCTGGTGCTGGAGGGCTTTGCTCATGCCCGTGCCCGCGGGGCCCGCATCCTGGCCGAGTTCGGCGGCTACAGCCTGAGGCTGGATCCGAGCGATTTCGCCAACCCGGATCCCGAAGGCCGCGTGCCGGGCCGGGTCATGGCCGATGCCATCGCCGACAGCGGGTTGCACCCGGCGGACATCGACTGGGTTGTGGCCCACGGCACGGCGACCAAGGCCAACGACGCGATGGAGACCCGTGCCATCCACAGTGCCCTGGGCGAACACGCTCCGGATTGTCCCGTCACCGGTCTCAAGGGCATGCTTGGCCACGCCATGGGGGGCGCGGGGGCGCACAGCATTGTGGCCGCCGTGAAAGCCATGCACGACGGCCGCGTACCGCCGACCATCAACTATCGGGAACCCGATCCGCAGTGCGATTTGGATTACGTGCCCAACCAGGCGCGGCCCCATGCCGTGGATGCCGTCCTGGTCAACGGGTTCGGCATGGGCGGCCAATCGGCCTCACTGGTCCTGCTCCGGCACGATGGCTGAACCAGGCAACCACGGAAGGTTGACATGAGACTCGAAAACCCCTTTCGCCGCGTCCAGCGGCTGCGCCGGGTCACCAACGTGCCGGAGGAGCAGGCCAACGCGCGGACCCCGCCCGGTCAGTTCCTCACCAGCAAGTTTCCGGTCCTGACCTATGGTCCCACCCCCACGATCACGGACCTGGATGGATTCAGGCTGAGCGTGTTCGGCGAGGTCGAGGAACCCAGGGAGTTCACCTGGAGCGAACTGATGGCCCTGCCCGCCGACACCCAAACCGTGGACATTCACTGCGTGACCCGTTGGAGCAAGCTGGATACCACCTGGACGGGCATTCCCTGGCGGCGCTTCCTGGAGGAGATCGTGCCCACGGCCGCGGCCACCCACGTCATGGCGCACTGCGTGGGCGGCTACACAACCAACATCAGCCTGGAGATCCTCGACGACGACGACACCATGCTGGCCTACCTCTACGACGGCAAGCCCTTGGAGCGGGAACACGGATACCCCATGCGCCTGCTCGTACCCAAGTACTACTTCTGGAAGAGCGCCAAGTGGCTGACGGGCCTGGAGTTCATGAACGGGGACCGTCCGGGCTTCTGGGAACAGCACGGGTACCACATGCGCGGCGAGCCGTTTGCCGAGGAACGCTTCGGCTACTAGCCGGCATTCGGCGTTCAACATGAAGGGCATCCTGATGGCGGGCGGGCACGGCACCCGCCTGCATCCCATCACGCTGGCGACCAGCAAACAGCTGCTACCCGTCTATGACAAGCCGTTGATCTACTACCCGCTGTCCATGCTGATGCTGGCGGGGTTGCGCGAGATCGCGGTGGTCTGCACGCCCGGCAGCCAGCCGCAGTTCGAGGCGCTCCTGGGTGATGGCCGCAAGTGGGGCCTCGACATCGTTTACGTGGCCCAGGCGGAGCCGAGGGGCGTGGCGGAGGCCTTCCTGCTGTGTGCCGACTTCATCGCCAGCGACAGTGTGTGCCTCATTCTGGGCGACAACTTTTTCTACGGCCACGGCCTGCCGGAAGTCCTGCAGGAGGCTGCATCCCTGCAAGAGGGCGCCCAGGTCTTTGCCTACCCCGTGGCCAATCCCAGCGAGTTCGGCGTGGTCGAGTTCGATGGCACGGGACGGGTCTTGTCGCTGGAGGAAAAGCCGTCACGGCCCCGTTCCCACCACGCCGTGACCGGCATCTACTTCTACGACAGCCACGTGTGCGCCATCGCCCGGGAAATGAAGCCGACCAGGCGCGGCGAATTGGAGATCACGGATGTCAACCGAACCTATCTTGAACGGGACGAACTGAGGGTCACGGAGTTGGGACGCGGGGTGGCCTGGCTGGATACGGGCACCCACGACTCCCTGTTGGAGGCGTCCCGCCTCGTGCAGATGTTGCAGCAACGGCAGGGACTCATGGTGTCGGCACCGGAGGAAATCGCATGGCGGCGCGGTTTCATCTCGCTTGCGCAAATGAAGGAACTGGGGCAGCGGATGGCCGGCAACGCCTATGGCCGGTACCTTGTGACACTGGCGGAACAAGTCGCCCGCAACCAGCCTTCCACACCGTCGGATACCTAAAAAAAGAAGCCCGAATCCGGGTATAATCTCCGGTCTGCCCCTGATTGGGCATGACTCGGAAACGCGCATTCGAGAGACTGAACCCATGGACACGGATATCGCAGAGTTGGTGGCCCCGTACGGGGGCAAGCTGGTTGACCTGCTCGTACCGCCGGAGGAAAGGCAGGAACTGAAGGACTACGCCAATCGGCTCCCCTCCTTCCAACTGCACGAACGGGCCGTCTGCGACTTGGAACTTCTGGCCACGGGCGGTTTTTCGCCGCTGGCCTCGTTCATGGGCGAGGCCGACTATCGAAGCGTACTGTCGGACATGCGGCTTGCGAATGGCACCTTCTGGCCGATTCCCATCACGCTGCCCCTGAACCCGGTCTCGTCACTGCGTCTGGGACAGGACATCACACTGCGGGATGCCATGAACAACATCCTGGCCGTGCTGTCCGTGCGTGAAATCTTTGCCTGGAACGCGGAGGAAGAAGCATCTTGCGTGATTGGCTCCACCAATCCGCGCCATCCGCTGATATCCGAGATGGACCGCTGGGGTTCGGTCAACGTCGCGGGGCACCTGCGCGTACTGGCCCTGCCGGCGCACTTCGACTTCGCGCATCTGCGCCTGACCCCGGCTGCCACCCGGGCCCGGCTGACCGCCTCCGGCCACGGCAACGTGGTCGCATTCCAGACCCGTAATCCGATGCATCGGGTCCACGAGGAACTGACCAAGCGCGCCATGGCGCGCATTGACGGCTCCTTCCTCCTGCATCCCGTGGTCGGCATGACGCGTCCCGGCGATGTGGACCATTTCACGCGTGTTCGGACCTACCAGACCCTGATCGACAACCATTATCCGCAGGAGCGCGTGCATCTGGCCCTGTTGCCGCTGGCCATGCGCATGGCCGGCCCGCGCGAGGCCTGCTGGCACATGCTGATTCGGCGCAATTTCGGCGCCAACCACATGATCGTCGGCCGCGACCACGCCGGCCCCGGCAACGACTCGGAGGGCAAGCCCTTCTACGGCCCCTTCGACGCCCAGGAGCTGGCCGAGAGGCACAGTGCCGAAATCGGCGTCAAGGTGGTTCCTTTCGACAACATGGTCTATCTGGAGAACGAGCAGCGGTATGCACCGGAGAGCGAGGTCGCACCCGGTGCCCGGACCCTGAACATCTCCGGCACACAGGTGCGGGATGAGTATCTGGGCCAGGGCCGCCTGCTGCCGTCCTGGTATACCCGGCCGGAGGTGGCGGAGATCCTGAAGGAAAGCTACCCGGCGCTGGACCGTCAGGGAATCTGCATCTGGTTTACCGGCCTGAGCGGTTCCGGCAAGTCCACCACCGCCAGCATCCTGATTCCGCTGCTGATGCAGGAGGGCCGCAAGGTTACCCTGCTGGACGGCGACGTGGTGCGCACCCACCTCTCGCGCGGCCTCGGGTTCTCCAAGGAGGATCGGGACCTCAACGTTCGCCGCATCGGATTCGTGGCGGCGGAGATCGCCGGCCACGGCGGTTGCGTGGTGGCCTCGGCGGTCAGCCCCTTCCGCACGACGCGCAACGACGTACGGAACATGGTGGGGCCGGACAACTACATTGAAGTGTTCGTGGATACACCGTTGGAGGTCTGCGAGGCGCGTGATACAAAGGGGATGTACAAGGCGGCCCGGCGCGGCGAAATCAAGAACTTCACGGGCATCGATGATCCCTACGAGGCGCCCGAGCATTCGGAAATTGTGCTGGACACCGTGAACCATGAGCCGCTGGAGAATGCCCGGACCATCATGGACTACCTGCGCGGGCGCGGTTTCATACGCTAGGGACTTGGTTTGGCCCCGGAGAGACCATGCACAAGGAGCCACCGGCACCTCCCCTGCACGACGCGGATCTCGCGCAGGGGAACACGGCCGCGGAAGATCTGTCTCCGTTCGCGCTGATTTGGTCGGTGTCCAAGGAGCTGGTGCTGGTCCTGGTCCCCGCGCTGGTGCTGGCCCTGCTGGTCAACCGGCTGGTGGCCGAGACCACCGTGGTCTTCGGCTCGAGCATGGAGCCGCTGCTGAGTCCGTACCAGCGTCTGGTGGTGGAAAAGGTTTCGTACCGCTTTGCCCCGCCGGCCGTGGGTGATGTCGTGGTCCTGGACATACCGAACCAGCGTGAAAACCTGATCAAGCGGGTGATCGCCGCGCCCGGGGACACCCTGGAGATCGTGGAGGGCGAGGTCTGGGTCAACGGCACCCGGCGACCGGAGGCCTATGTCCAGAGCAGAATGGAGGAATCGCTCCGGGCGCGGCAACTGGACGACGACGAATATTTTGTGATGGGCGACAATCGGCCCAACAGTCACGACAGCCGGAATTTCGGCCCGGTTGTCAGTGATCAGATCGTGGGCCGCGCCTGGCTGCGCTATTGGCCCCTGCCCGACATTACGCTATTTCCATCCTGAGTGTCCATGCTCACCGGGACCCATTGGCCGCCGGCGGTCAAGATCACGGTTGGCTCCATCCTGGGCCTGCTGGCGATTGGCCTGCTGATCGTCTTCCGGGCCATGATTGCCCCCACGGTGGTGGCGTGCCTGGTGGTGTTCATCCTCAACATTCCGGTGGAGGGGCTGGAGCGCCGCGATCTGCCGCGCAGCATCGCGGCGGTCATCGTCTATGTGCTGCTCATTGGGCTGGTGGCCCTGCTGTGGCTCGTCCTGGGGCCGTGGATCCAGAGATTTTTGGTGGAGTTGCAGTCCGATCTGGATGCGCTGCTGCGCAGCATCAATACCTCCACCGTGCCCTGGATGGAGTCGATTAGCCTGCCCCTGGTCGGCGAGGTCGAGTTTCTCAGCGGCGATCTGATCACCCAGTTCAACCAGGAGATCCAGACCGTAATCGTGAACGGCCTGGGCAGTCTGACCACCTACCTGGGCAGCCTGACCTCCGGCCTGCTGAGCATCATCTATGTGATCGTCCTCAGTTTCTGGATGCTCAAGGACTGGAACCGGCTCAAGGCGGTCTTCGCCCGCGCCATCCCCGATCCCTGGCGCTCCGAAGCGGTCGAACTGGCCAGCGAGCTGGATCGCATTTGGATGGCTTTCCTGCGGGGGCAGGTGCTCCTGGGCCTGGTCGTGGGCTGCACGGTCTTCATGGCCCTGTTCATCGTCGGGGTGCCGAACGCCCGGGCCCTGGCCGTGATCGCCGGCGTGCTCGAGTTTCTGCCGATTGTGGGGCCCATCGCCAGCGGGGTGGTCGGGGTCACGGTGGCGCTCATCTCGGGTTCCAACTGGCTGGACATGCCCCACCTGTGGTTCGCGGCCCTGGTGGCCGGCCTGTACATCGTGATCGGCCAGGTCGAGAGCATCTATTTCATTCCGCGCTTCATTGGCCGGCGGGTCCATCTGCATCCGGCCGTGACCTTCACGGTCATCATCTTCGGCGCGCTCCAGTTCGGGGTCATCGGCGTGTTGCTGGCGGCGCCGACGTTTGCCAGTTCCGTCCTGATCGTGCGCTACATCTGGAACAAGCTGTGGGACCGGCCCGGGGTGCCGCGCATCACCGAGGATCCGGCGGAGCCGACCTTGGAGTGGGAGGCGCTGCGAGCCAACGACATCAAGGCGGTGCTGTTCACGCTGGACGGGACGCTGACACGGTTCAGCACCCGTCTGGCAGATCGGTTCCTGACACCCTTGGGCTGGATACTGGGGGGCGAACGCTGGCCCGTCTGGCGCCGCCGCGAAGTTCTGCTGCACGTGCAGGGCGATCTGGTGGGGTTTGTGGCGCGCCTGTACAACCTGCTGATTCGCCTGCGCGTGAATGATCGCCGCTTGCAGAGAATCCTGCATCCCACCCTGGGTCTGACCGCAGCCACCAACCTGCAGTTGCACGAGGATGTGCTGCCCGCCCTGAACCGGCTGCAGGAGGAGGGCCTGCGTCTGGGGTTGATCACCATTCGGCCCCGCTCCGCGCTTGAAACGCAGTTGCGGGAGGCGGGTCTGCCGCTGGATGTCTTTGACGTGGTGGTGACCCGGGAACAGATGTCCAAACTGCCTCCGCAGCGGGATGGTGTAAGCCATGCCCTCCTCGGCCTGGATCTGGATCCGGAGCGCATCGTGCTCGTCAGCTGCCTGGACGTGTTCCTGGCGCCGGCCCGCACCCTGGGGCTGTCCACGGTGGGGGTGCAGCGGGAAATCAGTTCGGTGCGCAATCTCCGCCAGGAACTTCGGTTGCTGCGGACCATGACCGAACTGCCAGTTCGTTTGCTGGGAAGAGAATGAGCCATGTTTGATTTCCGGTTGCCCGCCGGCCGCCGGCTCTTGCAGTTCACGCTGATTCATGTAGGCACCGCCCTGACCGTGGTGCCGGTCACCAGCGTCCTGAACCGCGTGATGATCGTCGAGATGGGGTTGTCGAGCACGCTGGTGGCGTTTCTCGTGACGCTGCCCTATCTGCTGTCGCCGCTGCAGATTTGGTTCGGCGCGGTCATGGACCGGCAGGTGGCCGCCGGCGGCCGGTTTGTGCCGTGGACGCGGCTGGGTGGCCTGTTGGCAACGGTCGGCGCCTCACTGATGGCCTTCACCGTGTTCCTGATCCCGGAAGGTCCCCTGGGACTGGCCGCCACGGTGGTGGTGTTCCTGTTATGGGGCGTGGGCATCAACCTGTCGTCGGTGGCCTATCTGGCCCTGCTGTCGGCACAGGCGGATGCGCAGGAACGGAGCCGCACGGTTGGAGTCATGTTCACCGCCATGATTGCAGCGAGCATCGGTACCGGCCTCTTTCTGTCGTCGCAGTTGGAAACCTACTCCCAAGTCCGTCTAACCATGGTGCTGATTGCAGTGCCGGTGATCGCCCTGATGCTCGTGCTGCTGGGCGGCCTGGGCCTGGAAGGACCGTCCGCCTCAACGGAAGGCAAAGTGCAGGAACGAACTTCGCCCGGCCTGTTGCTGCGGTCGCTCAGGGACAATCCGGTGGCGCGGCGCTTCTTCGGCTACCTGATGCTCGTGCTGATCTGCATCCACACGCAGGATGTCCTGCTGGAACCCTTCGGGGCGGAGGTGTTGGGCATGCCCGTCGCGGCCACATCGCGGCTGGTCTCGATTTGGGGGGCTGGATTCCTGGTCACCATGCTGGGCGGCATTCCGCTCGTACGCAGGTATGGCGAGCGGGCCGTGTCCCGGGCGGGGTCCTGCATGGTTGCCGCCGCCTTTCTCCTCATTGCCGGATCCGGTCTGCTGGGGCAGCCCTACCTGTTCATGGGATCCGTGTTCCTGCTGGGCCTGGGCGGCGGCTTGATGACACAAAGCAACCTGACGTTCATGCTGCGCATGACCGTGCCCCGGGCCCGGGCGCTGTATATCGGTACCTGGAGCGTCGCGAACTTTCTGGGCCAGGCACTGATCTTCGTTCCCGTGAGTCTGGGCGAGTCCCTCCGTATTCTCAGCGGCAGCGCTTGGCTGGGCTATGCCGCAGTCTTTGCGTTGGAGGGCGCAGGTATCATCGGAGCCATATTCCTGTTGCGTTCCATTAGGGTTGAGGCCTTTCAGCGCAAGGCGAACGAGCAGCTGTCCGATCCGCCGGCCAAGCAGGTCGAACCGGTTGGGGTGCCACTCGGCTGACGGTCCCTGACCGTCGCCGGTTTTGCCCGCCGATATCCGCACACGAAGGTTTGGACTCCATGATGCTGTACAAACTCATCATTACGTTCGATGCCCGCGACGGGGAGGCCGGTGCCGGACAACGCTTCTTCGCCCAGAACATTGCGCCCTTGGTGCAGGGGCACGGACGAGTCTATGTCGGCGAGATCTGGTGGACCATGTGGGGCGAGATCCCCCAGTTCCTGGGTGGCATTGTCGCGGAGGGCTCGGCGGATGCCCTGCGGGAACTGGTGCGGACCGACCGCTGGCAGAAGCTGTGGGAGGAGTTCCAGTCACTGGTCGACAATCTGTCCCTGAAGCTGGTGCAGGAAGAGGTTTGACCGCCGCCGGCGCGGCCGGTGCCAAGGATCCCGCAGCATGGAGGATTCCATACCCAGGCGTCGCAGCTTGGTGGTGTTCCTGGAAAACGGTGGTGCGTTCGGACACCTGAATCTGCCGCCGGCCCTGAGCCGTGCGTTGGACTACTGGAGCGAACGCGGTGCCCGCTCCATGCTGTCCATGCTGGGTACGGACCGGCACTGGCAGGAGATTCGGATCCTGGAGGACCAGAGAGCACGTCCCGACGAACTGCTTTCGACCCTCGTGGGGATCAGCCAACAGGCCGTGGCCGACTTGCTGGTGCTCACCCACGGATTACCCGAGGGGGCGGTTGGCTGGCAGGGAGCCTGCCTGGATCAGGGGTTCCTGGACGAACTGCAGGCAGTGCGGGTTGGGCACGGGTTGCCCATGCATCTCGGGTGCGTCTACACGATTGCCTGTCATTCCGCCAGCCAAGCCGATGCCTGGCTGGCGGCGGGAGCCCAGGCGGTGAATGGCGTACTCGGCGAAAACTGGCTGCCGGTGCCGACCCTGCCGCTGTTTCTGGCCCGCTGGCAGAGGGGGGCCACATTCGGAGAGGCTGCGTTGACGGCTCACCTGCGGGCGCTGCACTGGGCGCGCGGCCTAGCGGGCCGCGACGAAACATGGCAGGGCCGAATTGAGGCGAGCCGCCAGATGGTGGCCGGCCGGCGGGATGTCCGGTTGGCGGCGGGACTGTCGCAGGTCCGGGTCTAGAACAGGCCGGGAACCAGATCCTGAATGAGGCTGAAGGCGGTCCATCCGACCAGGTAGACGACGAGTACTGCCGTGAGAATTGCCCTGATTTTGCCGGCGACGCTCATGCCGCCAAAGCCCTGATCGTCCCGCGTGCTGGACTTGCTGCCGGCCAGGAACGGATCCTGTTCCACCACCGGGGCCGGTCCCGGTGCGGACAGGGGCGGGGTTCCAGCCGGTGGCGGCCCGAACGGGTTGACGGGTTCGGACGGTTGCGGGGTGATCTGGGGACTGTGGGCCGGCGGCAGGCCGGAGGGCGGCTCTGCCAGACTGGGCTCGGTGGCAGGCTCCGAGGGAGTGGTTGGCGAAGGCTGAACAGGCGGCGGTTCGGCCGAGGCCGGCCAGGTCGGGGGCGGTGTCGCGGGTTGCTGTTGCACAACGGGCACCGGGGGGGCACTGGTTTCCTGTTGGGATAGGCTGCGGAGGTTCTCGTCAAACCGGGGTATCTCGGTGGCGAGCTGCCACACTCTTTCCCGCGGAATGAGAACGACCCGGATTTCCGTCGAGGCGAAGGCGTGTTCGGTTACGGGCGCCTGGGACAGGAGGCTGCCCAGACCGATGGCACTGGTCGGTTCCAGGTATCGTATTTGCCCATCCTCCGCCTCCAGCAGGACCTTGCCTTCCTGGAGCAGGTACAGGGCGGTGACGGTGTCGCCCCGCGTGAACAGTTGTTCCTGGGGATAGAAGACGACCGGTTGCAATTCCGTCTGAATACGTGCCAGTTCCTGGCCGGTCAGGCCCCAGAAGACGCTGAAGCCGTGCAAGTCGCCCAGGTCACTCTCGGCGCGCAACCCGGTCGACGGGGTTGGTGGCTCCTCCGCGGGTTCCGACGGGCGGGGGACCGTGTCGGGAGTCAGGAGCCTGTTGACTTCGGGGAACTGTTCGGCCAGGCGCAACAGGTAGATGCGGGGCAGGACCAGCAGTTCCGTGTCCACGGTGGCCGTTGCCTGCTTGGTGCGAGGTGTCTGCGCCTGGAGGCTGGTCAGGCCAAAGACATCCTGCACCGCGGCCCGGCTCAGTTCCTGGTTGACCCCGATGTCCGACGGGGATGACAGTTCGATTTCGCCCGAGTGGACCACATAGAACTCGGCACTCGGTTCCCCGGGCCGGTAGACGACCTGCCCGGCCGATACGGAGCGGGTGGTGACTACTTGGGATACGGCCTTCAGGACATGGTCCGGCAACGCTGCCAGTTCGCGGACACTGGCCAACGAGAAGTCGCCGGCCGCCGGCGCGGGGGTGGCAATCGTATCCGGCCGCGCGGGTATGGCCGGCCGGTTAAGGGCCCGTTGCAGAACCGGATGCACCTGGTTGATGCGGTGAAAGTCGTTGCGCGAAAGCTCCCAGCAAAGGGTGGGTTCCTCCGCCACGACCGTGTGGTTGTAGGGAATGTCACTGGCCAGGTTTTCGCCGCCCAGCAGCGCACTGTCCTCGATCAGCATCGGGGGCTGGCTGTCCGTCATGCGGGACAGGCTGCCTTCCACCGCCAGATACAGGCCGCTGGGCTGTTCGCCCGACCTGTACAAGGTGTCGCCCAGTTGCAGTTCCATGGGGGTCAGGGCCGCCGCCACCATGGTCAACACGTCGGTTCCCAGGCCCGAGAAGGCCGGCAATCGATGCAGCCGTCGGCGCAGATCCTCGGTCAGGCGGGTGGAGGAATCGGTGTTGCCAAAGCTGTGCGCGAAATGGACTCCCATCCGGGGCTGGGCCTCCAGCAGGTCCGCAAACGTCTCGGCCGTCATTTCCCAGAACGTCACCGGCGGGCTTTCGGCCCGGGCTGTCATCTGCGCCGGCGAGTTGGTGAAGAAGTCCCTGGCACCCAGCACATTGCCTGCGGTCAGGGTGACCATGGTGCGGCCATCGCTGTCCAGGAGGCCGACTCGGCCCGACTTGATGACGGCGAAGGTTTCGCTGTCATCGCCTCGCCGGCAGAGCGACTGGTACTGTTCGACCGTGCGCTCCTGCATGCCCGACGCCAACAGGTGCAGTTCCTCCGGGGTCAGATTGGCGAATTCGCTTTGCAGGTATTCAACCAGGGTGTCCATGGAGCAGTCAGGTGGCGGTGGGGGCAACGGCGCAGGGAGTATTGGAATCGGCCTATTCTAAACTACGATTGCTTCTTCTAGTCCGAGGAACCGGGGGATGGGACGGATCTCACTCCTCTGCTTCCCGCCTGCTACGGAGAATGCCGTGCATGCAGCTTGGAGCCGCCGCAACCGGCGAGCCTTGGTCCATCCCCCCTTGCGAGAACGGCCCGCGGCCGGAAGTGGGACCCTGGCTGGTCGGGACGTGGCAACGAATCCGATCTGCGCGGGACCTTGCCAACCATCCCGTCAGCTTGGCTCCTTGTCGTGTCGGGCACGGCCGGAACCGGGTATCGATGTCGGCCTCGCGTCGGGATGCCTCAACCTCTGCCTGTTGCCCCGCGCCAGTTGAAGAAAACACACTTGGCCTCCACTGCCCTGAAAAGTGAATCGCATGGACGGACTGCAAACTGTCGTGACAACGAAAGAACATGCACCAAATATTTTCCGACGAAGGCATCCGGCGACCGGGAATTGGCACAGTTGAAGTACGATGAAAACAAAAATCGACGGCATGTTATGCCGGACTTCGATATATATTTGGAGGATATGGACATTTTGAGACGCAATCCGTAAAATAAAGAACAGCATTGTGAACGATAAAGACGGCGACAAGGTTGCGATTGAGGACGGAATATTTGAAATAGTCGGATGGTTGAATTCATGCATTGGCAATGTGCCTTTTTGGATGCGAGTGTGTTGGTGTACGTCGCTGGAGGTATCGATCAGAGCCTGACCGGATCACGCAAACGTCTTGGGATGTGTGTAGGATTTTCTCTTGATATGCTAAAATTTATTCTCATATATAGGCGATAGATTGTAATTATTATGCTGAAAATGATTGAAAATAAGGTTTCATCAGGGATCAAACAGGCTGCCTGTGGGGTTGCCGTGGCCCTGGAAGCCAAAGAAACCGTCACAACCCGTGCGGATGCCTGCGAAGTTTGACGGATTCACACGGATCGGCCCAAGGGATGCCGGTCTGTTGTCGCAGGCAGATCCCGAGATTCAAAATATGACTACCGGCAGGGAATCGCATGGGCATGTACCGGGAATAAATGCGAACCATATTTATTCCCGGTGCCGTGTAGTCCGTGCCGGACATTGCAGTGTGTAATTTGAATGACTGATCTGGGGCAACGGCAGGAAAATGCTGTATACAACTGCCGTTTGCCGGCCGCGTAGTTTGCGGTACCGTGGATCCACCTTCCAGTCCCGACGCTTGAAGTACCTGTTGAACCGATGGATTGTTGCTGTGGGACAGCCTCCCTTGCGTTCCTGTCCTGGCGGGTGCGTCCTGGTCCGCCCCAGTCTGCTACAGTGGGTTCAAGACCTATAATGCCCTACTGCCATCCAGCCCCTTCATTCTGCGATGTCTACCGAAGCCGGCCCTGCCACATGGGAACGCGTGCTCAAGTACGCGTCCATGCTGATCGTGTTCCTGACCATGCTGGTGATGGGCGCCCTGCCCAAGCTGCTGCCCGGGGTCATGCCCGGAGACATGGATTCCGCGGCCATGTTTGCCGAGTTCGGCTATCCCGGGTGGTTCATGAATGTAACCGGCGGCCTGGAGCTGTTGGCGGTTCTGCTGGTTCTGCTGCCCATTACCCGCTGGTACAGTGGCCTGCTGACGGCGGCCATCATGGCCGGGGCGTTGTTCACCCTGCTGCGTGCCGGCATGCTTTCCCAAACCGCGGTCGTCAATGTTGTCATCATGGCAGCCGCCCTGTATCTGGCCTGGCACGAGTGGAAGCACGCACCCAACATCCTGTTGCTGCGCGCCTGACGGCCCGGGTACCCTGAGGAGCGCGGGTTCGGGACGCCGGGCAAAGGGGACCTCCCTTGGAGTTGTCCGGTCGCAGTCGGTACCACGTGGGATCAACGGTGGGAGCCGCCCCACTTACAATGGTCCGCCGGCTCCGCATTCGGATCCTGTCAAACCTGCCATCCCGCCCATGAAAATCACCCGCATCGTTACCGAAAGCTTCCGGTGGCCCCGCCACAAGCCCATCACCAACGGTCTCCACACGTACACGCATTCGGGGCTGGGCGTGGTTCGGATCGAGACGGACGGCGACCTGACCGGCATCGGCATCGGCAGCCTCGATACGGTAGTGAAGGCCGCCGTTGAACGCTTTGCCGCCGATCTGATCGGCAAGGATCCCCTCGACATCGAACGCCACTGGCACGACATGTGGGTACCCAAGCTGGTGGGACGCCGCGGGCTGACCACGCGCGCCATCGCGGCCATCGACATCGCGCTCTGGGACTTGAAGGCCAAGGCGGCCGGCATGCCGCTGTACAAGCTCCTGGGCGGGTACCGGAACCGTGTTCCGACCTATGTGGCCGGCGGCTACTACGAGGACGGCAAGGGACTGGACGAACTGGCCCGGGAGATGCTGGACAGCGTGGCCATGGGGGCCCGCGCCGTGAAGATGAAGGTGGGTGCGGTCTCCCAGCGCGAGGATCTTGCACGCGTACGGACCGTGCGGGAGGCGGTGGGGCCGGATGTGGCGATTATGGTGGATGCCAACTGCGCCTACCGCGCCCACGAGGCCATCCAGTTTGCCCGTTTGATCGAACCCCTGGACATCTTCTGGTTTGAGGAACCGGTGCAGCCGGACGACATGGCCGGCCACCGGCGCCTGGCCCAGTCGACGTCCATACCGGTGGCCACCGGCGAGAACGAGTACACCCGTTACGGCTTTCGCGACCTGATTCGGGAGGAGGCAGCCGCCATCTTCAACGCCGATGCCCTCGTGCTGGGCGGTGTCAGCGAATTCATGAAGGTGGCCTATCTGGCCCAGGCCCATGATCTCTCGATTGCCCCGCACGGGCCACAGCAGCTCCACATCCACCTGCTGGCGGCGATTGCCAACGGCCTGATCCTGGAGTTCTACCGGGAGTCCACGGATCCCATGCACGGACAGATCTATGTCCATGACGTGGTCATCAACGAGGACGGCACCGTCAGTCCGCCCGAGGTGCCCGGAGCCGGGCTGGAACCCAACTATCCGGCCCTCGAGCAGTTCCGCGTGCTCTGACGGATCCCCAGCCTGGTTTCGTCCAGCCTGTCTCCTTTAGTCATCCAAGTCCTTGCAGCGAGTCGAACAAACCATGACCAATTCCGGGAATTCGCCTCTCAACGTCGTGCTGGTGGTGGTGGACACACTGCGCACCCAGTACCTGGAGCCCTACGGCAACGACTGGATCCATACGCCCAGCATCGCCCGTTTTGCCGCGGAAAGCCTCCGCTTCACGCGGGCCTATCCGGAGTGCCTTCCCACCATTCCGACGCGGCGCACCCTGCATACCGGCCGCAGGGCCTTTCCGTTTCGCACCTACGACCCGGTGCCCTGGGACAACGTGTACCTGCCCGGGTGGCAACCGATGTATCGGGACGAGGCCACCGTGGCGGAGGCCCTCTCCCAGGGCGGCTACCACACCGGCTTCTACTCCGACGTGCCGCACTACATGGTCCCGGGCATGAACTTCACGCGCGGCTTCCAGCAGTGGGAGTACATTCGCGGGCAGGCCGAGGATCGCTTCCTGGGGGCTGCCTCCGCCGACGAGGCCCTGCTGCAGCGATACCGCGGCAACCCCGACCGCATTCGCAACCACCTGGTCAACGTGCGGCCGGACCTGCCGGAGGAGGAGTGGCACACCGCCCGCACGTTCCGCAGCGCCATGCGTTTTCTCGAACAAAACCGGGGCTCGGAGCGGCCGTTCTATCTCTATGTGGACAGCTTCTCCCCGCACGAGACCTGGGAGGCCCCGCTGCACTACTACGACCTGTACGCCAGTCGCGACGTGCGGGAACCCATTTGGCTGACGGTGCCCTACGGGCCGCTGCTGGACCAGAACCCCGAGTTGGAACAAAGCCTCGAAAGCCTGAAGGCGAACTATGCCGGGCTGGTGACACTCGTCGACACCTGGTTCGGACGGCTGATGCAGACCCTGGACAACCTGAAGCTGCGCGATCGCACGCTGGTGGTTCTGATTGCAGACCACGGGACCAATTTTGCGGACAACGCGGAGAAGGTGGTTGGCAAGCCGGCCGGCTACATGTACCCCGGCACGATGCACATCCCGCTGATGGTGCGCCACCCGGACGGCACCGGGGCTGGACAAACCTCGGACGAGCTGGTCTATACCCTGGATGTGCCGGCCACGGTCATGGCCGCGACCGGCGTTGTGCCGCAGGGCGGCATCGAGGGTCGCAATCTACTGGCGCATTCAGACGGCAGCCGGGAGTGGCTGACCTGCCGCTACGGAGACCACGTGTGGTACCGGGACGATCGGACCTGGTTCTTCAGCTCGTTGGAGTTCGAGGATCCGCGGGTTTTCGACTTGGAGGCGGATCCGGACTGCACCGTCAACATTGCGGCGAAGGCTGCGGATCGCATCGCTCTGGCCCGCACGCGCATCCTGGCCGATGCCGACGGCGACCTGGTGCGCCACTCCAACCCGCGTTGGACGGACGCCATTGGGCGGCGCCCCGGTCCGTAGAGTCGGGGTAAGGAAGGGATGGTTGGAGGTTTGGTGCCGGGGGTGGGACTCGAACCCACACGAGTTTTACCTCACACGATTTTGAGTCGTACGCGTCTACCAATTTCGCCACCCCGGCCCGTGCGGCAGATCAGTATAAAGACAGTTGCGGATCTGAGCAAAGCCCGCCCGGATCGTTAGGATGTCCGGCGGTGGCACCGAACCTTGGCCGGCACCCAAACAAAGTTCTGCCCAAGATGCCTGAACTGCCCGAAGTCGAAACCCACATCGTGGAGCTGCGGCCCCTGCTGGAAGGCCGGCGCGTCGAAAGCGCAGAGGTCTCCTGGGTACGCACCATAGCGGAACCCGATCCGGACCGTTTCTGCGACCTGATCCGGGGCCGGCGGTTCGGGGAACTGCAGCGACGGGCCAAGTACATGCTGCTGGGTCTGGATGCCGGCTGGACTTTGGTGGTGCACCTGCGCATGACCGGCACCCTGCGCGTGGTGCCCTCGGACCGGGAGATGCACCGGCATGCCCATGTAGTACTGGGTCTGGAGGGCGGAGAGGAGCTTCGCTACCTGGATCCCCGCAAGTTCGGACGGTTTTGGTTGGTGCGCGATGCGGACCGCGTGCTGCCGCCCTTGGGGCCGGAGCCCCTGTCCCGTCACTTCACCGGCCGCTGGCTCCATGGGGCTCTGGCCCGCCGCCAAGCGGCCATCAAGGCCGTCCTGCTGGACCAACGCGTCGGGGCTGGGGTCGGCAACATTTATGCCGACGAAGCCCTGTTTCGGGCGCGCATCCATCCGGAGCGGCCCGCGGCGTCCCTGACCTTGAAGGAGTGCCAGATGCTGTGCCGAACCATCCGCCATGTGTTGAGAACCGGTATTGCCTGGCGAGGCAGTTTCGTCTCCAGCTATGCACCGCCCAGCGGTGTGCCCGGCCGCTTTCAGGCGCGGCACCAGGTATTCCGCCGGACGGGAGAGCCCTGCCCGCGCTGCCGCACGGTGATTGAGCGCATTCGGGTAGGGCAGCGCAGCACCCACTTCTGTCCGGTCTGTCAGCAGGTTGCGACCTGACGCGTCCTGTCTTCCTTCAAGCTTGGCCGCGTGGCGCGTACCACCGCGGCGTAGGCTGAATTCGTGGCCAACTGTCCGGCCCGCGGATCGCCTTCGGGATACAGGTCGGTCAGGTCCCGGACTTCGGCGGTTCGGATTTCAAGGTCGGGCAGATGGCGCACGATGCGCTCAACCGAGAACAAATCCAGATCGGACCAGCCCCAAGTCTCCTGCATGGAAATGTCCCACTCCGCCACGATCAGTTCGCCCCCCGGCTTGACGAGGGCCGCGGCCTGCCGAAGCGTTGCATCACCGGCGGTTCCTTCCGGCAAGGCGAAGGTGCTAAGGACCAAGTCAAACCGGCGATTGGTGGTCCAGCCCGGCAACTCGCCAACCTCGAAGGCGGCATCGAGCCCGCGATGGATCGCTTCCCGGCGCGCCAGCGCCACGGCTTGCGGCGAGACATCCACTCCCAGGACGGACCATCCGCGGGCGGCCAGGGCCAAGGCATTGGTGCCGCGTCCGCAGCCAAGGTCCAGCAGCGCACCCGGCATCAGACGGGCCACTTCCGCGGCCAGGATCTGGTCCGGCACTTCCACGCCGTCCGGGTCCGTGTGCCAAAGTTCGTCCCAGAAGCCGGGTCCGTCCACGCTTGGCCACCGTCCGTTGGTGGCGGTTCAGGTCAGGGCGCGCAATGAGGCGTTGATGCGGTCCAGATAGAACTCGTCCCGGTCGAAATCCTCCCCGAACTCGTCCAGGATGTCGTAGTGGTCCGGGTGTTCCGGGTCCTCGAACGCACGCAGGAATTCGACATAGCCCTCGATGCCGCCCACATCGCGCGGCGGGCAGGCTCCCTCCCCGGCCACGCACATGGTATCCACATCCATTTTGCTGGAATCAAAGTGGTCGTTGGACAGGGTCAGCCGATGCTTCCAAGTGTCCTCAAACTGGCAGATGTACTGAAAGATCATGCCCCGGCGGCCCACCAGACTGCACAGGGCCACCTTGGCCATGTCGCTGTCGCCGGACAGCAGTTCGGTGTCCGGATAGCACTTGCGCCGGATGACGAAGTGCCAGCTGCGGGGTCTGTGCCAGCCCATCACGGCCTGCACGACCCTGTGCAGTTCCGGCAGTGTGATGGCGGGAGGGACAAAGAAACGGCGCCAGATCTTGGGACTGGCACCCTGCAGGTCGACGCGCAACAGGAAGGATGTGGAAGGCATTGTGTGCGGGTCTGCGAATCGGCCGAAAGGCCTGAAGAGCGAGCCGAATTATAGTTAACAGACGCCAAACTGCCATGCCGCCCTTCAGGCAGGCAGGCCTCCAGCCGCGCATTTCCCGGGTATCCCAATGCAAATTACCGGTCTTTCCGTCCATCAGGTGGACCTGCCCCTCCATGAAGGCAGCTACAACTGGTCCGAAGGCAAGTCGGTGGCGGTCTTCGACAGCACCGTGGTTGGCGTACACACGGACGCCGGCCTGACCGGCTGGGGCGAGGTCTGCCCCCTGGGCCCCTTCTACCTGCCGGCCTATGCCAATGGGGCGCGGGCCGGCCTGCGCGAGCTGGGGCCGTCGCTGCTGGGTCTCGACCCGCGCGACCTGGACGTGCTCAACCGGCGCATGGACCGGACGCTGAAGGGCCATCCGTATGTGAAGTCCGCGGTGGACATGGCCTGCTGGGACCTGTTGGGGAAGGATGCCGGACAGCCCGCGGCCAGGCTCCTGGGCGGGGCCGAGGGCGAGGACTTCGTGCTCTACCGGGCGATTTCCCAGGAGGCGCCGGATGCCATGGCGGCGCGTGTGGCCGGCTATCGCAGCGAGGGCTACCGCCGTTTCCAGTTGAAGGTGGGCGGCTCGGTGGAGGAGGACATCGAACGCATCCGGGCAGTGCGGGCGGTGCTGTCGGAGGACGAAATCCTGATAGCCGACGCCAACACGGGCTGGCTGATGCACGAGGCGCGCCGCGTGGTGCGCGCGGTGCGGGACGTGGATGTCTACATCGAACAGCCCTGTGCCGACTACGAGGAGTGTTTGTCCGTGCGGCGTGCCACGGATCATCCGTTCATCCTGGACGAGGTGATCGACAGCATCCCGGCGCTGCTGCGGGCGGCGGCGGACGGGGCCATGGACGTGGTGAACCTGAAGATTGGCAAGCTTGGGGGCCTGACCAAGGCCCGCCAAGCCCGCGATCTCTGCGCTGCGTTGGGGGTGGCGATGACCATCGAGGACAGCTGGGGCGGCGACATCGTGACCGCCGCGATTGCCGCGCTGGCCCACAGCACGCCGCCGGCGCTGCTGTTCACGGCTACGGACTTCAACAGCTATGTCACGACCAGCATCGCCGAAGGTGCGCCCCAACGGCGACAGGGGCGCATGGCCGCCTCGGATGCACCGGGCCTGGGCATCGAGCCGCGCCCCGATGTGCTGGGCGCGCCCGAATTCAGGATCGGGGACTGAGCAAACTCGCGGACCGCCCGGCAAGAAGGTCGGCGCTACTTCTATAATCTGGCCGGGCCGCCACGCGCCCGCACCCTGTCCTGCGGCAGGACGCGGGGTCAGTGCGCCGCCTCGGAAATCATCGGAAGTCCAACCTGAAGGGGGTCCTGCCGTGGAGTTGGGATTCGTTACCGCCATCCTGCCCGAACTGTCCCTGGCCGAAATCCTGCGCTTTGCGGCGGCCGAGGGCTTTGACTGCATCGAGGTCATGTGCTGGCCCAAGGGCAAGGCCGAGCGGCGCTATGCCGGCGTGACCCACATTGATGTCGGCGATTTCTCGCCCGGGGACGCGGCCGAAGTGGCGCGTCTGGTGGACGAGACCGGTGTCCGCATTTCCGGTCTGGGCTACTACCCCAATCCCCTGACCCCCGACGAGGATGCCCGGTCCATGCACTTCGCCCACATCCGCAGGCTGATCGCGGTCTCGGCGGAACTGGGGATCGGTGTGGCGAATTCCTTCATCGGACGCGATCAGAGCCGGAATCTTGAGGAGAACCTGGCGCTGTTCGGTGAACTGTGGCCTCCCGTCATCGAGTATGCCGACTCGCTGGGGGTGAAGGTGGGAATCGAGAACTGTCCGATGCTCTTTACCAACGACGAGTGGCCGGGAGGGCAGAACCTTGCCATATCGCCCGCGGTCTGGGACCGCATGTTCGAGATCATTCCCAGTTCCAACTTCGGCCTGAACTTCGATCCTTCCCACTTCGTCTGGCAGCAGATGGACTATCTGGCGGCCATCCGCAACTACGCGGACCGGTTCGTGCACGTGCACGCCAAGGACGCGCGGCTGGATCGGGAGCATTTGAACCGGGTCGGCATCATGGCCACGCCGCTCGAGTACCACACCCCCAAGCTGCCGGGATTGGGCGAGGTCGACTGGGGCAAGTTCTACTCGGAACTGGGGGATGCAGGCTACGACGGGCCCGTCTGCATCGAAGTGGAAGACCGGATCTACGAGTCCTCGCTGGAGCGACGCAAGCAGGCCGTGTCCCAATCCGGACGCTACCTCCGGCAGTTCATGTAGGCGGATGGCAGGAGGCTTGTTTGCGCGGTCTGTTCTTCTGCCTGCTGGTTCCGTTGATGCTGTCCGGCTGTGTGGTTCCGGCCCGAGAGGGGCCATCCTTGGAGGATGGCACGATCGAGGCCGATCCCTGCCAACCCGGTTTTGCGCATGCCAAGGAGCCGCTCAGGAGCGACGAGGAACATGCCATGGCTTCGGAATTGTCTCTGCCGTCCCCGGTGGCCTACGAAGTGACCATGCACGTGTTCTGGAATGCCGCGGACCACCCCGCCGACTTCCCTCCCAACCCGCACTTCTC
>DAOUIC010000402.1:0-4401 GCA_034428255.1 Anaerolineales bacterium
CCTGGACCCCCTCAGCTTCATTCAGATTGCCCTGTTGCAGTCCCTGCGCAACGACCAGCATTCCCCGGAAGACCTTGCCATGCTGGAAAATGCACTGAACCTCTCGGTCAAGGGCCTGGCGGCCGGTCTGGCCGGCACCGGCTAACGGCCGCCGTGCGGCCGGTGCCGTCGCTTGAACTCTCACCGGGAGTATCCCCGGAACCCGTTGATGCCCCATGCAGATTTACGACACTACGCTGCGAGATGGAACCCAGGGCGAGGGCGTGTCCCTGAGTGCGGAAGACAAGCTGCGCCTGGCGCGGCACTTCGATTCCATCGGCATTCATTTCATTGAGGGCGGCTGGCCCGGTTCCAATCCCAAGGACATGGCCTTCTTCGGGAGGGCCGAGCACGAATTGTCCCTGTCCCAGGCGCAGGTGGCCGCCTTCGGCTCAACGCGCCGCAAGAACATGGCTCCCGACGAGGATCCCCAGGTGCGGATGCTGGTGGATGCCCACACCCCGATCGTCACCCTGTTCGGCAAGTCGTCGGCCTTTCAGGTGCACGAGGTGTTGCGCACGGACATGGAGGAAAACCTCCGCATGATCGGGGAGACGGTCGGCTGGCTGGTGGAGAGCGGCCGGGAAGTGATCTACGATGCGGAGCACTTCTTCGACGGGTACGCGGACGATCCCGAATACGCGCTGGCAACCCTGGCCGAGGCGTTGGACAACGGCAGCCGCACGCTGGTGCTGTGCGACACCAACGGGGGGCGCATGCCCTGGGAAATCGCAAAGGCGGTGGCGCACGTCCGCAGCCACTTCGGATTCCCGGCCGGTTTCACGGTGGGCGAGCCCGGTGCCGGCGATCCCTTCATCCTGGGCATTCACGCCCACGACGACAGCGGTTGCGGTGTGGCCAACACGCTCGAGGCCGTACGGGCCGGGGCCATGCATGTCCAGGGCACCGTCAACGGCTACGGCGAGCGTTGCGGGAACGCAAACCTGATCAGCATCCTGGCCAACCTGCAGTTGAAGATGGGTTTGACCGTACTCGAGCCCGAGAACCTGGCCCGGCTCTCGGAGACCAGCCATGTCGTGTCGGAGCTGGCCAACATGAGCCCGGTTCCCCATCAGCCCTATGTGGGCAGCAGTGCCTTTGCCCACAAGGGGGGCACCCATGTCAACGCGGTGGTCAAGACGGTCGACTCCTACCAGCATGTGGACCCGGAGGTGGTCGGCAACAGCACGCGGGTCCTCATCAGCGAGCTGTCCGGCAAGGACAACATTGCTGTCAAACGCCGCCAGTTCGGCCTGGACAGTCTGGGCCGGACCGAGGAACGGGCGGTGCTGGCGCGGATCAAGGAATTGGAGAACCTGGGGTTCGCCTTTGAGGCGGCCGAAGCCAGCGTCGAATTGATGCTGCGGCGGGAGATGGCCGACTACGCGGCGCCGTTCGAGCTGATCGACTTCATGACCATCGTCGAAAACCGGCAGGGCCGCGGCATCCTGGCCGAGGCCATGGTCAAGTTGCGCATTGCCGGACAGGAGTTCCACGAGGCCGGCGAGGGCAACGGGCCGGTCAACGCGATGGATGTCGCGTTGCGCAAGGCCCTGCTGAAGTTCTATCCGGAACTGGAACGGGTCAGTCTCCTGGACTACAAGGTGCGGATTCTGGACAGCCACTCGGCCACGGCGGCCACCACCAGGGTGCTGATTGCCAGCACCGACGGCGACCGCATCTGGAATACGGTGGGGGCCAGCCCCAACATCATGGAAGCCAGTTGGACGGCCCTGACCGATTCCCTGGAGTATTTCCTGTTGAGCAACAGGGATCGGACGTAGCCCCGGCCTGCCATTGGCTGCAACCCGCCGACCCACGTGGGCGTGCGGACGGACACATCACCTTGGGGAGGATTTTCATGAGTCAAAGCACATCCAACGGGACCGTGGCCAAGGCGGGCCTCAACCGCTTCAGCCGTCGGCTGACCCAGGTTCGCTCGCAGGTCGGCTCGCAGGCCATGCTGTACGGTGCCGGCCTGACCGACGCGGATATGGACAAGGCCCAGGTGGGCATCACCAGCCTCGGCTGGGACGGCAATCCGTGCAACATGCACCTCAACGCCCTGGCTGGCCGTATCCGCAGAAGCGTGAACGAGGCCGGATTGGTTGGCCTGGTCTTCCACACGATCGGTGTCAGCGATGGCATCTCCATGGGCACGGAAGGCATGAAGTGCTCGCTGATCTCGCGCGACATCATTGCCGACTCCATCGAGGCCGTGATGCGGGCGCAGTACTACGACGCCAACATCACCATTCCAGGCTGCGACAAGAACATGCCCGGCTGCCTGATGGCAATGGCACGCATCAACCGGCCCGGTCTGATGGTCTACGGAGGCACGATCCAACCGGGCTCGCTGAACGGGCGCAAGCTGGACATCGTCTCGGCCTTCGAGGCCTACGGCCAATGGCTCGCGGACGACATTACCGAAGAGGACCTACGCGATGTCCTGCGCAATGCCTGCCCCGGCGAAGGCGCCTGCGGCGGCATGTATACGGCCAACACCATGGCGTCCGCGATTGAATCCTTGGGCATGACGCTGCCCGGCAGTTCATCCTGGCCGGCCACGCACGAAGAGAAGCAGGCCGAAACCGGGCGGGTTGGTGCGGCCGTCCGGAATCTGTTGGAAGAGGACCTGAAGCCGCGCGACATCATGACCAGGGCTGCCTTCGAGAACGCCATCACGGTGGTGGTGGCACTGGGCGGGTCCACCAATGCAGTCCTGCATCTGATTGCCATGGCCCGGGCCGCCGAGATCCCGCTGACCATTGACGATTTCCAGGCCGTATCGGACCGCACCCCCCTGCTGGCGGACCTGAAACCCAGCGGTCAGTACGTGATGGAGGATCTGAATGACGTGGGCGGGGTGCCCGCGGTGCAGAAGATGTTGCTGGCGGAAGGCATGCTGGACGGCAACTGCATGACCGTGACCGGCCGCACGTTGGGCGAAAACGTGGAACAGGCGGCGGCCCTGGCCGAAGGCCAAACCATCGTCAGTCTGCCCGGCGCCCCCATCAGCCCGAGCGGTCACCTGCAAATCCTATACGGCAACCTCGCGTCCGAAGGCGCCGTGGCCAAGATTACCGGCAAGGAGGGGATGGCTTTCAGCGGACCGGCCCGTGTTTACGACTCCGAGGAGGCGTGTCTGGCCGGGATTGAGGGCGGCGAGGTCCAGGCCGGCGAGGTGGTGGTCATCCGCTACGAAGGTCCGCAGGGCGGTCCCGGCATGCGGGAGATGCTGTCGATCACGGCGGCGATCATGGGCGTTGGCCTGGGTGACAAGGTGGCCTTGATCACCGACGGACGGTTCTCGGGCGGCACCCACGGATTTGTGGTGGGCCACATTACCCCGGAGGCCGCCCTCGGCGGTGGTTTGGCCTTCGTGCGCAATGGCGAGACCATCTCGATCGATGCGGTGAACAACCGGTTGGATTTGGACATCGCCGAGGAGGAACTGGCCCGGCGACGGGCCGCATGGAGCCGGCCCGAGCCGAACTACACCAGCGGTGTGCTCTACAAGTACATGAAGACGGTGTCCACCGCTTCCGAGGGCTGCGTCACCGACGCTTGACCCGGGTTTTGCCTACGGACCGCCGGTGCGGGTCAGTTCCAGGCGTCCCGCACCTGGCCGGTCAGGGCCTGTCCGGCGTTTTGGAGCAGACCGACATCGGAGCCGGCACTCAGCATGTTGAACCCGGCGCGTGCCCAGCGGCAGGCCGATTCGGGGGTGTTCATCTGGATGCCGGCCACCTTGTTGAACCGGCGACAGGTGTCCAGGACGTTTTCGATGGCGGAACTAACGTCCGGGTGGTCCATGTTGCCCGGGTGCCCCAGAGAAATTGAGAAGTCGTTGGGACCCACGAACAGGCAGTCCACTTCGGGCAGCGCCGCGATTTCATCCCGGACGGCGTAGCTTTCCTTGGTTTCAATCTGAATGCAGAGCATGCTCTGTTCGTTGGCTTCCGCCATCACCTCCATGGCGTTGGCATTCTTGTAGCCGACATAGGCGCGGCTCAGGGCGCTCCCCCGGATGCCTGCCGGAGGATACTTCGCCATGCTGATGATGGAGCGCACCTGTTCGACGGTGTAGACCCTGGGCATCAACAGGCCCTGGGCACCGGTGTCCAGGACTTTGGCGGTCCAGGTGTAGGTGTGGTCGGCCGGACGCACGATGGGGGTAATCCCCTGGCCAACAGCCACCCGGCAAAGGGTTTCCATCGTTTCATAGTCGAACATGCCGTGTTCGTTGTCGAGCAGGAAAAAGTCGAACCCCGCATTGGCCAGCAGCACCGGCATCGAGGACTGGGCAAACGTGCCCACCATGGTGCCGACGGCGGTGCCGCCCGACTTGAGGCGTTCAAG
>DAOUIC010000403.1:0-3108 GCA_034428255.1 Anaerolineales bacterium
ACTCGTTGACAGAATCGCGCCCCACCTTGGGATGTGGAAGCCAAGTGCTACTGCTCGTCAGGCAACCCGCAGTACCTGCACACCTTGGTCAGAAACTGCGAGCCTTCATCTTCAGTCAGCCACGTCATGATGAGACCTGTGTCGGGCAATAATTCGCCAGCCTGCTCCAAGAACACCTGAATCCGCAGTGCAATACCAACCGACGACGGTTGGGAATCAGCTCGTCACGGTCCGCGATCGCATCCTTGTAGCTTGCAGCCAGTTCCTCATGGTTGGCCACCAGAGCTTCATGATGGGACAGTAGTGTCCCATGATCGTCGAGCTTCTCCTCCTGTAAGCGCACCGGCACTTTCGTCACGGGTTCCCTTAAGCGAAACCCGCCATCCCGGAGCCGACCATGCAGCACCTCCGACAGAATCAGTTCATGGCGCAGGACAGGTGAATACCCCACCCAGGCCTGTTCCTCGTCGCGCCAAGCCACCGACAATGCCTGGTAGCAACCATTGGGCCCCAATTGCCGACCTTGCAACGGCCCCCGTCCAGGATTGCCCCGATGCGGACGGTTTCCGTCGGTTCGCTGACGGGCTCCACCATCCAACTCAGCGGGCGATGCAGCTACCCGGCAAGGCTGCTGCCACAAGCACCGGCACGTCATGAAATGGGTTTGACAACCTTTTGCCAAAGCAGTAGGGTGATGAATTGGCAAGCAGCATATGCACTGGGCCACCATGATTGAGCTCCACACACTTGGCAACAGCAACCGGTTGCTGTCTGGCCTTGTTGCCGGCCAAGCTACAGACGTACTACGCGCCTTGTGCACGGCATGGTCAACGCCCAGTTGGCGATGATCGAAAAATGCACGATTTCCGACAACGGGCACGTGCGCACAGCCGATCCTGCCCGTCATCATACGACTAGAAATCAACCATCTGCATTCCTACCCACAGCTTGCCGGAGAGATACAAAATGATTATAGATAGTCATGCCCATGTCGGCCCTGTCGCAAAGGATATCCACCACCAAGCAGTCATCGCCGGCAGTCCTGCCAATGCTGTCGAAGACTATCTTCGCGATATGGACGCGGCCGGTGTTGACATGGGGGTCACTTTCGGCTATCTGGATTTGGACAATGAATATCAGGCCAGCATTCAGAACCGGTATCCGGACCGTATCGTCAGTCTGGCCTGGTGCAATCCCCGACAGCTCAACGCCGCGGACGAGTTTCGGCGGTGTGTTGAGGACCTGGGTGTACGGGGCCTGAAGTTGCACGGCTGGTGGCATCAACATGCCAACTCGGACCATGTGCTGCTGGATCCGCTCTTCGAAATCCTTGACGAACACAACCTGCCGGTGGTGATGCACACCTTGGGCGACAACCCTCTCACCACCCCCCTGCAGACTGAGGAAATGGCCCGTTCGTTCCCCAACGTTACCGTCTTCATGGCGCATGGTGGCTGTGAATGGGCTGCGGCGGATGGCCTGCTCGTAGCGGCCCGTACCCCCAACATCATTGTCGACACGTCGTTCATGCCCAGTTGGTGGATCAACAAATTCGTGGACGAGATCGGGGCAGACCGCGTCTCCATGGGTTCGGACTGGCCGTGGCACCACCTGCAGGGAGTGGTGAAAAACCACGAAGTGGCCATCCCCGATCCAGAGGATCGTGCCTGGACCATGGGCAAGACTGCGGCGAGAGTTTACGGCATCCCGGTTTCGTAACGGGATGATACCTGTCCGATTCCGGAAGTTTCGCCGCGGCCTCAAGATCTGCCCATGCACATGAACCGCGTATGAGAGAACCAGGACAAGACAAGGCTGTGCGGGGAGGTGAAAGAGTTCGATGTGAGCGCATTCCGACAAGCAGAACGCATGGTTGCCTAGCCTGCCGGCTCTGAATGGCAACTGTCGCTCGCCGTCGGCGGCAACCGAGATGTGATTGGAGGTTTTGGCCTCTCTTCTGTCCGCTCTTTGAAGTCAAGGGAGATTGACGATGTTGTACGCCAGAAATTGGATGATTGCCTGCTTCAGTCTGGTGCTGGTTGTTGCGCTGGCCGGTTGTGTGCCGGCGGTGCCCGCCGAACCCTCGGAGGCACCGAGCGACACTAGCCAGTATGCTGACCGATATTCGGACGAACTGTTGACCTGGGCTGCGGGCATCCGAGAGGCCTATGGGGGTACGACCCTCAACATGCTCGGATTTGCGCATCCCACCCTGAATGCCATGAAGGCGATCACCGCCGAATGGGAGGATTTGACGGGGATCACGGTCGTCTATGACGAAACCGACCTGGCCAAGGTCAGGGACAAGTTTGTCCTGGACATCACGTCCGGGGCCAACTCCTACGATCTGGTCATGACGGCCGAAGTCCAGGCTCCGGAATACTGGAATCTGGGTTACCTGGAACCCCTGGACGCCTGGCTCAATGACGAAATGGAAGTGGCAACCGAAGCCTGGTTGGACTGGGACGACCTGCATCCCGGCTACACCATGATGTTTACTTCGGTCCAAGACGGCAGCCGTTACGCAGTGCCGATTAGCGGTGAAGTGGCCTTGCTGTTTTACCGGACCGATATTTTTGACGCATTGGACCTGACGGTCCCGGCCACCTATGACGAAATGCTGGAGACCGCCAAGTTCATCAACGATCAGGGGATTGTGGAAGACGGACGCACCGTCCATGGGATTTCCTTCCGCGGGCGACCGGCCCTGGGAGGTGGAAACTGGATTTGGTCCATTATTGTCTTCCCCTTTGGTGGGCAAATCGTGGATTTGGATGACCAGGTGACGCCTGCAGTCCTGGACAAGAAGGAGGGAGCCGTAGCAGCGATAGCGTGGGAGACTGAGATAGCCAAGCATGGCGTGCCGGGGATTGCATCCTTCGATCCGTTCGATGCCATCAATCAGTACAAACAGGGCTTCGCCGCCATGTCCATCGAAGCCTCTGTGCTCTCGCCCGGGGTCCTGAATCCCGACGAAAGCATCGTGACGGACCTGACCGGTTTTGCCCCGTTGCCGGCAGGACCGAACGGCAGTTTCAATCAAACTTTCGCCCATGGCGTGGCCATGACAGCTTCTGGCGAGAACAAGGGAGCAGCCTATGCCTTCAT
>DAOUIC010000404.1:0-2020 GCA_034428255.1 Anaerolineales bacterium
TCACGAGTGCTGCACGGGTCTGCAAGGCCGCCAGCCGGCCAATCGAGATCGCATTGCATTCGTAGTTGCCTGCCGCCAGCGAGGGAACGGACATCAGTGCCAGTAATACAACTGCAATGGCAATCGACGGTACAAACCCCTGCAACGTGTTAACCATGGTCTTGCCGTTTGACCCTCTTGTGATGGCCCTCGCCCGGAAACCGCGGTAAAGGCTCCCTGTGAATTTTGCCTGAGGCACACGATAACAAAATATTATCAGAGGCGGGGGCGCCGCTGACCATACATACCTGTCGTTTGCCCCCGGGGCCGACCCCGCGGATCTATCGTTGTCCTCAAAAGACCAAGCCCCAACCACCCGGTGGATGGGGCGGCCGCCACGACCGGACACCGGTGCCAACATGCCGGAACCAGCCCTACGATGCCCCTTCCGTCCGTTGCACCAGTTCGGTTACGAGCGCAGTCCATCCGGTTTGATGGCTTGCGCCCAAACCCTTGCCCGTGTCGCCGTCGAAGTATTCATGGAACAGCAGCGGATCCGACGCGGTGCCGGCGACGGTTCCCGTCTGATACGGCCGCCTGCCGTCGGGACTGTTCCGAAACAGGCCCGACAGACGCCGCGACAGTTCCCGGGCAACCGCCTCAAGGGTCATGAATTGTCCCGATCCGGTGGGACACTCCACGGTGAATCCCCCGCCCAGGACCTCGTGGAACCGTTCCAGCGCTTCAATCAGAAGGTAGTTGATGGGGAACCAGACCGGTCCGCGCCAGTTGGAATTGCCGCCGAACAGGCGGGAACGGGACTCGCCCGGTTCATATCCAACCCCGAAGACGGTCCCGTCCAGCATCATTGTCACCGGCTCCTCGGCGTGGGCCTTGGACAGTGAGCGAATCCCATAGGGTGACAGGAACTCGTCCTCGGACAGGACACGCTCCAGGATGCGGCGCAGGCGCGAGGGGGACACTAGGGCAAACATCGTATGGCGATGATGATCTTCCTCCACATCAACCGTGCTGATGGTTGAAGCCAGATCCGACCAGTACTGGTGGAACATGGCAGCCCGCCGCAGGAACGTAACCATGTGTGGTCCGATCGGGCCATCGTCATTCCCGTGTTCAAGGTGTTCAAGCGAGGCGACGGCGAACAGGGGTACCAGGCCCACCATGGATCTGACCTTGAGTGGATGGACCGAGCCGTCCGGCAAGTGCAGGACATCGTAGAAGAACCCATCCTCCTCGTCCCACATGTCCAGCCCGGTTTCATTGGAACCGTTGACGGCAAATGCAATCCGCAGGAAATGTTCGTAGAACTTGGTGGCAAGGCCCAGGTAGGAACTGTCCGTGCTTGCCAGATAGAGCGCGATCTTCATCATCTCCAGCGCGTAGAACCCCATCCAGGCCGTGCCGTCCGCTTGTGCCAGTTGCCCTCCGGTCGGGAGACCCTTGCTGCGGTCGAACAGGCTGATGTTGTCCATTCCCAGAAAGCCGCCCGAGAACACGTTGTTGCCGTCCTCATCCTTGCGATTGACCCACCAGGTGAAGTTCAGCAGGAGCTTGTGGAACACACTCTTCAGGAATACAAGGTCCGGCTTGCCGGTGGCCGCGGCATCCATCTGGAACACCCTCCAGGTTCCCCAGGCATGCACCGGCGGATTGACATCCCCAAAGTTCCACTCGTACGCCGGCAGCTGGCCATTGGGGTGGATGTACCACTCCCGGGTGACGAGTTTGAGCTGCCGCTTGGCAAAGTCCGGATCCACGCGCGTCAGCGGAATGCAGTGGAAGGCCAGGTCCCACACCGCGTACCAGGGATATTCCCACTTGTCGGGCATCGACACAATGTCGAAGTTGTGAAGGTGCCGCCAATCCCGGTTCCGGCCTTGTCGGCGTGCCAATGATGGCTTGGGGCCCTCCGGATCCCCGTCCAGCCACTGGCTCACATCGAAATAGTAGAACTGCTTGGACCACAACAGACCGGCCAGCGCGCGGCGCTGGATGGTCCGCTCCTGGTCCTCCTGCAGAT
>DAOUIC010000405.1:0-8344 GCA_034428255.1 Anaerolineales bacterium
GTCCGGATCCGGGCCCACCACCCAACCAGTACACCAGCCGTCTAGCGCCTTCCGGATCTCGGACCAACATCAACGAAAGTGAAACAGTGCCGAACTTGGTTCCAGGCCTGGCAAGGAGCGAGGGATCCTTGATAATTGGTTTGCTTCAAAAACCCCAAAAGCCCCTCGCTGTGGACCTCATCCTTGCCCCTGTCCATCCTGAACACCAACTGGCCCTTCCCGACAGCCCGGACGCCTGCCCCCGTGCGGACCGTGTGCCCGGCGGTGCAAGGCGCTCCCGTCCAACGCGACCTCATGCCAACGTCCGTAGACTTTCCGGGAACTGGTGACCGACTGTACATGCACAACATCAGTTTCCGGCGCCTGTCCGGCACTGTTGCGACGAGCGTGGGAATGGTTGCGGGGAGGCGCAATCGGACCCGGGCTTCGACTGGGCAGGTTGGTTTACGGTACTGGAATAGCGTGGTGTGTGGGGAACGACGACCGACGAGGACCCGGTGTTATGGGCCGGCCCTGAAGGAGCCGGGCCTGGACCGGCAACAGTGCGCCGTGCGTAGGATGCGCAATGTTGGTCGGCACATTCGGGGCATCGACAAGGAATTCCCTGACCTACCTGGACGAGACTCTGCTGCCGCGCCTGGAGCGCCTGGTCCAGGGGCAACCGCCGGCAGCGGGACCGGTTCTGCTCGCAATCTGGGAGCGGTGATGCAGGGGTGCCGTGCGCCCGAAGCCGGAGAGACGGCCCTGCTGCGGCACCTTGTGGAATGGTGGAACGGCTTGTTGCGCAGCCAGCGGAACCCCGCTGTGCCCGCCTCCACCCACCGGCTTTGAGGGCTGGTTTGGACGCTTCAAGCCCAGGGCCCGCCTGGCGTGGGGGCTGAAAACGGAGTCGGGTGCCCTGAACTGCGTGCACCGATGGCCCGTGGCACGGCCTGAAGCGACGCACGGAACCCGCTTATGCAGAAACGACCCATGACGGCCCGGAATCAATATCAACGGGATTGAAACAGTACTCCGTTTGTGGCCCGGTTGAGGCACACATCAGTCTGTGGTACGCGGCGAAGGATCAGCGGGAAACCTGCCAAGTCTGATCGGCGGCCACACCGGAATGGGTCTCAACGGATCCGTCCGGCCAGGTGATGGTCACAGTGGCCTGCGCGGAGGAATCCAGCCCGAAATGCAGGGACAGGTCGTTGCCGGCGCCCAGACTGGAGCCGCTCTTGACTTCCTGCATCTGTACAGGTCCACCTTCCGTCTCCACCGTGACACGGGACCCAATCGCGTCCCGGTTCACCCCTTGGCCGCCGATCAGGCGCACGGTCAGCCAGTGATGGCCGGCACCTTCCGCACCCTGGTTGCGATAGAGCGTAAAGCCTTCATTCCACTCCGTGACGATGAAATCCAGCCAGCCGTCCCGATCATAGTCGGCGTAGGCCGCCCCCATGGTGGGACGGGGCTGCTCCTTCCAGGTTGCGGGCGTCACATCCTGGAAGGAGCCGTCCTGCTGATTGTGATAGAGGTAGTTCTGCCGCTCAAACAACATGTCCATCAGTGCCCCCGGTTCCAAGGCTCGCGGCTTCACCGTGGTCGCCGCCAGGAACAGGTCGCGCCAGCCGTCGTTGTCGTAGTCGAAAAATAGGGCGCCCCAACCCGTCACACCGTTTTCGTGAACCCCGACGCCGGCCTTGTCTTCGGTATTCGCGAAGCCGCCGGAGCCATCGTTGGTCAACAGGGTCATGGGGCGGACCATGTTGGAGAAGTACATGTCCAAATCGCCGTCGTTGTCGTAGTCGTTGACGGCCAGGCCCATGCCGCTGGTAACAATCCCGGCCCCCGTCTCGGGACCGGCGTCGTGCCAGCACCAGCCTCCACAACCGGGCCCGTCGTTGCGCCACAGGACATTGCCGATCGGATTGGCGTACTCGTCGTTGACCACATAGACATCCAGATCGCCGTCGTTGTCGTAATCCAGGAAACTGCCGGCAAATCCAGCCCCCAGCAACCGATCGCGCGCCATCGTGTTGGACAGGTCCGTGAACGTGCCATCCCCGTTGTTCCGGTACAGGCGGTCCTGATGCGTCTCGAAATCCACGGGCTTGCAGTCCGGCAGGCAGGTCCAGTTGACAACATAGAGGTCCAGCCAGCCGTCGTTGTCAAAATCGCCCCAGGCGGCCGACTGCCCCTTGGCGGTATCGCCCACGCCTGCCTCCGCCGTGACATCGACGAAGCCTTGCCCCGCCAGATTGCGCATGAGGGTATTGGCCTCCTTGTTCAGGATGTACAGGTCCAGCCAGCCGTCGTTGTCGTAGTCGGCCCACACGGCCCCACCGCTCACCTGTTCCGGCAACGCCAGCTGGTCGGACCACGGGGACTCGGCGAAGCGGCCGTCCTGCTGGTTGCGATACAGCACGTTGGGGGCCAGGTTGCCGGTCACAAACAGGTCGACCCAACCGTCGTTGTCATAGTCGCCCCAGGCCTGTCCCACGCCCAGATAGCCCTCTACTCCGTCCATGGCAAATTCACCCCGGTGGACCGCCTCGATTCCCGCACTGCGGGTGGCATCCACAAAAGCACGGGAGGGAGGACCATGGACAATGCCAAACTCCGGCTCCGGCACGGGCGGAATCACGCAGGCTGCCAGTACCAGCAGGGCGACTCCCCCTGCCAGCAAATGCAGGAAACCTTTCATGCTATCTGTCCTTCCTTCGGGTCTTGGGGGCGGTACATGCGCGGGTGCGCCGGCACCGAGCCCTCGTAATGGGCCATCACCACCTGTACGGCACGGCGCAGTTCGGGATTCCAACTTGCAGGCAGCGTCTGCGACTTCTCCACCATCTGCCGCCGGGTGGCTTCGGGCAGCGAAGGGAAGTCCGGCTGATACCACAGGGTAATGACGGTGCGCTCCTCGTCACTCTGGTTCCCGTGCGCCGCATGCAGCAAACGCGCATCCCCCAGCACCAGGTCTCCGGCCCGTACCGGCACGTCAATCTCGTCCGGCCGCGGTCGGAACTCCGGCCGATTGGCATCCTCCATGCGGTGCAATTCCTCGGAGTGGGGCTGCCCAATCACCTCGTGCAAGGGATTGTGCCGGTAGTGCGAACCGGGAATCACGCGCAGGCAGCCGTTGTAGCGGGAGGTGTCCGTCAGGTAGTACATGGCGAACACCTGCTGCGGCGCCGGCTGAAAATCCTCCGGCTCCACCCAGGTGAACCAGTCGTAGTGCCAAAACAGCTGCGGACTCTGCGGCGGCTTGCTGATTACGTATCCGTCGGTGAAAGTCACATCCGTGTATCCCAGTTGCCGCAGGCAGTCGAACAGACCGGGATGCAATACCAACTCGCCCCAAATTTCATCCTCCACTCCCCCAAAGCCAAACATGCTGCCGGTGGACCGGTGCCGGGCCCGGTCGGCCGCGGTCCTCGGCGCTATCAACCTGGCGGTGGCCGCACGCAGTTCCTGGAGTGTTTCCGCATCAAGGACGCCGGGAAAGATACAGTAACCCTCACGGTGCAGTTGGTCCCGCTTGTCCGGTGCCTGGATGTTCATGGGCAGTTGTCCTCTGTGTTGGTGGGAGTCGTGTACCGGTCCCGAAGACGGTTATCCCTTGACCCCGCTGATGACCACGCCCTGGATGAAATAACGCTGAGCGAAGAAGAAGAGCAGGAGGCACGGAGCCATGGTCAACAGGGACACAACCATCAAGTGGGCCCAGGTACGCACCGGACCCCATCCGGCACCCGAGGCGGATTGCCGGTAGAACTGTATGGCAATGGCCAGGGTGTGCTTGTCGGGGGAATTCAGGTAGATGATCGGCGCCAGGAAATCGTTCCACTGCTCCAGGAAGGTGAAGATGGTCACGGTGGCCAGGGCAGGAATGGACAGGGGCAGGATCACCCGGGCAAAGATGCCGAAGTGGCTGCAGCCGTCAATGCGGGCGGCATCGTTCATTTCCGAAGGCACGGTCATGAAAAACTGGCGCAGCAAAAATATGTAAAAAGCGCCCAAACCCAGCCAGTTGGGCACGATCAAAGGCAAAAATGTGTCAATCCAGCCCAACCTCGTAAAAAGTATGTAGGTGGGGATCAGGGTCACATGGTAGGGAATCATCAGCGTGGACAGCACCAGCACGAACAAGGGTGTGCGCAGCCGAAAGCGCATGCGGGCGAAGGCATAGGCCGCCAGCGAAGTACTCAGGAGCCGGCCGACGATTACGGATACGGTGATGAACAGCGTATTCAACAGCGAGCGGAAGAAGGGAAAGCTCTCCAAGGCATGCGTGTAGTTCTCCCAGCGAATACGCTCGGGTATCCAGGTCGTGGGAATGCTGAAAATTTCGTGCTCGGCCTTCACCGAACTCACCACCATCCACAGGAAGGGAACCATCAGCATGGTTCCCACCGTCGCCAGAATCAGATAATACAGCGTATGGGTCATGACCATGTGCACACTGCGCCGCTGTCGCCAAGCGGGCAAGGATTGCAATTGAGTACTCACGCAGCACCTGGATCAATTCTGGTCGGGAGGCAAGGAAATCTGTTGAGGATTGGCCGGACGACGTCTCCCACCCTTGGGTGGCATCATTTGGATTGATCTGCCTGATCCGATTCGTAATAGACCCAGCCCGATGTCTTGAAGACGACGATGGTAAAAATCAGGATGATGAAAAAAAGCACCCAGGCCAAGGCTGATGCATATCCCATTTTGTGGTACTTCCAGCCTTGGCGGTACAGAAACAGGACGTAAAACAGGGTTGCGTTGGCTGGCCCGCCGTTGGTGATCACAAAGGCGTTTGTGAACACCTGCCACGAACCAATGATCCCAATGAGCAGATTGAAGAAGATCACCGGGGTGGTCATGGGCAACGTTACATGCCGGAAACGGTTCCAGGTGCCGCCTCCATCCAACTCACAGGCTTCGTACAGGTGCGTGGGCACTCCCTGCATGCCGGCCAGATAGACGACCATGCCGCCACCGATTCCCCACAGGCTGGTGAGAATCAGGGTGGTCAGGGCCCAGTCGGGGTCCGTGAACCAAGCAGGACCTTCAATGCCTACCAGGCGCAACAGATTGTTGACAATTCCACCGTCCGGATCGAACACCCAAACCCACATCACGGCCACGGCCACGCCCGACACGACTGCCGGAAGGTAGAAGATGGTGCGCCAAACAGCCAGCCCGCGCACTTTCTGGTTCAGCAACAGGGCAACCAGATACCCCAGGGTTACGATCAGCGGTACGCTGGCAAAGGTGTAGATTGCGGTAATGCGCAGAGACTTCAGGAACAGCGGATCGTCCGCGAACATCGTCTGGTAGTTGGCCAAGCCCACCAGTTTGGGGGGCTGGAGAATGTTGTAGTCGGCCAACGAGAAATACAGGGAGGCCGCCAGCGGCCCTACCAGGAAAATCAGGAAGCCAAGGATCCAGGGCAGGAGGAAGAGGTAGGCCTCCAGTTCCTCGCGCAAACGCATGCTCATGAGTTGCGCCTACGGGTACAAAAACAGACCCGCCACCGTTGCCCGGAAGTCTACGGGTGACGGTGGCGGGAAATTGGCTTATCCCCCATTCAGGGACCTAGCCCAACAATGGATCCGCCTGTGCCTTGACGTTGGCCAGCGCTTCTTCCACAGACCGGTCACCATTGAAAACCAAGGCGATTTCCGCATTGAGAATGTCCTCGATTTCGGTGCCGTGGGGGCCCAAGGCATAGGCACGTGCCACGCCATCCTCAAGGGCCGCCTCCTGACGGGCGATGATCAACTTCCACACATTGGACTGTGCTTCGCTTTCGGCTTCCGGAATAATCCCATGGGGGTTGTAGGCGGGAACCGTACCCACCGCCACGAACTGTTTCTGGCCTTCCAGTTTGGTAGCGGCCCAACTGATGAATTCGTAGCCGGCATCCTGGTGATCGGATGCCGAGTTGACAACCCAACTGTTGCCCCCGTATTTGTTGGCCCGGCCTTGCTGGAAGGGTGGTGTGATGATGCCCCAGTCGAAATTCGCCTGTTTCATCACACCATAGATGTTCCAATTCCAGGTAATGGCCACCTTGCCGCTGAGGTAGGAACCATCGGGCCCGATCACGGCTTCGTCGTCCGGGCGGGTGCCGACGTTGTGCTTCAGTTCGAAGTCCACCAGGTATTGGAAGGCCTCAACGACCTCGGGATCGGTAAAGAGGCTCACTGTGGGTCTTTCGTGGGTGGTATCGTCGAAGAATTCACCCCCATTGGTCCAGACCATGTCCCGGTAGGCACTGGAATGGAGGCGGCCCAACGCTATTCCCCACTGCTCAAACGAACCGTCGTCCATGCGCTTGGTGGTGGCAACCGTAGCTTCCACGAGATCGTTCCAGTTCCAGGTCATGAAGTCATCATGGCCCCATTCGGGCGTTTCGATGCCCGCCTCGCTCATCAAATCCTTGTTGACCCAAAGGTTGGCGCTGTCCGGGTGCCACTGCGGCAAACCATAGGCCACTCCTTCCCAGCCGGTGTCGAGGGCCGGATCGATTGCCCACAAATTGGCATCAATGTCCGGATCGCCATTGAGGTGCTCGGTCAGATCAGCGCCCACACCCTGGGGCAACAATTCCATGAACTGACCGGCATTCATGAACATGACATCAGCGGCCGTGCCAGCTGCCACCGTGGTGGGAATCTTGGTGTGGTAGCCATCCCACGGAGCCGGTTCGTTGGCGACATCATATTGCGGATGCTGTTCGGCGAAGGCAGCCATTGCATTGTCGAAGGCTTCACCCCACCAATGGGTAATGCGCAGCGGTTCCGGGGCCATGGCGGCATCATCGGCAGCCGGGACCGTCGGTGCGACACAGGCAGCCAAGGCACTGCCTGCAACCGTCAACCCGGTCAACGACAGAAACCGGCGACGCGACATTGAGGACATGCCATTCATACTGTTCTCCTTGCAAGATCGGTCTTGTGTGGAATTGAGGCTGAATTGCCCACGGAAACCACGCATCTTATAACACCGCATGCCACTGCCTGCGTTAAATTGCAGCGACGGGGGCACTGTTTCACTTTCGTTGATATTGGCCCGAGTCCACAGGCGACGGACATGTCATGCTCTGTGTCGCCCAAACACTCGGTGTCGAACACGGTGGAACACAGGAATCCAGCCCGTCTACAGTGGGTGAAGGTCCGTAGCAATGAGAATAAAACTGTCTCCGGGTGATCTGTTCCTTTACCTGGTACATTTCGGTACCGGTGCAGGTAATTCGCTCTCGGTTGATGGGGGCTCCGTTGCACGCCCCCGCAACTCGAGTCCGGGTGGAGCAGTCCCCACCGACAGCCTGGTTCGTTCAGCGAGCAGGGCACGCACCTCCCTGTAGGGCATGTACAACGTTATCTCCTCGTCGTACAGCCTCGCCAGAATGTTGCAGGCGGCATTGACGTCTGCGTCCAGCACAACCCCGTCGAGACAGTAAAACCGATCCCAGCGACGACGGCCCTGCAACAGGCCCGTGCGGGAGTCGATTTGCGATGTGTAGGCCGGATTGACCAAGATCGGCGCAGAACCTCTGCGCCGAGATATCGAGGTTGGGGTGTCCGCCATCACGCCCTTGACCTTGCGCCGGTCCGGTTCCGCGACCGCCGCCTCAACCCCTCCTTGGGATGCAATCGCCTTGCCAGGCATGGCCTGCCGGGAGGCGGATGGCGCACGGGTGCCTATAATGGCTCCCATCCGCCGCGTGCCGGTGCTCCGCTAGCCTTTTTCCCACCATGTCCGACATGCGTACGCAACCTTCTCTGGCCGCGCTTCTGGAGAGCCTGCTGTTCGTTGCGCCCGAACCCGTGACGGTCCAGGCCCTGGCCCGGGTCGTGGACCGCCCCGCGCCGGTGGTGCGGTTTGCCCTGGAGGAACTGGAAGAGACCCTTGAGCAGAACCAGCGCGGCCTGCGGTTGCTGACATTGGGGCAGAAGGTGGCTCTGGTAACCATGCCCGAGGCCGGGGATGCGATCGACCGGTTTGTGGCCTTGGCCCGACGGTCGCGCCTGAGCCAGCCGGCCACGGAAACCGTGGCCATCATTGCCTATCATCAGCCGGTCACGCGGGCCCAAATCGAGGCGATCCGCGGTGTGGACAGCGCCCATGTGCTGCGGACGTTGCTGGCCCGCGAGCTGATTGAGGTGCGCGGCCGCAAGGAAACGGTGGGCAACCCGTTGCTGTACGGGGTGACGGAGCAGTTCCTTCTCTACTTCGGCATGACCTCATTGGAGGAACTGCCGGAGCTGGATCCCGAGGCGGTCTCCAGGATCGAGGATGCGGCGGAGGCAGCCGAGGATGTGGACTTGACAGGAGATGATGTCGAGCCGGATCTTCAACCGGA
>DAOUIC010000406.1:0-3779 GCA_034428255.1 Anaerolineales bacterium
GATCCATCAGGACCGGTGCCCGCGTGTGGCCTGGGTCGCCCCCCGGCACGAACACGTGGTTCAGGCGCGGCATGCTGGAAAGGACTTCGTCCCAGAATTCGCACTCGCCTTCGATCTGGGCCTCGTCCGTATAGTCCGCCTGCATGACCGGGAACCAGATCCAGACATCCATGTCCAACTCGTCGCAGATGCGGGACTGCACCCCGAGCATGTCCAGGTGCGGAATGGGGAAATGGGGGCTGTTGTCCAGATCGTCCGTACGCGGTGGAATGACCTCGATGGCATTGGTGCCGAACAACGCCAGGTCCAGGATGTAGCGCCGGAACTGCGTCTCGTCCCAGGCACAGTAGGAGTTGGTCTTGTCCCGGTAGCCCAGCTGGTGACCGATCAGCGAGTAGTCCGGCACGGCATCGACGGTGATGCTGGTCGGTCCGGTCCAGCTTGACTTGGTCATGTGCATCTGGCGCAGCACGCGGCCCGCGCCAAACAGCACGGCGCGCTCACTGTTGCCCAAGATCCCGACGGTCTCCCTGTCGCCCGAGCCGGTGGTCCGGATCCGGTAGGCGTCCTTGGAGTCGGTGCCCAGGTCCAGATCCGAGTCGCTCCACAACCCATGCAGGTGTCCCGGTGTCTCGACGGTGCCCAGCACGAAGCCTGCTGCACCGGACGGCGGATTGTCGACCACGGACAGGCTTTTGCCGGTCCGGGACGCGATTTCGTCGGCCAGGATCCGGGCGCTGCGCGCCACCAGTTCCGTTGGTTCGTGCGGCGTGGCGACAAAACGAAAGTGGTCGAGGTTTCTCATGGGGTCCCCTGACCGCGTCCGCGGTCTGTTGGTTTGGCGAGGTGCGGGCAGATGCCGTTCCGGGCTTGGCCGACGGCAACCGGGTGTTAGCCCTTGAGGCCGGTTAGGACAATGCCTTCGATGAAGGCCCGTTGGGCAAGGAAGTACAGAATCAGGACCGGCACCACCATGATGGTCGACACGACCATCATGTAGTGCGTCCAGTCCAGGCCGGACTCGAATTCCCGCAGGGAATTGACCAGCAGGGCCAGCGTGTAGAGCTTGGTCTTGCGCAGGTAAATCAGCGGCTCAAGGAAGCCGTTCCAGTTGAAGACCAGGGCCAGGATGGAGGTCACCACCAGCGCCGGCCGGGCCAGGGGGATGATGACCTGCAGGAAGATGCGGGGCCGGCTGGCGCCGTCGATGCGGGCGGCCGCCTCCAGCTCCAGCGGAATGGTGCGGAAGAACTGGCGCAGCATGAAGATGGTGATCGGCCCCCCGAACCAGTGGGGCACGATCAGCGGCTTGAAGCTGTCAATCCAGCCCAGCCGGGAGAACATGATGAAGATCGGGATCATGGTCACCACGTAGGGGAGCATGACCGTCGACAGCAACAGGGAGAAGGTCAGATCGCGGCCGCGGAAGCGCAGGCGGGCGAACCCGTAGGCGGCCATCGCCGAACTCAGGATCACGCCGATGCTGGCAAACATCGTGATGTAGATGGTGTTCCAGGAGGCCCTGAGCACCGGCACCGCATCGAACACCTCCACATAGTTCTGCCAGCGGAACGGGTCCGGGATCCATTGCGGCGGAAAGACGTAGATGGTGGCCGGCGTCTTGAACGAACTGGACACGAGCCAGAAGAAGGGCGTCAGCATCAGGATGCCGCCACCGACCAGAATCGCGTAGCGGATGACGTTCATTCGTTGTCGTCCCCGGCCTCGTAGTAGACCCAGCGGTTTTGGGTCTTGAAGAGGATGAACGTCAGGATGGCTACCGTCAGGAACAGCAGCCAGGCCATGGCCGAGGCGTAACCGTTGCGGAAGTAGCCGAAGGCGTTGCGGTACATGTACAGCATGTAGAACAGCGCCGCGTTGCCGGGTCCGGCCACGGAGCCGGCGGCATTGGAACCGAAGAGAATGAACGCGGAGGTGAAGACCTGGAAGCTGTTGATGACCGTGATGATCAACTGGAAGAAGATGATGGAGGAGGTCAGCGGCAGCGTGATGGTCGTGAACTGCCTCCAGATGCCGGCTCCGTCCACTTCGGCGGCCTCATAGAAGGAGCGGGGCACTCCGGTGATGGAGGCCAGGAAGATCAGGACGGAGTTGCCCAGGCTCCAGAGGCTGATAAACACAATGGAGGGCACAATCCAGTCCGGGTCCGCCAGCCAGCGCGGGGCGGGAAGGCCCAGCACCTTGAGCGGGAAGTTGATGGGGCCGAACTCCGGATGCAGGCCCCAGCGCCACACGGCGGCGGCGGCCACGGAGGGCACGATCGAGGGCAGGTACCACATCGTGCGCCAAGCGGAGATGCCGCGGATGCGGCCGCTCATCAGCAGCGCCACCAGGTAGGCGAAGATCAGGGCCGCCGGCACGTAGATGACGACGTACTTGAGCGTGACCTGGATCGACTTGATCCAGAGGTCGTCCTTGAAGAGTCGGGTGTAGTTCTCCAAACCGTTCCAGGTCGGCCGGTTGATGATGTCGTATTCGGTGAAAGAAAGGCCCATGCTGACCAGCACGGGGCCCAGTTGGAAGAGGATCAGACCCAGCACGGCCGGCAGGATGAACAGCCAGCCGAACACCGTCTCCTCGAAGCTCAGCCGCTGCCAGATTTTCAGGCGCGGCTGGGCGGAAGGCGTGGTCGAAATCGAAGCCATGGGTCGGGTTGGCGGTGGTGGGGTGTTTCGGTTACGCGCCGGGAAGGGCGGACCGCGGTCCGCCCTTCCCGGTGTCTACAGTGAAATCGTGGGCGGTGGTGGTTAGGCCAGCTCGCCCGTGGCCAGGATCTGTTCCGATCCGGCCCGCACCTCGGCGGCGATGTCCTCCCATCGGACTTCGCCCAGGAACAACTGGTCGTTGTACGGGGCCCAGTAGTCCAGCAGCGGCTGGTACCAGCCACCAAAGTAGGAGCCAATTGTGTCGCCCGGCCAGCGGAAGGTGTCCATGTTCTCGAAGGCATCGTAGAACACTTGGCGGGACGGTCCGTCCGGGCCTTCCGGGTTGCTCAGGAACTGCTCGCGCAGGTCCTTGCGGATGGGCTGCTGCATGCCCAGGTCGACCAGGATCTTCTGTCCATCGAAGCTGCAGCAGGCGAACTGGATGAAGTCGTAGGCTTCCTGCTGCACCTTGCTGCGGGAGAAGACGCACAGCGGGGAGTAGTGGCCGTAGGAGACCGGGGTTGTGTTGTACGGCACCTGTGTTGTGCCCCAGTTGACCTCGGCGGCATTGATGCGGCCAATCGACCAGGCACCAATGTGCTGCATGGCCAGGTTCTTGGAGCGCATGTCCACGGGAGCCGCGGTTTCATAGGCCGGCGAAGGCGCTACGTAGTGCTCCAGACCCAAGTCGGCGAGCCAGTTCATGGTCTGGACGAACTCGTCGGAGTCCATGGGCATCGTTCCGTCTTCGGCGACGATTTCGGCATCGTTGGCCCAGAGGTAGGTGTAGCGACCGTGGCCCAAACCCGGCTTGAAGCCGTACTGCGCCACCCGGGCCGGATCAAAGCCTGAATCGCCGGGCTTGTTGCCGTCCAGGTCGATGGTCAGCTGCAGGGCCAGTTCCAGCACGTCGTCCCAGGTCATCCAGACGTCGGGCGCCGGGTAGTCGAGGCCGGCGGCATCGAAGATGTCCTTGTCGTAGCCCAGGCACATGGCGCCCGAGTCCCAGGGCAGGCCCCAGCGCTTGCCGTCGTAGGTCTGGGCGATCCACACGTTGGGCACGTAGTCGTCTTCGTTGAACGTCGGGTCGGCGGCCAGGTAGGGCTCGAGGTC
>DAOUIC010000407.1:0-2215 GCA_034428255.1 Anaerolineales bacterium
GTCGCGCCCAATCCTCCGGCCGCCAACGCTTGCGCATAGGCCAGGAATTGGCATGCGCCGGCATGCAGGCGCGGCTTGACGATGTGCAGCACATCCGGTGCCGAGGCAAGCACCCGTGTCCACATACGAAGCACGGTACCGGCCACTCCGCCTGTCAGTTTCACCTGCCGCACGCACACCCCGGACACCCATTCGATTCCGGGTTTGCTCCCGGGCGTATCCCATGGCGGCACGAGGACTTCGACATCGTGGCCCAAGGATGCCAACCCCTGCGCCAGGGGCAAGGCTCGCGATCGGACCGTGGCCTTGGTCTCGAGACCGAACGGAGCGGCAAACAGGATGCGCACTTGAAGTCAGACCGACGGGTTTTGAACGCGTTGCACGGGGCGCCTGCCCGAACGAATGCGGTTTTCATTCGGGCCGCAGGAGGATCCCGACCGCAGTCGGGAGTATAGAATAGGGGTTCACACGAGGATTTGAGGAATGTTCCCACAATGACCAAGTCCAACGGCCGCGACCCGTTCAGGGACCTGCTTGAACAACTGCAGCAACGCGAACAATCCGAGCAGGCCAGCGGCAACGGGAATCTCACCCCGTCGTTTGAGGGTGGCGGCAACGATCCCGGCAACGGCGACGGAGAGGAAGTCATCAGGGAGGAAGCCCCGCAATTCGGGGGCCGGCGCCTGATCTGGTCAGTGGTTCTGTTTCTTCTCATCATGCTGAGCACGCGCCTGCTCGGCTACTTTACCGATTGGCTGTGGTTCGAAAGCCTCGATCTCACATCCGTCTACGTGACGCGCATCCTGGCGTCCGGCACCACGTTCCTTGTCAGCGGCATCCTGTTTTGGCTGCTGCTGGCGGGCAACATCTGGTTGGCATCCCGCATCAACCGGCGCGCCGAGGGTTCGACGCTCGACAGCACGGCCCAGCAGATGGTCGGCTTCCGGGTCACGCCGCTACTCTATGTCGGTTCCGCCATCCTGGCCGTCATGTCCGGTTTGGCCATGATGTCCCTCTGGGAGGAAATCCTGCTCTATCTGAATCAGATGGAGTTTGGGCTGACGGATCCGATCTTCAACCGGGACGTTGGGTTCTTCGTGTTCTCGCTTCCGATCTGGCAGGCCGTGCGCAGTCTGTTGCTTACGGCTTTTGTCTTTGCCCTGATCGGCACCATGCTGGTGAACGGCTTCAACTGGCGGCAGTGGTTCGAGGATCGCCGTGTCAAGACCCACCTCAGCCTGCTTGTCGTCGCGATCCTGCTGTTGCTTACCTGGCAGTACCGGCTGCAAAGCTTCGACTTGGTCTACAGCAATCGGGGTGCCGTCTTTGGCGCGGGCTTCACGGACGTCAACGCGCAGCTGCCGATTTACCAGACCCTGTTTTTCGTTACGTTGGCCATCGCTGCGCTGGTTCTGGTCAACATCTTCCTCAAGTTTGCTTGGAAGGTGATTGTCTACGCACTGGGCATCTGGGTCGTGGTGGCCGTGCTGGCGGGAAACTTTGTCCCCAACCTGATCCAGCGGTTCGTCGTCAATCCCAACGAATTCATTCGCGAAGAGCCCTACATCGAGCACAACATCGCCCTCACGCGCAAGGCCTACGATCTGGACACTCTGGATTCGGTTGCATTCAACGCCCACGAAACCCTGACGCTGGACGACCTGACACGCGAAAACGAAACCATCGCCAACATCCGCTTGTGGGACTACCGTCCCATGCGGATTTCCTACAACCAGCTGCAGGTCCTGCGCCAGTACTACGAGTTCCAGGACATCGATATTGATCGGTACGTTGTGGACGGAACCCTCAAGCAGGTCCTGCTGGCGGCGCGGGAGCTCGATCCGCGGCAGTTGAGCGGTGAGGCCCAAACCTGGGTCAACGAACGGCTGGTGTTCACGCACGGGTATGGCGTGGCGGCCTCGCCGGTCGCGGAAATCACGTTTGACGGCAATCCCACGTTCATTCTCAAGGACCTGCCGCCCAAGGGATCGATTCCGGTCGAAAAGCCTCAGTTGTACTTCAGCGAGCTCAGCCACAACTACGTCATCGTCAATACCGACACGGAGGAGTTCGACTATCCGAGCGAGGATGGCAACGTCTTCACCCGGTTCGATGCGGACAGCGGCATTCGGATCGGCAATTTCCTCACGCGCCTAGCCTTCACCATCCGGTTTGCCGACACCAATCTCCTACTGACCGGTGCCATCGGACCCGA
>DAOUIC010000408.1:0-3376 GCA_034428255.1 Anaerolineales bacterium
GGCTTGAACTGCCGGTACATTGGCCGAACCGTTACGATGAGTGTCCGACCTTCCCGTCCAACCACACTTCCTGCCTTCAGAAAACACCCGTAACATGATCGTCGACTGTCATTCCCATGTGATGTGGTACCCGGACCATGTATCGCCGGAGGTGATGCAGGATGCCGCACAGGCGTGGCAGGCCAACATGGGGCTGGCCACCGAGACCTTTGACCGCGACATGCCCCCGCGGGATCTGTTCGATGCACGGCCGGAACGCCATTGGGCCGCGTCGTCGGGAGCGGACAAGGTGGTGGTGTTCGGCCTGCAGGCTCCCGCGACCGGCTTCGACATCCCCAACGAAGTTGTCGCCGCCTATGTGCGGCAGCATCCCGACAAACTTGAAGGGTGGGCTTCCGTCGATCCCAACCGGCCCGATGCCGTTGAGCAACTGGAGCACTGCGTGCAGAGCCTGGGCCTGAAGGGGCTGAAGTTGGCACCGGCGTATCAGTGCTTCGATCCCATGGACACGAGCCACTATCCCCTCTACCGCAAGTGTCAGGAGCTGGGACTGCCGATCCTGTGGCACCAGGGCACGACCTTCCCCCGGAAGGCAAGAATTCGCTGGAGCCTACCTTTGCAGTTGGAAGACATCGCACTGGCGTTTCCCGACTTGAAAATGATCCTGGCCCATCTGGGCCATCCCTGGGAAGCCGACACGATTGTGCTCATTCGCAAGGCGCCCAATCTATTTGCCGATATTTCCGCCATTCACTTCCGCGCCTGGCGTTACTGGCAATCCCTTGTCACGGTGATGGAGTACGGCGTGGGGCACAAAGTCCTGTTTGGCACGGACTTCCCCTTTGATACGGTGGAAGGCACAATAGAGGGCCTGAGGCGCATCAACGATATGGTGGAAGGTACCCGTCTGCCCCGCGTTCCCAAGGAGTTGCAGGACATGATCATCTTCGAGAACTGGAAGCGGTTCTTCACGGAATGGGCCTGACCCTTCCGATACCTTGCAACCCCTGAACCTTCCAAGATGCCGAATTCCATGGCCTCCGCTTCTTCCCTCCGACGCCACCGAGTCGGCCATGCCGACGACATACACGACGGCACCTGCATGCAGGTGGAGGTTGCCGGCCGTTCAGTGGGCATCTTCCGGGTCGGCGGGCAGGTGCGGGCGGTTCTGAATCACTGCCCCCACGAAGGAGCCCCCATTTGCCGGGGCACGGTACGCGGCACCACGCTTCCCTCGGCGCCCGGCACGTTCCGATGGGGACGGGAAAACGAGATCCTGGTCTGTCCCTGGCATGGCTGGGAATTCGCGCTTGACTCGGGCCAGTGCCTGACGGATCGGCGCCGTCTCGCCACGTTTCCCACCGAGGTCGCGGCTGACGGCACCCTCTACGTTCTGATGCGGGGGCTGGCCACTTCCGAGCCGGCAATCCCTTCCACGGACGCCGGCCCGGACCCACGCCGGAATGCGGCGGGCACCGGGGACGCATCGCGATGAACGCGGAGCGCGGTTCGTTCCGCCAGTTGCTGGGAACCCTGCTGCGCAACCGGGCGGCGGCCGCGAGCTCGGTTTTCCTGTTCATCCTGATTGTCTGCGCGGTGCTCGCGCCTGTCGTCGCCCCCTACGATCCGTTGGCCATCGATGCCGACAAGGTCCTGCAACCGCCCGGACCCGAACACTGGTTCGGTACGGACGACACGGGGCGCGACGTTCTGAGCCGCGTGGTCTGGGGCGCGCGGATTTCGCTGCGCGTGGGTCTGATCTCGTCGGGCATCTCCACCATCGCCGGCCTGATTCTGGGGCTGCTCAGCGGCTTCTACGGCGGTGTGGTCAGTTTTGTCATCCTGCGCGCCATGGATCTGCTGCTGGCGTTCCCGGGCGTCCTGTTGGCGATTGTCATCGTGGCTATTCTGGGGGCCAGCCTGGAGAACGTGATGATCGCCGTGGGCATCAGTGCCATACCGGCCTTCACCCGCATTGTCCACGGCAGCGCGCTCGCCCAGAACCAACTGGACTTCGTCGACGCCGCGCGCCTGATCGGCAGTTCCAACGGGCGCATCGTGATACGCCACATCCTACCCAACATCTTGGCGCCGGTGATTGTCCTGTCCACGCTGCAGGTGGCCAGTGCCATTTTCGGCGCCGCCTCCCTGAGCTTCATCGGGCTGGGAGCCCAGCCGCCCACCCCGGAATGGGGCGCCATGGTCAGCCGGGGCCGCTACAACCTGCGGGAAGCCATGTGGCTGTCCACGTTCCCGGGGTTGGCCATTGCACTGGTGGTGGTCGCGATCAACATCCTGGGCGACGGCTTGCGGGATGCCCTGGACCCGCGCATGCAGGTGCGTTAGGAATCCTGGACACGAGTGGCGTACCCGGGGACCGGCGTTTCACGGCTGCCAACGCCCTGCATCAAGCCTTGGTTACCTTGACCCCGTCCATTGGGCGAATTGGCCCGTTGGCGCGGATTTTGCACTGCTGTAAGATTGTGGGCTGAGCCGCAGCAGTTCCCCTGCCCGATTGACGGGCAACAGCAACAGTCGGCGGAGTTGCTGGCACACGGCTTCACCTTGCCGAATTTTCGGGAGCAACAACACCATGTTGAAAAACAGATTGCGTACGCCTTGGATCTGGCTGATCGCCACCGTGGTACTGGTGGCAGGCTGTGTTGCACCCACGGGCGATGCCCCTGCAATGGAAGAAGACGCCGCCATGGAAGCCATGGGCTCCGGCACTTTGACCATTGGCATTCGCAACGTGGACTACGACACGTTCGATCCGCACGCCAGCGCCTTCACCCAGGCCGCCTACGTGTTCCGGAACATCTTCGACCGTCTGATTTACCTGGACGACGATGCCAATTACGTGGCCGGATTGGCCACGGCCTGGGAAGTGTCCGACGATGCGACGGAGTGGACCCTGACGTTGCGCGACGACGTGACGTTCCATGACGGCAGTGCGCTCACGGCCGGCGTGGTCAAGTTCAATTTCGACCGCATGAAGGATCCGGCGACCGAGTCGAAGCAGGCCGGTCCCCTGCTGGGTTCCTACACGGGCTCCGAGGTCATTGACGACACCACCTTGAAGGTAACCTTCGAGACCCCCTACGCGCTCTTCCCGTTTGCGCTGTCATCGCCCTTCATGGGCATCGTTTCCCAGCAGGCGGTGGAAGAGCACGGCGACAACTTCAGCGATGCGCTGATTGGTTCGGGGCCGTTCAAGTTCGTCAGCGAGATTCCGGGCAACGAGGTTGTGCTGGAACGGAACGACGACTACAACTGGGGCCCCTCGATTTTCCATGAAGGTCCGGCCCACCTGGAATCGGTGGTGTTCCGCTTCATCCTGGAAGAGGAAGCGCGCCTCTCCGCCCTGGAGACCGGT
>DAOUIC010000409.1:0-1564 GCA_034428255.1 Anaerolineales bacterium
TGCCCAGCCCCGCCGACACTGATCCCAGCAGGATTGAGAGCACCATCATGCGACCAAAGCTGACCGTCAGCATGCGCGCGATCGTGGCCGGCATGATCAGCACTGCGGAGATCAGCGTGACCCCCAAGACCTGCATCGAAGAGATGATCACCGCCGCCAGCAGGAACGCGAAGACAATCGAAACCCTGCCGGTGGGAACCCCCTGCACCTGGGCAACTTCGCTGTCGAACGTGTGGAACAACAAGGGGCGGTAGTAGACCAGCAGCAGAACGGTGGACACGACCAGAACTGTCGCGACAACCAGCAGATCGGTGCGGTCCACGCCCAGGATGTTGCCGAACAGCATCGCCTCGACCGAGGGAGTGTAGGACCGGGCCCGACTGATCAACGCCACCCCCAGAGCAAAGCTGGCTGTGGTGATGATGCCGATGGCCGCATCCGCCTTGATCTCCGGCCTGCGGGCTAGGCTGTTGATCCACAACGCCGATAACACCCCCCAGATCCCGGCTCCCAGATAAAAGTTCCAGCGCGCCATGAAGGCGACGACCGCTCCCCCGAACACAGCATGCGCCAACCCATGTCCGATGTAGCTCATGCCCTGAAGGACGATGTAGACCCCAAGGGCTCCACACATGGCTCCCACCATCAGGGCCACCGCGAAGCCGGTGCGGAAGAAGAGGAACCCGAAGGGCTCCAGCAGGATGTTCAGTGGGCCAATTCCGCTCCTGCTTCGGTATCGAAGGGGGCGTGGGCCGCGACCGGCTTGGGATGGAGTTCCGTCCAGGTATGGGAGTGGGGTGCCTCGTAGACAAACACCTGGCCGTTCTGTCTCAGCACCACGAGGTCGGCCTGATAAGTCTCATCCAGGATTTCCTTCTGCAGAATGGCCTCCGGCGGTCCCTGGGCCACGATCGTCCGGTTCACGCAGACCACCCAGGGCAGGTGCGTGGCCGCGGCATTGACATCGTGCGTGCTCATGATGATGGTTTGTCCGGTGCGGTTCAGCTCCGCCAGCAGATGCAGGATGTTTTCCGTGTTGTACACGTCCACGTCGCTGGTGGGCTCGTCCAGCACCAGGATGCTGGGGTCGGACACGAGCGCGCGGGCAATGAACACGCGCTGCTGCTGCCCGCCCGACAACTCTCCGATGTGCCGATCCACCAGATCCGGAATCTCCAGCCGCTCAAGTATGGATTCGATGCGTTCCGAATCCCCCCTTGTCGGCCAGGGCGGCCAGAACCCCGCGCGCCGCAGGCCCATCCAGACCACTTGGCGCACGGTGGCGGGGAAACTCCAGTCCACATCCTCAATCTGGGGCACATAGCCGCAGTGGGGGCCCGATCCGCGCCGGGCCGGCTGCCCGTCGTGGGAGACGGTGCCGCTTGATGGCTGCAGTACCCCCAGCAGCAGCTTGAGAAGGGTGGTTTTGCCGGAACCGTTGGGGCCCAGCAGGGCCAGGAACTGGCCCTGGTGGACATGGATGTTGATCCCTTCGAGGACGGTCTTGGTCCCGTACCGAATGGCAACGTCGCGCAGTTCGACTTGCGGTTCCATGGTTCAGCCG
>DAOUIC010000410.1:0-7123 GCA_034428255.1 Anaerolineales bacterium
ATCCAGTTCGGACGTCACGACGATGAAGCGCCAACGGTTATCGCCTCGCCGGTTGCGTTGGCGGCGGACTGGAAGTCCCTGCCGGTGCTGGAACCCGAGACGGGGGCCCTGGGCAGGGAGCTGGAAATGTGCAGCCAAGTGGGGGAGCTGTGGGGAGACGAGGTTCCCTACATGATGACCATCTTCAGTCCGATTACGCTGGCTCACAAAATCGCCGGCGATCGGGTGTATGAACACATGCGGCACGATCCGGCATGGCTGCACGCGGGCCTGCGCACCATCCGCGACACGGTGGTGCGATACGTTCGGGCCTGCAATTCCGTGGGCGTGCCGGGGTACTTTCTGGCGACACAGCAGGCGAGCCGCGACATTCTGTCGCCCCAGGAATATCGGGAGTTCGGACTTGCCTACGATGCCGATGTTGCGTCCGAACTGGAGGACAGCGCCATCCGCATGCTGCACGTATGCGGTTCGAACATCATGCTGGAGGAAGCCGCGCAGCTTGACGTAAATTGCCTAAGCTGGTCAGCCGGAGGCGACAATCCGGATGTGGCGGAGGCGCGCAGCTTGACCGACAAGACCCTGGCAGCGGGGCTGAATCTCGAGACCATGCGGTCCGGCACGGAGGATGACAACCGAGCCATGGTGGCGGCACAGGTTGAAGACCATCCCGGACCCGGCTTGATTTTGGCGCCGGACTGTGTTGTGAAGGGCGATTCACCCGACAAAAACCTGACCGCGGTGGTCGGCGCGGCCCGAGTCCTATAGGCAACTCCGCGTCCCGGCGAACCGGGACGTCGAACGGTGACAGCCGGCGGTTCGATTGCCGAAGTCACCGGCACTGGGTTGCCGGTGTTGTTAGATGGTCATTCCCTTCAGTTCCAGCTCCGCGGCAAAGTGGCACCTGGCCATGTGGCCCGGCCCGTGCTCGGCCAAGGGCGGGGTCTCCGTTCGGCAGACATCCTGGGCGTAGGCACAGCGCGGGTGGAAGTAGCAGCCCGATGGCGGATCGGCAGGATTGGGAACGTCCCCCTCAAGCACGATGCGATGTCTGTCCCGGCGGGGGTCGGGTACCGGAATGGCTTCCAGCAGGGCTTCCGTGTAGGGATGCAGCGGCTTCCGGAACAGTTCCCGGGTGGTTGTCATCTCCACGATTTGGCCCACATACATCACAGCGACCGAATCGCAGATGTGCTTGATGACGCTCATGTTGTGGGCGATGAACAGATAGGTCAGGCCGAACTCTTCGCGGAGGTCCTTGATTAGGTTGAGGATTTGGGCCTGCACCGACACGTCCAAGGCCGAAACCGGTTCGTCCGCTACGATGAACCGGGGGTTGAGCGCCAAGGCCCTGGCCAGGCTGATGCGTTGCCGTTGGCCTCCGCTGAATGCGTGGGGATAGCGGTTCATGTGTTCCGGGCTCAGGCCGACCCGTCTCAGAAGTTCCGCCACCCGGTCCTGCAATTCCTGTCCCTGGCTGATATTGTTGATAACCAGCGGTTCTCCCACGATTTGCTTGAGGGTCAGCCGCGGGTTCAGCGAAGCGTACGGATCCTGGAACACGATCTGAATGTGCCTGCGCATGATGCGCAGGGCTTCCGGAGCCAGTGCTTCGATGTGGACCGGGTCATCGTCCGGCATGGTATAGACAATCTCCCCGGCCGTGGCCTTGAGCAGCCTGATCACGCACCGGCCTGTGGTGCTCTTGCCACAGCCCGATTCCCCAACCAAGCCAAAGACGGTGCCGCGTTCGACCGAAAAGGTGACGTCGTCGACCGCCTTGACGTGGCCGACCACGCGTTTCAGGAATCCCTTGCGGATAGGGAAATGCATCTTGAGGTTGCGGACCTCCAGCAACGGACCCTGGCCCGAGCCGGATCCTACGGAAGCAACCGCTGCCTCGGAGGGAGATTTCGGTGTTGTCGCCATCTCAGGGTTGGATGCCGGGTTGGGAGGATGCCGTTTCGTCGTACAGGTGGCAGCGAACCTGATGGTCTTCGTCGATCTGGATCAGAGTCGGTTCCCGTTGCTCGCAAACTCCGGCTACGAAATCCGGACAACGCGGATGGAATCGGCACCCCGAGGGAATGCTGGAGGGATCCGGCACGCTTCCGGCAATCACCTCCAGGCGTCGTTCCTGATCGTCGTCCAGGCGCGGGATCGAACGCAGGAGCGCCTGGGTGTACGGATGTCTCGGGCTGTAGAAAGTTGTATCGATGTCCGTCTGTTCCACAACCTTGCCGAGGTACATGACCGCCACTTCGTCGCACATCTCCGCCACGACCCCCAAGTCGTGGGTAATGAAGATGATGCTCATGTGCGTTTCGTCCTGGAGATCGCGCATCAGTGAAAGGATCTGGGCCTGCGTGGTGACATCCAGCGCCGTCGTGGGTTCATCCGCGATCAGGAGCGTGGGATTGCAGCTGAGGGCAATGGCGATCATGACGCGTTGCCGCTGGCCCCCGCTGAGTTGATGGGGATAGCTGGCAAAGACCCGTTCCGGTTCCGGCAGCTGCACCCGGTCCAGGGAGTGGACCGCCAGTGCGCGGGCCTCCGTGCGGTCCACGTCCTGGTGCAGGTTGATGGCTTCCAGCAGCTGGTTGCCGACTGTATAGAGCGGATCCAGGGACGTCATCGGCTCCTGGAAGATCATTGCGATCTCATTGCCCCGAATCTGTCGCATCTCCCTGCTCTTGGGCGGCAACGCGGTGATTTCAACCGTTTCCGTCCCTTGACCGTTGCGCTGGTGATAGATTACCGAACCGTCGACGATGCGGCCGCGGCTCGGAACCATGTTCATGATGCACTGGGCCGTTACGCTCTTGCCGCAACCGCTTTCGCCGACCACGCCCAGCACCTGGCCCCGGTTGAGGGTGAAGTCCACTCCCTCCAGGGCTCGCACCACGCCGCTTTCCGTATGGAAGTGGGTGTGGAGGTTCCTGACCTCCAGGATGGTCTCGGCGCGGTCGGCCATGTCCCGGAACCGTCAGAGGGCGAACGGATCCACGGCATCGCGGATGCCGTCGCCCAGGAAGTTGAAGCTGAGAACCGACACAATCACGAACGCACCCGGCAGCATCAACCATGGCTTCTTGATCACCACGCCGACGGTCTGCGCGTCCTGGAGCAACGTTCCCCAACTTACTGCGGGCGGCAGGATGCCGAGCCCCAGAAAGCTCAGGGCGGTCTCGGCCAGGATCATGCCCGGGATGGCCAGTGTCGCAATCACGATGATATGGCTGAGGGCGTTGGGCAGCATGTGCACCATGATGATGCGGAAGTGCGATGCACCGGCGGCCGTGGCCGCGGAGGAGAACTCCATCTCCCTGAAGGCCAGGACCTTGGCCCGGACCTGACGCGCCAGGCTGGTCCATCCGATGAGGGACAGGATGATGCTGATCAGAAAGAACCGCGTGACGATGGTGATGTCGGCCGGCATGGCCGCGGCGAGCGCCGCCCACAGCGCGATGGCCGGGAACGACATCAGCAGTTCGATGAACCGTTGAATGACTGTGTCCACCGGGCCTCCAAAGTAGCCCGAGATCGTCCCCATTACCGATCCGAACAGGATGGTCAGCGATACCCCGATCAGGCCCACGGTCATCGAGATGCGTCCTCCGAAGACAATCCGGGAAAACAGGTCGCGGCCCAGCCGATCAGTGCCCAGCAGAAAGACGGTGCCCGGCTCGTCCACCCCGTACAGGTGCCGATCCGAGGGAAACAGGCCCAGCAGTTTGTAGGGGTCTCCCTTCACGAACAGCTTCAGGGGAAACATCTGGCTCGTGTCGTCCTTGTGGACCCAGTCCAGATTGTAGGTGTCCAGTTCGGTGGTGGTTCCGTAGACGAAGGGCCGCAGGTGGAACTGACCGGTCGCATCCCGGAACCGGGGCAGCTGTGGCGCCCGTGCCACGAAGTCCTCGTTGGACATCAAGTGGTCGTACGGTGTGATGAATTCGGCCAGGGCCACCATCAGGTAGAGCAGCAGCAGCACGAAGGTCGCGGCCACCGCCAGCCGGTTGCGCAGGAAACGGCGCCAAATCAGGTACCACAGGGACAACTGGCCAATTTCGCCGGCACTGAGGTTGACCTCGACATCGGCCGCCTGCGGTTCCGATACGGCAGACGGCAGGGTGAGCGACTGATCGGACATGGAAGTGCTACTCGTACCGGATGCGGGGATCAATCAGCCCGAGAAGGATGTCCGCCAGGAAGTTGCCCAGCACCAGCATGAAGGCCAGGAACATAAGGAACGTGCCCGCAAGGTACATGTCCTGTTGCCGAAGGGCGTTGAAGTACAGGGGTCCGGTTGTGGGTAGGCCCAGCACGATCGAGACGATCAGGGAGCCGGAAATGATGGTGGGCAGACTCATGCCCAGCAGCATGATGAGCGGATGGATGGCGTTGCGTACGGCGTGCTTGACCACCACCGTCGTCTCGCGCAGGCCGCGCGCACGCGCGGCCTGCACGTACTGCATGTTGAGTATGTCGAGCAGATTGCCGCGCATGATGCGCATCAGGCCGGCCGTGCCGGAGGTGCCTACCACCACAATGGGTACCCATAGGTGCTTGACGAGGTCGATCACCTTGGCCAGGCTCCACGGCGCGTCCACGTACTCGCGCGAAAACAGGCCGCCGACGGTGAAGCCGAACAGCCTCTGAATCACCACCATCAGGACCAGGGCCAGCATGAAGTCGGGGATGGACAACCCCGCCATGCCCACGACGGTGGCCACGTTGTCCCCCAGCTTGTACTGGTGGGTGGCGGTGTAGATCCCAATGGGGATGGCCACGAGCCAGATGAAAAGGAGCGAGCCGGTGGCGATGGCCACGGTGAAACCGAGGCGCTCCCAGATCAGGTCGCTGACCTCCCGGTTGAACTCGAAGGAGCGCCCGAAGTCGCCGCGTACGAAACCCCTGATCCAGATCCAGTACTGGACGGGAACCGGCTTGTCCAGCCCATAGCGCCGCTTGAGCGCCTCCAGCTCCGCCTCCGCCGTGTGCGTTCCCTGAAGCTGGCGCTGTGCCTGGAAGACGTCGATGTAACTGCCCGGTGGCAGGTTGATGATGAGAAAACCCACGAAGGAAATCAGGACCAGCGTGGAGATCATGTAGACCAGGCGCCGGGCGATGAAGGCAAGCATCGGTCAGGGTTCAGGCTGCGGTGGGCGGCGCGGGCACGGGCTTGGTCACGGGCGGGGATGCGGCGAATGTGTCCTGCCATCGCCTGATCCTGGTGGCACAGGACGTGTCCTGCGCCACCAGGATCGAATACGTCACGTCAAATCTACTGCTTGAAATACATCTGTTCCGGGTAGACCGCCCCGAAGTAGACCATGATCCAAGGGCCGGTGAAGCCGCCCAGTCCCAACTGTTCGTAGGACGGGAAGTTCCCGACATTGTCCAGGTGCGCCACAATCGTGGGGGTGTTGGCAACGGTGCCGATCACGAACGGTCCATCCTCGACATGGACACGAATGATGTCCTGGCTTAGCTGCAGGCGCTTGGCGTCGTCCGGTTCGACCCGGGCTGCGTTGTACAGCTCCCAAAGCCGCCAGGTCGGATCACCCTCGTTGGGTTCTTCGCGCGGCGGGTTGCGGTCCAGCGGATCGACATCCAGCTCCATGCCCTCCTTCTCGGTGCCGATCACCTTGTACCAGGAGCCGTAGAGAGGCGCCCAGCGGTTGTTGTCGACCGGGATGACCCAGTTGGGGAAGACGAGGAAGTTCGGGCCGTCGCCCAGGCCCCAGCAGCTGCGGATGTCGATTTCAGAGTTGTCCTGCATCACACCCAGCTGTTCATTGGGCACCACGTTGACCTGGACCCGCAGGCCTGCGGCCTCCCAACCCTCTTTGACGATTTCGACGTTTTGGGCATTGGCGCTGTTGGCGATGCCGCCAGCGCTGCAGTCGATGCGGAGCGTCAATTCTTCGCCGCTGGGCAGGTCGCGAATACCATCGCCGTCGGCATCCACAGCACCGGAAGCGTCAAGCAACTGGTTGGCCAAATCCACGTCGTAGGCCACGGCAAGGTCGCGCCACTGGCGGTAGAGGTCCTTTCCGGTCTCGTCGGCCGTGAACTCGATGGCCTTGGGACTCATGGTGCCGGTGGTCTTCTCGCCCGTGCCGAAGTAGACGATTTTCTGGATCTTGTCCCGATCAATCGCGTGGGAAAGACCGCGCCGGAAATCCGTGTTGCGATACAGTTCCCGCTTCTGCGGATCGGTATGCGTCCAGTTCGGATACAGGAGGAAGGAGGCGCCGCCGCCCACGTCCCAGAGATAGGTCTTGAGGCCCACGGCCGCTTCCGCATCACGGAAAACCGACAGTTCGCTCAGAGGCTGGTATCGGCACGGTCGGCCACAGATCTCCTGTTCGCCGGCGATGACCCGCAGCTTGGACACCTCCAGGTTTTCGACATAGGTCATGTCGATGGAATCGATGTAGGGCAACTGGTTGCCGGCGGTGTCAACGGCGTAGTAGTACGGATTGCGATCCAGGACCAGGCGCGTGCCCGGTTCGTACTGCACCGGCATCCAGGGGTTCAGGACCGGCGCGTCCGGGTTGCTGGGCCAGTTCAGCTTCTCGTCAAGCAACTCGAAGGTCTCCTCGTCGGAATAGTCCGGGTGGAACTGCCGCAGGTAGTGCTCGGGTACAAACAGCTTTTCGTTGCCCGGGATGGTGCCGTTGGGCCACATGGCGAGGCGGTCCAGGAACAGGGGCGCCGAATCGGAGAACGTGAAGGTAAGCGTGTAGTCGTCCGTCTTCGTGACTTCGGTGACCGCGTCCGCCGACTTCATGTAGTCCGGCGGGACATCGGAATGTTCGGTGTTGAGAACCATGTCGTTCCACCAGAACAGAAAGTCGTCGGCCGTAAAGGCATCGCCGTCGGACCATCTGGTGCCTTCGCGCAGGTACAGGGTCCATTCGGTCTTGTCGTCGTTATTGGCCCAGCCTTTGGCCAAGCCGGGGCGCTTGTCCAGGCCGTCCTCAACCCAGTGGACCGGGGAATAGGCGTACATGGCCATCACGAGATGGGATCCGCTGGACGAGGTGTCGAACCTGTGCCAAGTGCCGCCGTACTGACCGATTTCGTTGTACGGCTCGATCACGAGCGGTTCCTTGGG
>DAOUIC010000411.1:0-3969 GCA_034428255.1 Anaerolineales bacterium
AGCGCTCCTCGCCGTGTGGCAGCCCCAGTCCCGCGGGCCAAAACGGGTGCGGCCGGAAGTCCCGCCCGCACCAGGATGTTGATCGCCGCATTGTGGTCGGCGTGCGCCCGGAACCCGCAGGCCCCGCACGCGAACACCGCCTGCGACGGTCGGTTTGACTTGGCCGTGTGTCCGCACTGGCTGCAGGCTTGCGAGTCGCAAATCGACTCCCGCACCGGACTCCTGCAAGGAAAACGGCGTTGGGACCGGTTTTACGGCCTGGACGGAGTCGTGTTGGACGCGGACACCAACGCCGCCCGCAACATCCTGGCGCGCCTGTACGACGACGAGATCACGCTGTACACGCCCTTCCGAGAGGTCAAACGCCTGCTCCGGGATCGAAGCGGGACCACGGTGGGGACGGCTCCACCCGGACTCGAGTCCGCACAGGCGGCGCAAGCCGCCTGACGACCGAGAGCGAATTACCCCAAACCTTATGGATTTGGGGAACTGCAAGGCATCCACAAGGCTCATGGACTGAATCTGGGACAGCCAATACACACCTTCGTGGTGGTCGGTGGCGGCTGAAATGCCTGTTGCAGTTGTGATGTCCAAACAAAAACGCGGGCACCGCTAACGGTGCCCGTTACTGCTCTGAATCCAGAAACTCCTTCGTTGGAAGGCGTAGCCCGGGATAGCGATTCGGCAGCGTTCCTCTCCGGCAAAGAGGCCCGTGAACGCAACCGAAACACCAGTTTCGTAGGCAGCTGCGACCGCCTTGAGGAAATCCAGGACACCGTTTCCGGTACCCGTGTCCGGACGTAGCCTGCCATTGGCCAAAACGATGGGCCGGTCAGAATGCGGGGTTGGGGACGGCATCGCATCCGATTTTGCCCAAGGTCCAAGTTCCAACGTCAGGTCTGTTCCCGCTACTACCGCGTCCATGTCGTCCGGGGACAGGGCACTTGTGTTTGTTGCCAGCTGCTGCCAGTAAGCGTTGTCCAGCATCTCCGTTGACCGTACCTCGCGCCCGGTTACGCTACTGATCCAGGTCAGATCCGGAGCAGTAGTCGTGATGCGAGCCAACTCCTCATCCGGTTCCATCAAGGACATCGCCAGCCTCAGCCCGTCTTCCAGGGCAAGTGCCCCGGATGCCTGCGCCGCAGCGATGTCTCCAATGCCCTGACCCAGCACCGTGTCGGGGCGTATGCCAATGCTCTCCCACAGGGCGGTGAAAGCCACCTCCAAGGCATATGTGGCCGGCAGTGCCCAGGCACGGTCGCTGGGGCCTTCGCCGCCATCGCGCCCGAACATGATGTCCAACAGGGAAGTATCCCGTTCCTCGCGCAGCAACTGGTCGCATTGGTCAAGGACGGCGCGGAATACGGGTTCCGTACGGTAAAGGGTCTTGCCCATGCCCATCCAGTGGCCACCTTGACCGGAGTAGAGAAAGGCCACGCTTGGCGTACCGTAATCCGGCCGCACAGACTGTTCTCCGGAAGCAGTTTCGGACAACGCCTTCAGCTTGGCCTGCAAATCCGGCATGTCCTGGAAGACCAGGCCCTTCCTGTAGGGAAAATGGCTGCGTCCCATGCCGGCTGTCCAAACCGTATCCGCCAGCAGCCGTTCGATGGCAGGTTCGTCCTCCAATGCCTCGGCGCGTTCCGCCAACCATGACAGATACTGGCGGGCTGCATCCCGCAGGGCCTCGGGAGTCTTGCCGGACAGGGGCAACAGCCGGTCCTTTCTCCGTTCCGGCTTTTCGTCGGATAACGGAAGCCCTTTGAGAACCGTCGGCAAGACCACTTCAACCGGCTGCGGCGAACCAGTTGGCCACAAGGCTCCGCTTCCGGATGCGGTGTCTCCGGCATAGCCCTCCAGGATGATATGCGCATTGCTGCCGGAAAGCCCGAAGGCGTTGACCGCCGCAAGGGACGGTCTGCCGTTGGTCTCGGGCCAGGCGGTCATCTCCGGGATGACGCGCACCGGCAGGCGGTCCCATTCGAAATTGGGGTTCGGGTTTCGGAAATGCAGGTGGGCGGGAATTGTCCTGTGATTCATCGCCATCACAACCTTGATGATGCTGGCCATGCCCGAGGCCCACTCCGTGTGGCCGATGTTGGTCTTGACCGATCCCAGCAGCAACGGCCGTTCCGCTTCCCGTCCCCTGCCGTACACCGCGGATATGGCCCGCAACTCAATGGAATCGCCAAGCTCGGTCCCCGCGCCGTGGGCCTCCATATAGTCGATATCCGACGGAGCCACACCCGCCACGGCCAAGGCATCTTCGATGACCTGCTCCTGGGCCGGGCCTCTGGGCACCGGGAGATCTGCGCTGGCACCATTCTGGTTGATGGCCGAGCCCTTAACCAGCCCCCATATCCGGTCGCCATCGGATTCCGCCTGTCGCAGCCGCTTCAGCACCAACACGGCGCAGCCCTCGCTCCGCACGAAACCGTCGGCATCCGCATCGAAGGCATTGCACAGGCCGGCTTTGGACAACAGTCCCAAATCCTTGTGAAACTGCATCAACGGAAGGGAAAGGATGGTGTTCACACCACTGGCCAGGGCCAAATCGACTTCGCTCCTTTGCAGGGCCGCTGCGGCCTGATGCACCGCAGCAACGGAAGACGCACAGGCCATGTCCACAGGCATGGCGGGTCCCTCCAACCCCAGAACGTAGGCAATCCTTCCTGCCGTCATGCTGCCGGAGGTACCGAAGTAGGCATCCGCCTGGCCGTGGGCGGCGAGCACGTCCCGGTATTCGCTGCTGCCCATCCCGGCATAGACTCCGGTGCGGCTTCCCTTGAGAAGTTCCGGATCGATGCCGGCATCCTCCAGGGCCTGCCAGGTCGTCTCCAGCAATAGCCGTTGCTTGGGATCCATGGTCCGGGCTTCGATGGGGGCAATGCGGAAGAAGCGGTTGTCGAACAGGTCGAGGCCTTCGATGAAGCCACCGCGCCGATAGGCAATGTCATCCGCATTGGGATCTCCCGCCATCCCTGCCCATGGACCCTTGTCCGGTCGACCATCGGTGATGGCATCGCCGCCGGATTCCAGCAGGGACCAGAAGGAAGCCAGGTCCGGAGCCCCCGGGAAGCGACACGCCATCCCGACGATCGCAATGGCCTCGCCGTCGGTGGCGGGACTCTGGCGCGGCCGGGGAGCTGATGATCTCGGCAGGGGCTCCGGCGTACCAGTCCCCAGGGCTTCGCCGAGTTCTCCCGCCAGGTGATCGGCCAGGGAGTTGACATTGGGATAGTCGAAAACGGCTGTGTTGGAAACCACATACGCCCCGGACAGGGCTCGGTTCAGACGGTTGCGGAGCTCCACCGACATCAGCGAGTCCATTCCCAAGTCGAAGAACCCCACCGTGGGTGATGGCGGGGAAGGCAACCGGAGCACCGCCTGCACTGCCTGCTGCACGAAAGGCACAAGCAGGTCCTTGGGACCCGCCGTCGGTCCTCGTCGCAGCTGGGCCAGCAGGTCTTCCTGCGGGGCTGTATCCGACGTGTCATCCTTGGTGGCTGTGGACAGGAGTTCTTCCAGGAAGAGGGGATGGTCTTCGACCGCCTCTTCGAATACCGACCAGTCCATCGACATGATTACGGCGGTGGTGGCATCCTTCCGCACAAGACGGTCGAGTGCCCGAATCCCCTGCTGCGGGGTGAACCAGCGGCCACCGAGGGATGCCCGCCGCCATTCAATCCGCTCCCGTTGTTCCGCGGCTTCACCAATCTCCGACCAGGCCCCCCACGCCATGGCCTGTCCCGCCAAACCCAGGGCACGGCGGTGGCCGGCGAGCTGATCCAGAAAGGCATTGGCCGCGGCATGGTTCGCCTGGCCCGGATTGCCCATGACGCCGACCCGGCTCGAGAAGAGGATGAACAGGTCCAGATCACGGTCCACCGTGGCTCGATGCAGTTGCCAGGCTCCCAGAATCTTGGGACTTAGTACCTGCTCGAAACTCTCCCAGGTCTGATTGGACAG
>DAOUIC010000412.1:0-1602 GCA_034428255.1 Anaerolineales bacterium
CACTCAGTCGCTGCAGGATGAAGCCTTCACCACCGAAAAGCATGGTTCCCAGACTGCGCTGAAAATGCAGTTCCAAGTCAACCGTGCTCTCGGCCACCATGAACGCATCGCGCTGCACGATGACGTCCCGTCCACCGCCAAGCTGGACAGGGATCACCTTGCCCGGGGCAAAAGGCGTGAAGGCAACCTGACAATTGGCCTCGCGGGCCTCGTAGGTCGTCATGAAGAAGGACTCGCCCGTGAACTTGCGTTTGAGGCCGCCAAACAGTCCTCCGGGCATTGTGGTATCCATCTTGATCTGGCCCATCTGCCAGGCCATGCCACCGGTCTCCGTAATCACGGACTCCCCCGACTGCAACGTAAGCACAACGGCCTGCATGGTGGATCCATGAATCGCATATTCCATAACCATTCTCCGCTGGAATTCATGACGGGATTATCAACCAGGAATAGGTGTCCGAGCGCGATGTGTTCACATTCATGCCGACACTGACAGGGCATCGGCGTAGGAAGCCCTGGACTACCTGAAATACGGCGCGTCCTACGGGAAGGTGGCAGTCCACTCCAAGGCACGGGGACGCCGTTTCGAAACCTTCGGTCCAATTGTGCGTTGCAGTGCGGCGTTGTATTGTCCTTGGGCCGCGGCTTCACCCATAGCGAATCCGCGGATCGACCCACACGTAAAGAATCTCAACCAGTGAATTGACGATGATGTAGGCCGCCGCCACGAACATGACGATGCCCTGCACCAGGGGAAAGTCCTTGGCAATGATGGCGTTGACCAGCATCAGGCCCAGGCCGGGACGGGAAAACACCGCCTCGATGATCACGGTGCCAGCGAGGATCTGGCCGAACTGCAGCCCCACCACCGTAACCACGGGCAAGAGCGCGTTGCGCAGGGCATGCCGGTATATCACGGACCGATCCGCCAACCCCTTGGCATAAGCCGTGCGGATGTAGTCCTGGCGTATGACTTCCAACATGCCCGACCGCACCAGACGGGCAATGGTACCGCCCGCCCACAGACCCAGCGCCAGCATGGGCAGGATCAGCCCCTTGATGCCTGGATCGCTGAGAACCGGCAACCACCCCAGGTAAACGGAAAAGAACAGTATCAAGAGCAGGGCCAGCCAGAAGCCCGGTACGGACACCCCCAGCAACGCGATGGTGACCGTGAGGTAGTCGAGCCAGCTGTTGTGATGCAGCGCGGCCGTGATGCCCATGACGGTGCCGAACAGGATGGCAAACAGCAGCGCGCTGACCGTCAGTTCGATGGTCCGGGGCAGGCGTTGCAGGATGAGCTGGGCCACGGGCTTGCGCGACCGCATGGAGTCGCCCAGATCGCCCTGCACCAGACCGCTCAGATAGCGGCCGTACTGCACATGCAGCGGATCGTTGAACCCCAGCTGGGTGCGCAGCTTCTCGATATCCTCGGCGGAGGCCACGCTGTACTCGCCCAGCATCATCATGACCGGATCGCCGGGCACGAGCTGGGTCATCAGAAACACCAGGAGCGAAACGCCCAGCAACAGGGGAAACAGGGCCACCACCCGTTGCAGGATAAAGACGTACATTACCGGACCCCGGCGTGCGTATAGTCGG
>DAOUIC010000413.1:0-2865 GCA_034428255.1 Anaerolineales bacterium
TTCTGGGATCGAAGCTGGATTGAGGTGTCGGGCCGTAGCCCGGAAGCCACGCGGGATGCCGAGCTGGTCAGTCGCTCCTACGCCCTGCAGCGGTATGTGCAGGCCTGTGCCGGACGGGGTCGCTATCCCATCAAGTTCAACGGCTCGCTCTTCACCGTCCCCTACCCCGGCAAGCAGGGCGATGCCGACTACCGGCGCTGGGGACCGGGCTACTGGTGGCAGAACACCCGGCTGCCCTACTACAACATGTGCACCGCCGGGGACTACGAGATGCTCCAGCCCCTGTTCCGCATGTACGCCCAGGACATGCTGGAACTGTGGCGCCATCGCACCCGCCGCTACTTCGGCTTCGACGGCATCTTTTTCTCAGAGTGCGTCTACTTCTGGGGCGATGTCTTCACCGAAACCTATGGCTGGACACCCTTTGCGGAGCGGGAAGATCCGTTGCAGGAGAGCGGATACCACAAGTGGGAGTGGGTGGGCGGACTCGAACTGGCCTTCCTGATGCTCGACTACTGCGAGCACACGGAGGATCGGCGATTCCTGCGGGAGACGGCCGTGCCATTCGCCGACCTGACGCTGCAGTTCTTTGCCAACTTCTACGACACCGGCGAGGACGGCAAGCTGGTCATGCATCCCGCGCAGGTCCTCGAAACCTGGTGGGAGAGCACAAATCCCATGCCGGAGATTGCAGGCATTCGGGCCGTGGCCGCTCGGCTACTGGCACTGCCCGAGAATGCAGTTCCGACAGATCAGCGCGCGACCTGGGAAGAACTGCTGCGGAAAGTCCCGGAACTGCCACTGCGCGAGGAGGAGGGGGTGCACATGCTGGCACCGGCGGATTCCTACGACAACCGCCGCAACATCGAGAACGGCGAACTCTACGCTGTGTTTCCCTTCCGCCTGCTGTCCTTCGAGAAGGAGGATCGGGAGCTGGCCCTGGCTGCCCTGCGGCAGCGCAGCTTCCTTGGCCACTACGGCTGGCGGCAGAACGATCTATTCCTGGCCTATCTGGGCTTGGCGGAGAGCGCCCGCGACGCCGTTGTCACGCGGGCAGGGACACGCAACCACGATTCCTTCGGCCAATGGAACCCGGAACTGGCCCAGCAGAACCTGTCGCGCTTCCCGGGCTTCTGGGGACCCAACTTCGACTGGTACCCGGACCAGTGCCATGGAGGTGTTTTGAACACGGCCCTGCAAGCCATGCTGCTGCAATGCGACGGCCGGCAGATCTTCCTGTGCCCGGCCTGGCCTGCCGACTGGGACGTGTCCTTCAAGCTGCACGCGCCCTTTCAAACCACGATTGAGGGATCCGTAACCAACGGCGAAGTGAACTACCGAGTCGCACCATCCGACCGCGCATCCGATGTGACGGTCTGTTTGGAATAGGCGAAGCATAGGCCTCATCGCATCCATCCCGGCGGACCGGGAACCCCGGTAGGACAACGAACCTTGACGTGTAGGGTGGCGGTGTCCGGGTTCCCTTATCTCACACTTCGCCAGAACCTTCACTGACGCCAGATTTGTCGGATCTATGACCGATATCTACGAGGTATGACATCTGTCTACAGGCAACATGTTTGAGGCTTTGGGCTAGAAGATGTACTAAAGACTGCAAAAATACAGATACTGTGGCATGCTGGCACCATTCACTCCAGTCTGGAAAAGGAAGATGCACACCAACGCCACATTCAAGATCGTAAGCTGGGACGAGGAGTTTTTTGACGAACCAGAGAACGGACCAAAGCTAACCCGGGCACATGTGAAGAAGTCTTTCCACGGTGATCTGTCCGGGACAGGCAACCTCATGTACGTAATGACATACCTCAGTAACGGGGTCGCCTCGTTCTTGGGTTTCGAGAAGGTTGTGGGCAGCTTAGGCGGACGGACAGGCAGCTTCGTGCTACGACATACAGGGTCCTACGACGGCGAGAAGGCCACGGCGGAGTACGAGGTAGTACCAGGATCGGGTACAGATGAGTTAGCAGGACTTTCAGGTACCGGTGGGTTCTCAGCAGGACATGCCGAGGAACACGAAATGACGCTGGAGTATGAGGTGTGACTCGCACCCATCGGCCGATGTGCCCGATCGGCCCGCGCAGGTCGATCGGGCAGTGCTTCCGGGACGGCAAGTAACTCTTTGGTCTGGACAACCAAAACGGTCGCAGTTGACACCGCCATCAACCGTGATCCCGCATCAGTTGACGCAACCCCACGTGCCCGGCATCCGATCCGTCGTACAGGACAACAAGTTGGTCCGGCTCCGACGCAAACCAAGCGAACGATCGCCAAGCCAGTTCACTCGCCGTTCGGCGAAATGCGCCGTCCGCACGATCGGTATAAGCCGTCAGAAATGCCACTTGGTCTTCCTTGAAGCCGGCTTGCCCTGCGATTTCCATCAGGGCCATCCGACGGGCTTCGCTCACGGGACCGGCCGTAGCCACCACCTCAACGAACACTAACAGGGGGTCTCCCGGACCCAGATCCACCAGGACAATATCCGGCAGATTGCGATCCGGCTGGATATTCAAACCGATCTCTTGTGCCAATTGGTCATCGCGCGCCACGACTTGATTCCGACTCTCGCTCAACCAGATGACACTCGGTTCGGCAAGGAACTTGGGTGCAAACGACTCGACAACGGCTTTGGAAATGAAGGAACTCGGACCGGGCTCCATCAATCGGGTTTCTCCGTTGGGGAATGTCACCAGAACCCGGTCGCCTCGGTCCGCGGCGGCACCGGCACGCATGATCGCGATGCGAGCCAACGCGCCATGGCCCAAGTGTGCTTCCTGCCAAGTTCGAATGCGGGTTTGCCACTCCCTCTCCGTCAGTTGGGGGTCGAACAACCCCGCGAAATCCGTT
>DAOUIC010000414.1:0-3591 GCA_034428255.1 Anaerolineales bacterium
CGGCACCGGATGTGCTGCACATCGTCAAGCCGCGCCTGCATGCCGGCGCATGCCAATTCCTGGCCTATGCGCAAGCGTTGGCGGCCGGAGGATTGGGCGCGACCAGGATTGTGCTGGATGTCGACGACTGGGAACAGGCGTGGTCGCCTTCGGCTACCCACCGCCTGGCAGTGCGCACCGCATTGGCCTGGCAGGAGGAATGGGGGGTGCGGCATTGCCACGGGGCAACCGCCGCCAGCCAATGGCTGGTTCGCAGAGTCAGGCACCTGAATCCGGTTGTCCCCGTGTTGTATCTGCCCAACGGATGGGCGGCTGAACCCCCCGAGGCGGGTCGGAGGGCCGCCGGAGATTCGGCGATCCTTTGGTTCACGCGGTTCACGGAGGTTGACGTCGACTGGATGTCCCGGTTCTGGTCGGCCCTGTCCGGCAGCCTGCCGGACGTTCGATTGCTGGTCGCCGGCAAGCCGATCGTTCCGGAACTCGATCTTCCCTTTCGGGCAGTGTTGGGCAAAGGTGGCGGTCATGGCTCGGTGGAGTGGCTGGGCTACCTGACGCGGGAGCAGGTGCTGCAGGCGGCCGCATCCGCCCGTTGTGCCATCGCCCCGGCCCGGGTTTCGGTCGACAACATGGCAAAGTGCAGCGTGCGTCTGCTGGATCTTAACCGTCTGGGCCTGCCTTGTGTGGTTTCCAGCGTCGGCGAGCAGCAGCGGTATCGCGCCGTGCCGGGGGTGACGTCGGTACCGGGGCACGCCTCACCGGAGGACTTCGCCCGATCGGTTGCCGATGCATGCGGCGCATCGTCACCGCGCTGCAAGGACATCGGTGTGCAAGGGATGCCGAACTGGACCGAACTGGCCTTGTACCTGGACCGTTTCTACCGACGCTTGACGGAGGATGCGGTGTGAGTGACTTGGCGACTTCCCGGCCCGCAACCTGGGGCACGTCAGGGGCCGATGTTCCGATGGCATCAAACCTGGTCAGCGTCGGTGACCCAACCCTGGTCTTGACCGAACATGAGAAGCGGTTCCTGCTGGTGCCCCGGCCGGGCCGGCGGTTTCATTGCCACATAGGCATCATCGAACACGACGATCTGATCGGCAAGGCATGGGGTACCGAGGGCATGGCCCACAGCGGCGAGTCCTATCTTGTGCTGCGACCGGGTTTGGAGGACTTGATGCTCCACTTGAAACGGGCGACCCAGGTCATCTATCCCAAGGATGCCGCCCTACTGGTCCAGCGGCTCGGGATCCGGTCCGGTTCGGTTGTCCTGGAAGCCGGTACCGGCAGCGGTGTCATGACGACGGCCTTGGCCTGGGCCGTGGCGCCACACGGCCGGGTGGTGACCTGTGAACAGAACGAGGCGATGTATCAACGGGCCCAGCGGAACCTTGAGCGCACGGGTTTGGTGCGCTGGGTGGACGCCCGTCTGGGCTACTTGGCTGATTGCGTGCTGGAACAGCCGGCCGATGCCGCGCTCCTCGACATGCGGGAACCGTGGCAGGTGCTCGGAACTGTCCGGTCCCTGGTGCAACCGGGTTCCGTTGTGGCGGCGTTCCTGCCTACTACCAATCAGGTCTCCCGGCAAGTCCGGTCACTTGAGGAAACCGGCTGTGCCGATCTCAAGGTGGAGGAAGTGCTGGTGCGACGGTACAAGCCGGTGCCCGATCGCCTGCGTCCGGAAGATCAGATGACGGCCCACACCGGGTACGTGGTGTCGGGTCGGCTGGTGGACACCAGCCAGGAACCTCTCCGTTGGTTGTCGCGCGAACGGAGGCGCTACGCCTCGCGCCAGGAGGCGACCCTCCGCTACAGGCAGCGCAAGGCGGAACAAGCCGCCGGGCAAACCCGGCAGCGCGGTCGCAGACAGCTTCCCTAAGGCCCTGTACCGCCATCCGCCAAGCCGGTGGCTCTGCAGTGCTTTGGTAGAGTCAGGGTGCAACGGGCCGGGAACGCGAACGCGTGCGCCTGTTGTTGCCATTCACATTCGAAACCCGTCGGGTTTCCAGCATTCGTTGCCATTCCAAACGTCATTGCTGCCGCAACGTCTGCAGCAGGGAGGATGAAGTCCATGCATCGCAAATTGGTAATTCTCTGGGTTCTCGCCGTGTTGTCGTTGCTGGCGGCCGGCTGCTTGTCCCGACCAAGCGGCGGTGCCACGGCTGCCAAAGCCGGGGAGGATGAACTTGCGATTGACCTGCCGTTTCTTGTCATCGACTTCGATGCCAACGGCGACGGTAGCGTCGGTGGCGTTGGCATCGGCGAGCTGATTGGAGGATCGGGCATCAACATTGGGGCCGATACGGTGGGGCAGATGCAGGCCTCCAACATCCAGCATGTGAGTCTCGAGGTTGCGCCCAACGGCGTTCTCATTCGCGTCAACGGGTTGCTCATGCTGGGATCGCTGTCCTACGACGATGAATCCCTCAACACCTTGGCCATGGTCATCGACGACCTCGGCGGCACAGGTTCACCCTTGGGCGGGGTGGCGCCAACGCTGGGGGCGGTTCTGCCCCTGGCGCAAAACCTGGGCATTGGCGTGATTGCGAAATTCGAGCCGACGGCGGGCACGGATACCATTCCGGTGATGCAGGACTCCGCGATGGACCCCGAAGACAACGTGGCCCGGTGGCTGCTGTCGGGCGTCGAGCAGACGCCGACCATCAACGTCCCGATTTTCGTCGACGCGGATGGCGCCGTGACCATTGGTGGCCTGGATGCCGCGGCCATGGAAGCCCTGGGTGCCGTCCAGTCCATCCCGGTCGAACAGGTCGCAACCATTACCGGCATGGGCATCAGCCAGTTGCGGGTCCGAACCCTGGCCGACGGACTGTCGCTGTCGGTCAACGGCAACGATCTGCCGCTGCTGTCCACGTCCAGCGGCGAACTGTTCAACGTGTTGGCCTTGTTGCAGTCCATGCCCGGCATGGAAGGCATGGCCGAGTCCCTGCAGTTGGCCGCCCTGTGGGCTCAGGTTGTCAACGAGGTGGACGCCGTCATTACGATTACCTTCAGCTAGGCTTCCGCCCCCAACCGAGTCCCGTCCGCGGTCCGGCGGTATCGGGCCGAAGAACCTCAAACCCGGTTGGCAGCCGCCTGCACGGCACAGGCGGCTGTTCCGCTTAACGGAAACTGCATCGGCATCCCATGACCTCAAAGGAGCGATTTCGGAACAACGTCACCCGAATCCTGGATGGCGCCGGCATCGCCTTCAACCTGCTCAAGTACACTTGGAGCGAGGAGGTGCACAGTGCGGTCCAGGTCGCCCGGGCCCTCGAGTTGCCCCCGGCGCGCGTGTTCAAGACCCTGGTTGCGGAGGAGCAGTCCGACGGTGCAAAGTTGGTGTGCCTGATCCCGGGATCCGCGGAGTTGGACCTCAAGGCGGTGGCCCGGTTGGCCGGGGTCCGAAAGGCCGCGATGGCCACAAGGTCCGAGGCACAGCACTGGTCGGGAATGGAGCCGGGCGGCATCAGCCCCGTGGGGCTGTACCGAAAACGGTGCCGAATGTTTCTGGACGTGTCGGCCCTGGACCATGACCGTGTGGTGGTCAGCGCAGGGGAGAGGGGCTGGCAGGTTTGCATGGCTACCTGTGAT
>DAOUIC010000415.1:0-3523 GCA_034428255.1 Anaerolineales bacterium
GTGCGAGCGCGCGACGTAGTCGACCCATTCCCGCCACTGCGAGCCCAGAAAGTCGAAGTGACGGGTGTGCTGCTCCCACTGGTGCGATTCCGTGAACGGCAGCAAATGGCAAAAAGGCATATCCAAGGCCCGGTACTCGTCATTCGTGAACGAACGCGAGTGCCGCCACTTGAGCACGGTCACTTCCTGCACCCAACCGACGGTGTTGAAGGCCCACTGCCTGAGGTTGGGCACCACGGACTCCCGGATCCAGCGCTCGGTGCTGCCGCCGTACTTGTCGCGCCAGAGGTGAATGTTCTCGGGATACCGCAGACTGGCCGGGTCGATATGGTTGAGTCCGAGTGAAAAGAAGGGCTTTCCGTCGGGTGTTACGAGCCACCAGCGGTCGTCGCGCCGGCCCAGGGTGAAGAAGCCGTCGGGTTGGGCTTGGGTGGTCCTGACCCTGGCCGTCCCTGCAACCGCGGCATCGCCGCGGACCTTATGTCGAGTGGTTCCCATGGCTATGTGTCCGTATCCTGCTTCAGAAAGGCAAATCGCTGTTCCATGACCCGGCGGTAAGCGGCCTTGGTCTCATTGTAGGAACGGTGAAGCTCGGCGATCGAGGTGTCGTCAAGGGGTGTATGAACCGAATCAAGAATCCGTTGGTTCGCGCGGCGAACCGTTTCGACGAGGCTCCGGTTCGGTTCGCCGTCGATGTTGTAAAAACCCGGCTGACCGCGGTCGTAGGCCTGTCGCCAATGAGACTGATCGTGGAGCACGGCACAAAATGACACGCCAACAAAATCCGGGTCGCGAGCGATGCGGCCGGCCAGCAGGTCGTACAGAACCCGGCGATCAACGTGAGCCGGAACAGCGCCGGGAGTGCCCATCCTGCCCTGAAGCGCGAGGGGATACACGTTTCCGAATTCCTGATCGCTCAGCAGTGCCGGCACGCCCAGCGCCTCGACACTGGGCTTGATGGGGTTTACGTCACTGACATCCTGTGGACCGAGGACATCGATGTAGGGCGCGATTCGCTTCCAGATCCCCTGTGTAAAGGTCGTGTGCTTGACATAGGCCCCCAGCACCATGTGCTTCGAGTCGTGCCGACGGATCTCGTCGCGGGCGATTTTGTGGACCCGTTCGACAATTTCGCCCAGTAGTGCCTCCGCATCGGCGAGGATCTCGTGTGCACCGGCCTGCTCAGGCAGCGGTGCTCCGGCCTTGACGGCCGAGAGCCAACGCGGATAGGTCAACGAGCTGTTCCGGCGCAGCTCCTGGAACGAGACGAAACTCGTTCCGTAGACGGTGTTCAGCTGTGCGATGTCACCGCGGTAGCGTTGCTCGAGAACATCGAACAGCCGCTCGCGGCCGGGGCTGCCAGGCGTATAGGACAGAGTCTGGTTTATCCAAAGGTCCTCGCGCATGAACGACCCGTAGCCGTAGTAGTAACCAAGGACCCACGGGTTGTCCTGGTGGGGTGCAACACGTTGTGCAATCTCCTCGCAGACAAACCGCTGATACCGGGCGCTGAAGACATCGGGACGCTTTTCGCCGGGCTTGAGCTCCACCTGATGCTTGATCAACGGAATATGGATCGCGTAGGGAATCCTGGCGTTACGGTAGATCCCGTCCGCCAGATCGGTGTCAATGTTGCCCGAAGGAATGCGCTCCAGACTGTAGGGGCCGGACCAGACACAATTGAAACCCAGTGCGCGCATCTTGCGGATGCCGTCGCGCATCCACTCCTCCTGACTGCCGCCGTAGGCGAACGTGATGGCGGCCTCCGACATGCTTGTGATCGGATGACTGATGCCAAGGCCAAAGAAGCCGTGCCCGTCGGGCGTGACCAGCCACCAGCGGTCGTTGATGCGCTGGGTGTGGAAAAAACCTGTTTGTTTACCCTTGACGTCGAGGAATCCGCCGTATCGATCGAGCTGTTGCCTGTGGGTCGTACCAGTCCAATGAAGCCCAAAACCGGGATTTTCACAGGAAGCTGATTTCTCATTGGGCTCAGGAGACGCCGCAGATTGAGGGATGGTGTTTTGACACATCAGGCGGTTGACCGTGCGATCCTGGTTCCGAGTTAAGAATACTGAACCGGGCAAACCCGGTTGCCCGGGAGGGTTCGCCAACACCTAAGTTGCACAAAATCCAGGTCAGTCGTCTTCCAAACGTGCCAACCGTCCGAAGACTGGATCCAGCCGGTCATACTCCCGCTCGAAAAGATCCAGAAAGCGGCCCGCTTCGTTGACGGGACACAAGGTGTGGGGTGGTGGCGGAAACATGACAACGGGTTCGCAGGAGCGGTATCCGGCAGCCTCCGCGCCCCCGCGTCCCAACCGGCCCGCCCACGACACGGTGAGACGGCCCGAACCGGCTTCCGACCACAGGATCTTCTGCCGGAATTCCACGCGGTACCACAACCGCCCGCCATCCGTGAATTGGCCGGTCACGGGCACGGCCTGATTCCGCACTGGCCGCTCCAGCACGGGGCAATCTGTATCGGGACAGGCGTGCAATGCCAGTTGCCCATCGGCGGACACGGCAAGGACATGACCACGAGAGTAGGGCACAGTCCGCCAAGACTCCCCCCATGGCGGCTCCACCGTCGGGACGGCCTTGGGATCACCCTCGATCCACTCGCCGGGCAACTGTCCCCAGAGCACGACGCGGCCCCACGGTGCCACATCGCCAGTCAGACGATACCAGTCTCGCTGCAGGAGCCACCCTTGGCGGCCGGACAGGTCGGCCGCCGCGGCGGTCCAGCGGCCGGTCACCTCCCACTCCGTGCCGCCGGACGGACGAAGCACCGGCACGCCGAACACCTCCGGGGGCTGACTGTAAAAGGTCCATTCCTTCGGCAGGTGTGCGACCGTGCCGGTCGCCGGCCCCACGGGCGCGGGATCCAAGCGGGGCCAAGGACCGTCCACCTCAGGGATCGCCCCGCCTGAACAGGCCGCGAGCACCACGGCAAGCAGGATCAAGGCATACATCCGGGAGCCAATCGGGACTGCCCGCGGAGAGAAGCGAAGGAAGTACAACATCAATCCAACAATGGAATATATGTTCACAACAAGGTAGAGAGCAATCAGCGGCCGCTCCCGTCTCTGTCGGTGGTATGATCGGGTTCTCCCAATCAGGCACAAAGTCGAGTGGCCCCTCCGGGCCGGACAACAATATATGACGGTAGTCACCGAAACCATCGCGGCGAACTTTGAGCGGGACGGTTTCCTGATCGTCCCCGACCTGTTCACCGCGGACGAGGCGGCCCGCCTCAAGACGGAAATGCAGGCCACCCTGAACGAGGTCGCGCGCGAACGGCAAGCCGAGAGCGGGGATGACAGAGCCGTCATCTTCAACGCCGGCGTGCATGTCGGTCTGGCTTCCCGCAGCCCCATGTACCGGGAATGGGTGGCGGACCATCGCATCCTGGATGTGCTGGAACCGATCCTCGGACCGGACATCGAGTTCCTGAGCGACAAGGCCGTCTTCAAGGACCACGACACGGACTTCGGCAGCCCGTGGCATCAGGATCACCCCT
>DAOUIC010000416.1:0-2051 GCA_034428255.1 Anaerolineales bacterium
TTCAACTCTCCCGAAGAGGTGGAAGAGGCTTTCGTTGAGCGGATGCCCATGTGGGTCAACTTGCGCAACGAGCATGGGCCGTTCGACATCATCGGTGACGTCCACGGGTGTTTCGATGAACTTGCCATCCTCATGGAACGTCTCGGATACAGGTTGGAGACCCGCGCCAACGGCATCGGGGAACCCGGTTTTTGCGTTACCCATCCGCAGGGGCGCAAGGCCGTATTCGTTGGCGACCTCGTGGACCGGGGTCCGGCTGTTGCCAAGGTACTCGATCTGGTGATGTCCATGACCGCGGACGGCACCGCGTTTTGCGTGGCGGGCAATCACGAAGCCAAGCTCGTCCGCAAGCTCCAGGGCAGGAAGGTGCAGATCTCCCACGGACTGGCGGAATCGCTTGCCCAATTGGAAATGGAATCCCAAGAGTTTCGGCAACGGGCGGCTGCGTTCCTGGATGGACTGATCAGCCACTACGTGCTCGATGACGGGAACCTGGTGGTGGCCCACGCAGGATTGAAGGCGGAATACCAGGGCCGTGCATCGGCCCGTGTCCGGGACTTCTGCCTCTATGGCGAGACCACCGGGGAAACGGACGAATTCGGTCTCCCGGTACGCGCCGACTGGGCGGCCGCGTATCGCGGGCAGGCGATGGTGGTCTACGGCCATACCCCGGTGGTGGATCCCGCTTGGCTCAACCGCACCATCAACATTGATACGGGCTGTGTCTTTGGCGGTAGGCTGACCGCACTCCGGTACCCCGAAAAGGAGCTTGTGTCGGTTCCGGCGGCGCAGGTCTATTGTGAACCGGTAAGACCGGTGGCCGAGGATGTCCAGCCGGAGGTTCCCGTTGTGTCGGCTCGGACCCGCGCGGCGAACGTCCTTGACATTGAAGACGTAATCGGGAAGCGCATCGTTGCGACCCGGCTCCGCGGCAATGTCACTGTGCGGGAAGAAAACGCAGCTTCGGCGCTTGAGGTTGTGAGTCGTTTTGCCCTGGATCCCCGCTGGCTGGTGTATCTCCCGCCGACCATTGCCCCGTGCGAGACCTCCGCGCTCCCTGGCGTACTCGAACATCCAACCGAGGTGTTTGCCCATTTCCGAAACACCGGCGTATCCGAGGTGGTCTGCCAGGAGAAACACATGGGTTCACGGGCCGTGGTCGTGGTTGGGCAGGACGCTGCAGCCATCGAACGGCGCTTTGGCATCGCAGGTGAAGGCATCGGCGCCTGCTACACGCGTACCGGCCGGAGGTTCTTTGAAGACCGCATCCTTGAGGCGCAATTCCTGGAAGGTGTCCGAAAGGGCATTGCGGATGCCGGTCTTTGGTCTGAACTGGAGACCGATTGGGTCGTATTGGACAGTGAACTTATGCCGTGGTCCCTCAAGGCACAGGAACTGCTCCGTGAACAATATGCCGCAGTGGGCGCGGCCGCGCGGACCAGCCTCACGGCTGCCGAATCCCTCCTTCGGCAAACAGCGACGCGCGGCATTGACGTCGGGGATGCCGTGGTTCAGGTTGCAGGGAGGCTGAACCTCACTCAACTCTACAGTGACGCCTATGCCCGGTACTGCTGGCCGGTGACATCGCTCGCCGATATCCAATTGGCGCCGTTCCACCTGCTGGCGAGCGAGGGCCAGGTGCATGCCGGGAAGAACCATTTGTGGCATATGGGTGTGGCCGGACGCCTGCACGCAGCCGATCCGGCTCTGTTCCGGAATACCGACCACAAGGTTGTGCGTCTGAATACCGAGGATGAGATTGAGGCCACAGGCTGGTGGGAGGAACTAACGGGCAAGGGCGGGGAAGGCATCGTGGCCAAGCCGATGGACTTTGTGGCGCACGGCAAGCGCGGCTTGGTGCAACCTGCCGTAAAGTGCAGGGGTGCCGAATACCTGCGCATCATCTACGGGCCGGAGTACACCCTGTCGGAGAACATGGACCGTCTGCGCAACAGGAGCCTTTCCACAAAGAGGTCTCTTGCCCTTCGCGAGTTTGCACTGGGTCTGGAGGGTCTGCAGCGTTTTGTGGAGCGAGAACCTCTCCACCGGGT
>DAOUIC010000417.1:0-3385 GCA_034428255.1 Anaerolineales bacterium
GTCAATGCCGCCTGCAACATTCTGGCGAGGCTGTACGACGAGGAGATAACGTTGTACATGCCCTACAGGGAGGTCAAGGCCCTGCTCGCCGAACGAACCAGGACAGCGGTGGGGACTGCTCCACCCGGACTCGAGTTGCGGGGGCGTGCAACGGAGCCCCCATCAACCGAGAGCGAATCACCCGAACCGGTACCGAAATGTACCAGGTAAAGGAACAGCGCAACACCACAAACTGGACCCATTGCATGACGCGGGTGAGATAGGTCCCATCGCGGCATTTGGTGCTCCGAATGCCCGCGGCCGCGAGTCCTGGCACGATCCCACTGGCACTGCCACTACCGTCAACCGCGTGATCTGCGACTGTAGCCCTGGGGTTGCCGGTTGCGGTTGCCAGACCGGGAATCAAACAGGCCCCGGTCGTCTCTGCGGACAACCGGGGCCTGTGAGGCGGGGAGGGGATCAGCCGGAAGACCGTTGGTGCGGATTCCTCAGCGCATCCCATCCCCCAGGTCAAACAAGAGACCTACATCATCATGCCGCAGAACATGTCCACGCCCATCGCCACGGCTGCTTCCAGCTGCCCTGCAGGCACGCCAGCCAGCATGTCGAGGCCCACGGCCGCGAAGGCTGCCATGTCCGCCGCAGACATGCCCATGGCCATGTCCAGGCCCATCATGGCCATGCCCGCCATCTCGGCCGAACTCATCCCTTCCACCATGGAGATGCCCATGGAAGCCATGGAAGCCATCTCTTCGACGGACATCCAGGGGAAGGAGTCAATGCCGGCCGTGGCGAGCCCCATCAGGATCATGTCACCCAACAGGTCCTCGGACAAGCCCACGAGCAGGCCGGATATGTCCATCACGAACGACGACAGCAGATCGGCTCCCATCATGGCCATAGCCATGGTCTGGTCCGCCCCCATCGCATCCACCATGCTCAGCCCCATGGCTGCCATGGCCGCCAGTTCATCGGCGGACATGTCCTGCATCATGTCCAGGGTCGACATGGCCATGGCCGACATCTCGTCACAGGACATCATGTCCTGAGCCAACACCGGCGTCGCAACCGGCAAGCTCAAGGACAACAGGGTGAACACCAAGATGAATGCCATCACCTTGCGGGCGGTTTTCCTCATTCGGTTCATCAGCTCGCTCCTTTGTCAGCTGAAACAGGCATGCCCCCGGTACCGGATACCAGGAAACCCGCGATCATCGGCATCGGCGGCATCCAAAGTTGTACTGGGACACTCCTATTCTATCAACAGTGGCAACCATGCTGAAGTGGCGTAGAAGACCAGTCTGCCGATCGATCCGGGGTGCACCATACGCGTATCTTCCGAACAACCTACGAATTCCCTACACTGTCGGCGGCAGGGCGGCTCCGAGGTCCGAATCCGCCCTTCGTCACTGGGCAAACAGATTGGCCATTTGCCAGGCCCGCAGGCGCGTCACCCGGGCCGGGGCGCCTCCGGCCCGCAACGAGATACCGGTGCTGTCCAGCCGACCCGGATAGCAGCGCAGGGCCACGCACTGGCGTCCGTTGACGAACACCTCCACCACCGAACGGTCCACAAACACGCGCAGTTGGAGGGGTTCGTCCGGGGCCAGATAGACGGGAGCCTGTTCGGGCGGGCGGGCGGAGACGTCATCCAGGATGGAGCTGTGGCTGTTGTCCAGCATGGCAATGCTGTCGGTGGCCGCCCACAGCCCGGCCGGCTCCCACCCGCCATACCGGGCCCAGTTGCGGAAGCCGCGACTGCGGTAGAAGGAGAAGCGAGTGTATTCCTCCGCCCCGGGCGAACGCAGAACGTCGAGTTCAATCACGGAGGCGTCCCCGTCGGCGATCTCCAGCTCCAGTTCCAAGGCATCGCCGGCCACCCCGTCGAGGACAACCTCCTCGTTGGCCGGCAAGGGCACATCCGCCAGGGAGACCTCGTTCGAGCGCAGCGACTCGATGTCGCCGGCCGGCTCCACCGCCAGTTGATCCCGGACCCGGCCTTCGTCCGCGCGCAGTGTGAGCCGGCGCGGGAGTGTCATGATCTGGTCCCAGCCCCGCTGCACGCGTCCGGGATTCATGTTGTAGATCACGATCACGCCGCCCTCGCCGTCGGGCGTGGCCGAGGGTGCGTGCACGCCGCCGGGACCGGACGCCCCGAAATTCGCCTCGTGGAGGGAGGTCACCACGAACTTGTCCCGGTCCTTGTCGTAGTCCCCGAGCAGGGCCTGACCGCCGCTCATGTGGCTATAGAAGAGCAGCATGTGCCGTTCCCCGTCCCCCTGCCCAATGGGCCAGAAGTAGGGACAGGCCCCGTCGTCGCCCAGCTTGGTCATCGTGTCCCCTTCGATGAACGGGTGCAGGTACTCCCACGTCTCCATGTCGCGGGAGCGCAGCAGGAAGTTCGCCCGCGTACGCACGCCATTGGTGGGGTGCGGCAGCGTGCCGCCAGACAGGGAGTAGTAGAAGTCGCCCTTGCGCCAAATGCAGGGATCAAAAACCCGGTAGGGCAGTTCGCCGCCGTCCGGCGCGGTCATCGGAATCACGGCCTGTCCGGTCAGCTTCTCCCAGTTGAGCAGCAGCGGGTCCGAACTGGTGGCCACCATGTTGCCCACCTTGGTGCCGTGGTAGATGGCAATCACCCGGTCCTCCTCGACCAGTGTGGCGCCGGAGAAGCAGCACTCTTCGGGATCCGGGTAGATGGCATAGGGCAAATCGCGCCAGTGGATCAGATCCTCGCTGACGCAATGGCCCCAGTGCTGCCTCGGATCCTCGGGCGGATAGCCCTGATAGAAGAGGTGCCAGAGTCCGTTCCAAAAACAGAGGCCGTTGGGGTCGTTGAGTGTGCCTTCGGGGTTCACATAGTGGTAGTAGGGGCGGTGCCGGTCTCCGGCCAGGGCCGTGCGCGACCACACAAACCGCTTGAGCATGGGGTTGGCGGCCAGGGCCTCCTCCTGCTGCTCCCGGTTTCCGGGAAACGTATAGAACGGAACCTTGGATCGACGATCTTCAGTCAGTGCGGACATGGCGGATTCTGAACTCCTTAACTGGAGATGGGAACTGGACGCAGAGGTGGCCATGGTGCCCGGGCCGGCCCGCACGCGCCGAAGATGCAGGGGGCCGACGGCGGTGCGTGCTGCCGTTGGCTCACGGCGGGTTGAGTATAGGCGGATGGGCGGGCCCGCAGACCAACGAACTCCGTTGGCGCGGTAGCCGTGGCCGAACCGAAGCGGTCACTCGCGGAATTCGGTGGGGTAGCCGAACCTGGTTGGACGTGCGAACGCTGCGCAATGGGTCCGTGGTGTCAATGCATCCGATCGCGGGCCGGCCGCCTGCCTACCTGCGTTCCCGTCCGTCGCGCGCAGGAGCAACTCCGGCCAAGACATGC
>DAOUIC010000418.1:0-4443 GCA_034428255.1 Anaerolineales bacterium
GCAACCGCCTCCGACACACAGCCGATCACCCCCGAACAGTATGCCGAGTGCCTTAAGCAGGCCGGGGCCGCAATCAGATCGGTACCGGACCACGAGGACGACCTAATCCTGTGTGCGGCCATGGCTCCCTGGAACGCCGACTTTCGGGACTCCGAAAATCCCAGCGGCGACTGGATCGACTACTTCGAGACGGTCTGCGCAGCACTGGGCGCAGACGATCTCCAGGGTTTTGCGCTGCATACGGCCACGTCCGGATCCGACCTTGGGGAAATCACAACCGAAGAGCGTCTGGCCTTTCCCTTTGCGGGCCGCAGGCGCGGCTTCCGGGCCTACCTGGACTTCATTCACACCATTCCGCCCAGGTTCCACCACCTGCCGGTGTTCATCACCGAGGTGTCGCGGCTCGAGCCCTGGAGCAATGACGACAACGGTTGGACCGGGGCCGCCATGGCGGACATCCAATCCCACAACCGGACGCGCATCCAGAATCCGATACGGTGCGCGGCCCTGTACACCTGGAACAGCAAGTCGCCGTGGACGCTTCGGGGCAAACCCCTGCTCGCGGCGGACATCGCCCGTTCCATCACCGCACTTGAAGTGCGCCGGTATCAGGACTCCCTGCTGCCGGTCGCGTGGACCCGCGTCGAGGTCCCGGCCACGATGGAGCCGGACCGGCCTCTGACGGTGCATCTGGCCTTTGAAAACGCCGGTACGGAACCCCTGGCCGCCAGTGGCGACGCGCCTGTGCGCATTAGCTGCATGCTGGGCAGCACGGATCCCGTATCCGGCAACTGTATCGTCGAGGCGGACCGGCGCTTCCCGTTGCCGAGCGACCTCGGTCCCGGACAGGGATGTGAAGTGTCCATCGAACTGGAGGCTCCCAAAGGCGCCACCGACATCACCCTCTTCATCGGCATCATTCCGGCAGGTTTTCTCTGGTCGGCTACGGTAGTCGAGGACGCCATACAGGTACCCTTGCGCCAGGAACCGGAGGAAGAGGTCGAACCGGAAGGGGCAACGGCCGCGGATGCTTCCGACCACGGTGCGGGAGAACCCGATGCAGAACCGGCGGCCAAGCCCGCGGCTGCCTTGGAGAATGGGGAGAACCCAGCCCGCGACCTTGAAGTTGAGCCTCCACCACCCCGCGCAGAGACTGCCGCCTCACCGGAAACGGACATTGTTGCCGAAGAGCCGGGGATTTCCGAGCCGGAGGGAATTACCGATGATGACGAGGAGACGGAGTCGGAACCTGTTGCGGAATGCCCGGAACCCGAAGTCCGTGTCCCCCCTGCCGTCATCGATCTGAGCGCCTTCTTTTTCCGCCGCCTTGCCGAGAACTCCGCGGCACGCGTCCTGACGGACGTTACCAGAATTGTTTTTGTCGAGTCCCGCTTCGACGGAGACCCGCCCATCAATGAGATCACCGACCACTTTGCCAAGCAAGGCTACGAGCAGGTCCCGTTGCACTTCCTGATTACCGAACCGAACTGTATCTACCAGGTCCACAAGGCAGAGCACAACCCAATCCCCTACGCCGCAAACCTGACATCCGCCGTCGTGCTGAGCCTGCCCAAGGCACAGGGCGACACCCATGGCTGGCTGTCGCGGTTCGACGAACTGGCCAACACGGTGTTCGAGGTGCTGGCCACGATCTTCAACGGGAACCCGCCGCCCGAACTCGAGGTGGGCGTGGACACCCTGGATGGGGATCTGGGATTCAAATCCGGAGCCAGCGACCACTTGGAGGACATTTGCCTGCTGTTGTCCAGCCGTTGGACGGACGGCGTGGACAATCCCGTTCCCCTTACGTTCGTTCCGGTTGCACTGCCATTGGAAGGCTCGCCTCCCATAGCCCGGGAACCGGACCCGGCCGAGGCAAATCCCGAAATGGAGACCGAGGACCCGGACGCCGACACGATGCCGGACCCAACAGAACCGGACACCACCGAAACTGCCGTCCCCGACGAAACAGCCGCTGTCGACATCGAGCCGGTCCTGACCTTCGACGACGACTCGGGGTTTGTCCAGTTGGAGCGAGACTCCGCCCGTTGGCTGAATCTGCGCTTCTCCCATCTGCAGGCCACATCGGTTTGCCTCTGGGTCTCCGGTGAAAACGGTACATTGCCCCTGGCACAGTTCCGGCGGATCCATAACATGGCTGCCTCCGAGGTGTATTGCCACTACGTGGTTGAACCGTCGGGCCGCATCCTGGACACCGACCGACCTGCGGCCGCGCGCGAGCACTTGCCTCCCAAGTACCGGGATGCGGTCCACATTTGCCTACGGGGGCGCGTGCCCCATCCCCAACGAAACTTGGATCAACTGGACGCCTGCAGCAGCCTCCTGGTGGAACTGTTGCACAGTCCGGGCATCGCGGACCGATGGCAGACCATCGGCGGAAGCCTGGCCGATGTCCTGCTCGTTGGAAGCAGCCGGTGGCAGCACGGTCCGGCCTGGACCGATGCCATGACAGCCACGGTTAGCGAGGTGGATGTCGACCAGGATCCGGCAGCCGGATCCGAACATCAGCCGTTGGATGGGCAATCCCGCAGTGCCGGTCCGTTGACGAGCACGGGCGCGGAGAGCGGCAAACCGGACCGTGGTCCCCGGACGGGACTTTCCGGCTCATCCGTGACCGGACAGGGAGGCGGCGGCCTTGACGCGCCGCCCATCGTGGACCGGGTTGGCACCATCCCCAAGCACCCCGTCCTGGACTTCCCCAAGCGGCAGCTCAGCGCGATACGGCAAATCGTGGTCCACCACTCCGGATTTCCCAGTCACGTGACCCCATATGCCATGGCTGAATCCCTGGTACTTGACCAGCTGGCCATGGACGGCACGGAACCGGGTCTGCCCTACCACTTCTTCGTCCAGGTCGACGGCACGGTGGAACAGATCCACGACCTGTCGGTGGCATGCCACTCAACGCAGGACGGTCACGACCGCATCGTGGCCGTGTGCCTGGCGGGTACGTTCAGCCAGGGCATCAACCCCACACCCCTGCAACTTGAACATGCCGGACATCTGATTGCCTGGCTGCTGCAAACCTGCTATTTGTCCGAGGCGGACATCGTCGGTCACCGCGACGTGGACCCATTTGAGGAGGTGTGCCCCGGCGAGGAATGGAGTTCCGGGAACAACTGGAGCCAAACACTCCGGTACCACATTTCCCGCCACCTGTCGGGCAGCCCTGCGGATGCAGTGTCGGTATCCTGAATGTCCCTTGCAGATCTGCTTGGAAACAGCCCGGGGGACGAGCTGGGAGCCGGGTTCAGGGTAAAGTTGCCGGCCTTCACGGGGCCGCTGCACCTGCTGTTGGCACTGCTGGAACAGAACGATTTGGACATCGCCGAGGTCAGCTTGGTGACGGTCACGTCGGCCTACCTGGAGGCAATCGAAAACCTGGATGCCCTGCCGGCGGCATCCGTGTGCGCCTTCCTTGATGTCGCCTCCAGGCTTATGGTGCTCAAGGCCAAGTCCCTGGTCCCCGACCTTGCGCCGGACGAGGATGCCGAGGACGACGCCGACATCTCGGACCTCTTGGACCAACTGACCGAACTGAGCAGGTTCGCGGGTCCGGTGAGCGCACTGAAGCAACGCCGGGACGCGGGCTTGCACTCTTTCCAACGCCAAGCCCCGCTACCCCAACAGCGCATGGTCAACGTCCCGGCCCTGGAGCAGCCTTCCCAGCTCAGGTCCGCCATAGTGAAACTTGCCCGTTTCCTGCCCCGCGTACAGACTGTGCAGGCCCCGACAATACCCAGCTTTACGATTGCGGGTCAGGCCCAGGCCCTCCTGGCCTATCTGCGCCGCTGGCAGGAAACAGGCAGCCACCGTTACCGATCGTTTTTTGCGATGTTCGAGGCCGGTTCCTCGCGGGCGGAGATCCTGGCCACCTTCCTGGCCATGCTGGAGATGATCAAGTTGCAAACCGTCTCGGCCCGCCAGGAACAACCATTCGGCGACATCGGAGTCCAGTTGACGGCACCCGAGGCAACCCGATTGCCCGCCGACGGCGGTACCGACACAACGTGATCCGCAAATCCGGTCCATGGCCACGACAGGAATGTCATAGACGTGTCCAGCTGGGGCGAGGATTCCTGGGAGGACATCCCGAACGCGGATCCTGACCGCGGTACCGAGCCGCCGGAAGACATGCCGGCAAGGCTCCTGGAGTACATCCCGGGCTTCCCGGTCTGGAACGACTCGGGTTGTGCCTATGTCCAGGCCACTGCCTACGACCTGAACTCCAACTTCAAACATCTCTCCTTTGGCGGACATGTGGTATCCGCCTTGGATTCCCTGGTCGCAACGTTCAACCTCCCCGGCTCGCTTGGTGGATCCTCGGTGGCCGATTGCCTGTACCTGGACTGTGAAACCACCGGTCTGGGCCGGTCGAGCCTTCCCTTTCTGATTGGCGTCGGCACCTTCGAGACCTTGTCC
>DAOUIC010000419.1:0-6203 GCA_034428255.1 Anaerolineales bacterium
CCGGCCAGCCGCAAGTCGGGCAAGGTGGAGCCCTTCATGCTGGTCCGCATCCAGCTGCAGCAGTCCAAGTTCCTGCCGTTTGTGGGCGAAGTCCAGCTGCTGAATCCGTTTCAGGGATGCCGGGAATCCCTGCAGGCCATTGTGGCCTCGAGCTACGCTTGCGAACTGGTCTACAACCTGACCGTCGAAGGCGAGGAGTCGGACCTGAACGAAGAGGTGTTCGGGTCGTTGCTGACAGTCCTGACCGAAGTCGATGACGAACCGGATCGCCCGGACCTGCCCCTGTGCTGGCTGGAACTGCACATGCTGTCGGCGGCCGGCTTCGAGCCGGCCTTGGAGTTCTGTGTCGGATGCGGTGCGGAGGCCCGTCCGGAACCTTGGGGATTCTCCGTCGCGGAGGGCGGCATCCTGTGCCCGGACTGTCTTGGTGCCATGCCCGGCGGCCGACCATTGCCGCTGGAGGTATTCAAGATTTTGCGGTTCCTGCAACGAAGCACCTGGGAGCAGGTAAGGACCCGGCGCGTCGCGCAACCGGCGCTTTCGGAGGCCCGCAGCATCATGCGCGCGTACCTGAACCATACATTGGAGCGCCCCTTGCGTACCACGCAATTCGAACGGCGGTCCGGCCGCGGCCTCAAATGACTGCCTGCCAAGCCGCCGAGATGCACATCCAAGATTTCGCCAGCGAAGGAAACCATCCACGGAACCCGATCGTAGAATGGCCTTCCCGCCGGTGTCCGATCCGGCCATGAACCCCAAATTCAGTCGCCCCGACAGGGCTTGGAGCCGTCGATGCCTGCCAGTCTCAAGCACTTGACCGCAGTCGCCCGCGGCGAAGCCGCACCGGACCTGGTGTTGGCCAACGGGCGAATCCTCAATGTCTTCACCGGCGGGTTCGAGGAAGCGAACGTCGCGGTGGCCAACGGACTCATCGCAGGCCTCGCGCCCGACTATCAAGGCCCGCACACCATCGATTGCAAGGGGCTGACCATCTCCCCCGGCCTAATCGACGCGCATGTTCATATCGAGAGCAGCCTGTGCACGCCGGGAGAGTTCAGCAGGGCGGTCACGGCCCGAGGCGTCACCACGGTCATGGCCGATCCCCACGAGATTGCCAATGTGTGCGGCGTACAAGGCGTTGTCTTCATGCATGAACGCAGCCAGGCCACCGACCTGGACATCAAGCTGATGGCCCCCTCCTGCGTGCCGGCGTGTCACTTGGAGACCAGCGGAGCCGACCTGGATGCAGTTGTCCTGCAGGAATTGCACGAGGAAGGCCTTGTGCACGGCTTGGCCGAGATGATGAACTATCCCGGGGTGTTCCTGGGCGACGATCGCTGCTTGGCCATTTTGGAAGCATTCCAGGACGAAGTGGTGGACGGGCATGCACCGCGCCTGTCCGGAAAGGAACTCAACGCCTACCTGGCCACCGGCATCGGCAGCGATCATGAATGCACCACGGCCGACGAAGCCTTGGAAAAGCTGGCACGCGGCATGTACATCCTGATCAGGGAAGGCACGATCACCCGCGACTTGGATGCCCTGCTGCCCATCGTGGACGAATACAGCAGGCGCAGAATCTGCTTCTGCACCGACGATCGCATTCCGGACGACCTGCTGACCGAAGGGAGCGTGGACTTTCCCGTGCGCAGAGCCATTGCAGGAGGCCTGGACCCGGTGGCCGCCCTGACCATGGCCACCTTGAACCCCGCGGAATGGTTCGGCATGCGGGACCGGGGCGCCATTGCGCCGGGCCGCCGTGCGGACCTGGTCGTCTGGCGCGACCTGGAAAGTCTGGAACCAGCCTGGGTTGTGGCCGGTGGCAAAGTGGTGCTGGACGACGGCCACGTGCCGGACGCATCCGATCCGGCATCCGCGGCCCTGCCGGACGGAGTCGGCGGAACCGTAAGGGTTGATTGGGACAGCGTGGACTTTGCCGTGCCCGCGCCCACAGGTGCAAGCGAGGCAACCGTGCGCGTCATCGGGTCCATCGAGAACCAGATCGTTACGGAGGCACGGCACTTCACATTGCGCGCAACCGACGGTTGTCTGGAAGCGGACCCGAGCCAGGACGTGCTCAAGATCGCCGTGATCGAACGGCATGGCCGCAAGGGGACGATGGCCACGGGCTTCATTCAGGGGTTCGGCCTCAAGTCGGGCGCCATGGCCGGCACGATTGCCCACGACCACCACAATCTGGTCGTAATCGGGGCTTCCGACACGGCCATGCATACCGCGGCCCGTGCGGCCGCCGAACTTCAGGGCGGCATCGTGGTGACTTCGGAAGATCAGGTCCTGGCCAACATGCCCCTGCCGGTGGCAGGCCTTATGACCGACGCACCCATGGCACAGGTCCGGAAGCAGTACCGCGAGCTTCAGGCGGCCGCCTCAAACCTGGGATGCCGCATGCATGATCCGCTGATGGCAATGAGCTTCATGGGATTGGAGGTCATCCCATCGCTCAAGATCACGGACCTCGGCCTGGTCGACGTGGACCGGTTCGACTTTGTTCCCGTGGTGGTCTGAAACCGGACTTCCGCGCCCCCAACATCGGAGCATGAGGTCCGGACACGGCAGCGTCCGATGATTCGGCACATGCAGGGAAACGACCGGCGGGCAGCACCGCCCGTTGCGTCGGCCGCACTTCCCCCATGTCGGGCACGGCGTAGCCGCGAGGTCCACCCCGGTCTGGTCCAAAGCCGACCATGGAATCGTATGCGCACCGAGATTCGGCGACCTGCACACTAGTGGTACTCTGGGTTGAGCCGACTTGAGAACCTTGCCCGACTGCAGTTCGTTCCAAGATCGGCGTCCTTTGTCTTCGCTTCACGATTGGGATTGCCGTAGGCGCGTTCGATGAATCCTGCGCAAAACCTCTGGTCGGAACTCAGGAAGTCCTGGCACCTGTACCTCTTCCTTCTGCCGACCTTCGCCTTCATCCTGATCTTTCGCTACTACCCGGCCGGTTCCGCGGTGTTTCATGCCTTCACGCGCTGGAACGGCGCCGGCATTGCCACCTGGGTCGGCCTGGAAAACTTCCGAACCCTTCTCACGGACTTCATCTTTGTCGCATCCCTCAAGAACATCGGGATCATCCTGGCCGCGGCCCTGGTCAAGGTTCTCATCTTCCCGATGCTGGCGGCGGAGTTCATTTTCAATCTGCGCAGCGAGCGGGGTCAGTACTGGTACCGTTTTCTGCTGATCCTCCCCATCGTGGTGCCGGGCATCGTGGTCACCCTGGTCTGGCGCTTCATCATGGGCCCCAAGCCCTTGGGAGTCCTGAATGCACTGCTGGAACTGCTGGGCCTGACCGAGTGGCAACATGCATGGCTGGCGGACCCCAAGATCGCCCTGATCGCGGTCCTGCTGGTGGGTTTCCCCTGGATCGACGCCATCGCCATGCTGATTTACTATGCCGGTCTGCAGAACATCTCGGGCGATGTCCTGGACGCATCCAAGATCGACGGCGCCAGCATCTGGGAACGGGTGATGCGGGTGGATCTACCGCTGCTGTTCGGCCAGTTCAAGCTCCTGATCATCATCACCACCATCTTCACGCTCCAGAACTTCGGCGGCATGCTGGTCCTGACCAATGGCGGTCCGGGGTACGCCACCATGGTGCCGGGCCTGTGGATGTACCAGCGCGCGTTCCAGGCAGATCGGTTCGGCTACGCGTCGGCCATTGGCGTGGTGCTGCTGGTCGTCATGCTGGCCCTGACCTGGATCAACAACAAACTCCTCAAGGAAACCGACGTCACCTACTGACCGACCGGTCCATTCTCCCTCCATGTCCACAATCTCCACTTCGGAAACCGCCTCGGCCTTGTCGTTGCGGCCCAGTCGCACTCGAACCCGGCAACCGCGCCACGTCAGCGATTTCGTCGTGTCCGTGGTGCTGGTGCTGCTGGTCATCCTCACCCTCTATCCGTTCATCTTCATGGCGATCACGTCCACCAAGTCCTATTCCCAGTTCCTGCACAGCTACTGGATTCCCGCATGGCCCCCCCATATCGTTGAGAACTACGTGGCGGCCTGGAATCAAACCCGCGGCTACCTGATCAACACCATCTACGTGGGCGTGCTCACGGTGGTGGGTTTTCTCTTCACCACGACGCTGGCGGCTTTCGTCTTTGCCCGCTTCCGCTTCCCGGGCAAGGAAATCCTGTTTGGCAGCCTGATGATTCTGATGATGATCCCGCAGATCCTGCAGTTGATTCCGGCCTTCATGTGGGTGCGGAAACTGCAGTTGCTCAACACCTATTGGGTCTTGATCCTGCCCTACATCGCCGGCGGGCAGGCCTATGCAGTGTTCATCCTGCGCACCTTCTTCAGCTCCCTGCCGCAGGGTCTGTTCGATGCGGCGCGCATCGACGGCGCCCGGGACTTCCAAACCTACTACATGGTGGCCCTGCCGCTCTCCAAGGGCATTCTCGCCACCCTCGCCATCCTGCGCGTGCAGCAGGTCTGGAACGACCTGATCTGGCCCTTGATCACCCTGGCGGACGACTCGAAGCGGACGATCACCGTCGGCCTGTACTATTTCCAGGGCGAGACCCAGACCCAATACGGGGCCATGTTTGCGGGCTACCTGATCGCATCGGTACCGCTGTTCCTGCTGTTCCTTGTGGGGATGAAGCAGTTCATGGCCGGCGTCACCTCGGGTGCCATCAAGGCCTAGGCAGCCGAAGGGGTCCTAACCCCTGCCTTAGAATTCCTGTTCACAACATCGGAGATTTGGGAGGAGAACAATGATTACACAGTTGAGCAGACGTACGTTCCTACAGGGCCTGTCCGGAGCCGCCGCCCTGGCAGGCCTGGCAGCCTGTGTGCAACCTGGTGGCCCACAGGGGGACGATATGGATGCCGCCAGGCAGACGATCGAACTGTATGTCGGAGGCACGTTCCAGCCCGAAGTGGCACGCGGCGAAGGTTTGGACCACCTGTTGGAAGCCCGCCATCTGGCGGACGAATGGGAAGCGGAGCATCCGGAGTATGCCCTGGAGTTCGTGGCGGGTCCCGGCGGCGAAGGCATCGAGCAATGGGTGAAGTCCCTGCAGGCCGCGGGCACCATGCCCGACATCCTGAATGCCGTGGACAACTGGCTGAACCGGGACATCGGCACGGACTACTGGGTCATCGTCGACGACTACGTGGAGGAACCCAACCAATACATTCCCCAAGGCGAACTGGGCCATGATCGCTGGCGGGACGCCTTCATCGCCGGCTTCGATGCCCGCAACCGCATGATCGACAGCCATTACTACGGAGTGCCCCAGGCCATCAACGGGGTGCAGATCTTCTGCAATCTGGACATCCTGGAAGCCTCCGGGGTCGACTTCGAGTCGGAGATCATCGACCCGCGCTGGACCTTCGACGAAATGCTGGGAATTTCCCAGCGCATTGCCGACGCGGGCCACACCCCCTGGTCGCTGGCCTGGGCTCCCCCCTACTGGAACTGGATCCAGACCACGGCCCTTTCCGGCTTCCTCAAGTCCACGGGCAAGTGGTCGGTGCTGGACACCAACAACGACGACTTCGTGACATCCATCGAGCGTTTCAAGGCCATTGACCGAGGCGACTGGACCGCCGACTCCGTGGAGTTCCGGGCCATGCACCAGATGGCGCAGGATTGGACGAAGTACTGGAGCGAAGGCTTCCTGGGCCTGACTTCAGCTGAAATGTCGGCGTTGTTCGCGCGCGGCGAAGCCGCCTTCTGGTGGAGTACCAGCAACTCGTATCCGGTGGTGCAGAACGATGCATTGCGGGAATTCGATTTCGCCATCGCCCGCTTCCCGCTCTGCTTCGACCGCATGGCCACGATTGGCCAGGGCGGTCCCACCCAGTACCCGGGCGGAGCCTACAACACAATCGCCATGACGGCCACGGCCACCAGGAACGGCACACTGGATCCCTGTGTCGACTTCATGAAGCTGTTCACATCCTGCGAGGGTCAGGGCCGCCTGAGCCGGGAACACGGTGGTGTCGTGCCGGCCGTCTTCTGCGCCCAAGGCCGTCCCGAGCTGGAGCAGTTCAAGCCCGATGTGGGTGAAACGTTCCTGCTGACAATCCACATGAGGTCCATGCACTTCGACTACGGCGAGACCTACTGGCGGATCACCAGCGAATGGCTGGGCGGAACCCTGAGCTACGACGAGGCCATGGCCAAGTTCCAGCCGGTCATGGAGCAGTTTGCCAAGGACGCG
>DAOUIC010000420.1:0-1888 GCA_034428255.1 Anaerolineales bacterium
CTGATCACGGTCGTGATTGGCGTCTACAACGTGGGAGCCCGTTTCATCGGTCGCTACCTGGGGCTGCAACTCTCCTCCAACCGTTTCATCGAGTTGCAGTGGTATCTCTTCTCCCTGGTGTTCTTTCTCGGGTTCGCCTACATCATGCAGCACGGAATCAACGTGCGCGTGGACTTCATCTACTCCAAGTGGTCCCTCAAACGGCGTGCCAAGCTGGACTTCTGGCTCAATTGGATCATGATCCTGCCGTTCTGCGCCATCGGTGTGGTCGAAACCTGGAGTCCCCTGCTTACCAGTTGGGGCCTTGATGCCTCCGGCCATTGGTGCTTTGCCGGAGATGAGCCGGCCGCACCCGGTCAACTGATTCTGTACTTTGTGGATTTCCTGGACTTGCGCCGGGCCTACTGCGGCGAGATTTCCCCGGATCCCGACGGCCTGAACCGGGCACCCATCAAGTCCTTCATTCTTTTGGCATTCGCCCTGCTGGCCCTGCAGGTACTGGCCGAGCAGGCGAAACTGTTCCGCGTCCTGCGCCACGGCGAGGATGTGGCAGGCGGGGAACTGCAGGAAGCCGAAGCGCCACTGCGCCTGGAATAGACCTCTCGCCGGAAATCAAGGACAGTCAGCAGGAAAGGCAATGTATGGGGTTTGAATGGCTTGCCATCGTGATGTTCGTGGTCTTCTTCGGACTGATCATCTACGGATACCCGGTGGCCTACTCCTTCGCCGGCACCGCCTTCCTCTTCCTGGTCATCGGCCTGGCGGTGGGGGTGTTCGACATTCGCTGGCTGCGCCTCCTGCCCAACCGGTGGTTCGGCACGATGTCGGACTTCACGCTGCTGGCAATCATCTTCTTCGTGTTCATGGGAGCCATCTTCGAGAAGTCCGGCTTGGCGGAGCGCCTCCTGGATACCGTGGGCCAGCTGCTGGGACCGGTTCCCGGGGGGCTGGCCCTGGCGGTGGTCCTGGTGGGCACATTGCTGGCGGCCGCCACCGGCGTGGTGGCGGCGACCGTAATCGTGATGGGCCTGCTCTCCCTGCCAATCATGGTGCGCTACGGCTACAACCACCAACTGGCCACCGGCATCATTACCTCGTCGGGCACGATGGCGCAGCTGTTGCCGCCCAGCCTGGTGCTGGTGGTGCTGAGTGACCAAATCGGGGTTGGGGTTGGCGATCTGTTCCTGGGCGCCCTGTTCCCCGGCCTAATCCTGGCCGGCCTGTACGCCGTCTACGTTCTGGTGGTGGCCTTTCTGAAACCGGAGCTGGCACCGCCCCTGCCCCCCGAGGCGCGCACCCTGCGGGGTGCGGCGCTCGCACGCCGCACCTTCGTGGCGGTGGTCCCGCCACTGGTCCTGATCTTCGCGGTGCTGGGCAGCATCTTCTTCGGCCTGGCGACTCCCACCGAGGCCGGGGCGGTAGGCGCGTTCGGTGCCTGCATTCTCTCGTTGCTGAACCGGACGCTGAACTGGAATGTGCTGAAGCAGGCGGCGCGCTCCACGGCCAACATCACGGCACTGGTAATCATGATCCTGTTCTGCTCAACCTTCTTCGGTCTCGTCTTCGACCGGCTGGGCGGACAGGACTTTGTTCAGGGCATCCTGACATCGCTGCCAGGCGGCTTCTGGGGCTTCATCATTGTGGCCAACATCGCAATCTTCCTGCTCGGCATCAACCTTGAGTTCATTGAGATCAGCTTCATCGCCATGCCGCTCTTCGTGCCCGCCGCGCAGGCGCTGGGCGTCGATCTGGTGTGGTTCGGGGTGATGATGGCGATCAACCTGAACATGGCCTTCATCTCGCCTCCGGTGGGCTTTTCGCTCTTCTACCTTCAGACGGTCGCGCCCAAGGAGGTGAAGGTCATCGACATCCACAAGGGGGCCCTGCC
>DAOUIC010000421.1:0-3281 GCA_034428255.1 Anaerolineales bacterium
GCGCGCCGCCGCGGCCTGCTCGACGAGCTGGAACGGCCGGATCAGGAGCACGTCGAGTTGATGCGCGCTGCCAACGAGCAGGTCGGCCGCTGGATGGACGAACGGTACTGATCGCCCGGACCCGGCTCTGAATCCCGTTTAAGGGCATTTTGCCGTTCCTCTATACTCAACCTGAACACCTTAAATTGTTCGTGCCATGGGTGCGGACTCGGAGGAAACCATCATGTTCAGCGTTGGTGTCTCTCGACGAAAGTTCCTGCAATGGAGCGGTGCAGGTTTCGGTGCAGCCGCGTTGGCCGCTTGTGTTCCCGCCCCTGGCGCACCAGCGGCTGGCAGCGGTGCCGACGCGGAGCCCGTGGTCATTCGGTTCCATGGCCGCACCGGGGTCCAGGGCGATCACTTTATTGAACGGGCGCGGGCCTTCGAGGAGGAAAATCCCGGCATAACCATCAAGGAGGAACTGTTCCCCCATGCGGAGTACCACCAGAAGATGGAGGTGCTGCTGGCGGGCCAGACCATCGGCGATACATTCTGGACCGTCCTGCTGTCCGGTCTCTATCATCGCTATGCCAATCAGGGGGTCCTGCTGGCCTTGGACGACCTGATCGCCGCGGACGAATACGACTTGGGCGTTTTCTTCCCCGAGTCCCTCGACGCAGCCAGCCATGCCGGTTCCCTGTACAGCCTGCCCTGGATCTGTCATCCGGGCCGCGTAGGCTGCTACTACAACAAGCAGTTGCTGGCCGACAACGGGTTGGACGAGCCGCCCGAGGACGGGGACTGGACCTTCGAGGATCTGCTGGGATATGCAACGGTCCTGACCCAGGACACCGATGGCGACGGGCAGATTGACCAGTTCGGCATGCAGCCGGGCCGGGACCCCTGGAGCCTCCTGGTATGGTCGCGCGGATCGGGTGGCGAGATCTTCGACGAAGAGGGCAAGACCTCTCTCCTGGATTCGGAGGAAACGCTTTCTGCGATTCGCTTTGTCTACGACTTGATGCACACCCACAATGTGGCCCCTTCGCCGGACCAGCAGACGGCCGACATGTTTGTCTCGGGCCGCATCGGCATGGCCCAGAGTGGGTACTGGGGACAGAGCTGGGTGAATCGCATCGGCGACCGGTTTGAATTGGGCGCGGTGCCCATGCCCAAGGGGCCGGCAGGCATCAATGGTTCGATGTACGAATTCGATCCTGCCTGCATCTGGGCGGGCTCGGAGCATCCGGATGAAGCCTTTGAGTGGGTCAAATGGCTGGCCAACCAGGAAACCGGCATCCGCATTGCGGAAGCGGGGTCCGTGCCCGGTTCCCGTCCGGATGTCTGGGAACACGAACGGCTGACCAAGTCCCCGATGCACAACGTCTTCACGAACATCATGTACAACGTGCTGCCGTACCGGGGACCGGGCAATTTCCGAGGGCTGGAATTCCGGGATGCCTACAGCAACGGGATGGACCCGATTTGGCTGGGCAACGAAGAGCCCGAAAACCTGGTACCGGAGATTTCCGCCAAGATCCAGGAAATTCTGGACAAGCCGGCTTCCTAGACCACTTTGGTGCGGTGGGGCCTGAAAGCACAATCAGGCCCCACCGCCGCAGCCCGCAAACCCGGACAGTGCCAAGCCACGGGCGGAATGCGCGTTGAGGGCCGATGAGGCATTGACTGGACCGAGGTCCGTATGCAAGGTGAGATTGCCTCCGACATCAAGGGAGGTTCCAAGCTCCGGAAACCGGCTTCGCTCAAGCGTCAGGAGGCCGTCGCCGGCTTCATTTACATTTCTCCTTGGCTGCTGGGCTTTCTGGCCTTTACGGCTTTCCCTTTTCTGGCCTCCTTCTATCTCAGCTTTACCGATTACACGGTTGTCTCCCAGCCGAGTTTCGCGGGCTTCGCCAACTATGTGGAAGCCCTGTCGGGCGATGATCTCTTTTGGGGCTCCCTGCGCCGCACCTTCACCTACGCGGTTGTCGGCGTTCCCCTGGGCATTCTGGGCTCCCTGGCCTGTGCATTGCTCCTGAATCAGGGGTTGAAGGGCACTACGCTCTTCCGGGTTCTTTTCTTCCTGCCGTCGCTAACGCCCCTGGTGGCGTTGGCCCTGCTGTGGCAATGGATATTCCAGCCCGACTTCGGAGTGCTGAACTTCCTGCTGGCCAAGGTGGGCATTGACGGTCCGGGGTGGTTGAGCAGCATCGAGTGGGCCCTGCCGTCCCTGATCATCATGGCCCTGTGGGGCACGGTGGGAGGCGGTCAGATGGTGATCTTCCTGGCCGGTCTGCAAGGGGTTCCGCAGGAACTGTACGAGGCCGTGGAAATCGATGGCGGCGGCCCCTGGTTCAAGTTCCGCCACGTCACGCTGCCAATGATTTCCCCGACCATGTTCTTCAACCTCATCCTGGGCATCATTGGCGCCCTGCGTGTCTTCACCGTGGCCTATGTTTCCACGGAAGGAGGCCCCGCCTATGCCACGTGGTTCTACATTCTCCACCTGTACACCCAGGCCTTCAAGTACTTCAACATGGGTTACGCCTCCGCCCTGGCCTGGATCTTCTTCATCATTCTCATCGCCTTCACCTACCTGCAGGTACGTGCCTCGCGTCACTGGGTCTTTTATGCCGGCGAACAAAGCTGAAGTTTCACTGTTGCCAACCGTCTGATGTCCGCCCGCAGACACCCGTACCTGCTCTACGTGCCGGTCCTCCTGCTGGGGGCCTTGTTCATGGGGCCCTTTCTGTGGACCGTGGGCAGTGCCTTCAAGCATCCCACCGAAATCTATGTGTTCCCGCCGCTGCTGTGGCCCAGGGAAATGCAGTGGCAAAACTGGCGGGAAGTCTGGATCCAGGTGCCATTCGCCCAATTTGCCAGGAACAGCGTCGTTGTCACCGGAGCCGCGGTCTTGGGCCAGCTTCTGTCCACGACCCTGGTGGCCTACGGCTTTGCGCGGTTTCGCTTCCCGACCCGCGACTTCCTCTTCATGGTGGTGCTGAGCACCATGATCCTGCCTTTCGAGGTCCTGCTGATTCCCCAGTTCCTGATCTTCCGGGAACTGGGCTGGCTGGATTCCTACAAGCCCTTGATCGTGCCCTTCTACTTCGGCGCGGGGCCGTTCTTCATCTTCCTGATGCGGCAGTTCTTTCTGACCATCCCCTTGGATCTGGATCAGTCCGCGCGGTTGGACGGTGCCCACTCCCTGCGCATTCTCTGGAGCATCATTTTGCCCCTTTCCCGGCCCGCCCTCGCCACGGTCGCCATCTTCTCGTTTCTGACGCACTGGGATTCCTTTC
>DAOUIC010000422.1:0-1684 GCA_034428255.1 Anaerolineales bacterium
TTGCAACCCACCGGTTCCAGTCCCCGGGGCACGCTGCTGGTCTTCCACGGGCACAACCCGTCCGTCCAGACCATTCTGGGAAACTACCCGTCGGAGGAGGAGCGGAGAGAGGCCGAGGGGCGCGACGGCAACTACGCCCAGCTGTTGGCCGAGGCCGGCTATCTGGTGTGTTCGGTGGAACAGCGGGGTTTCGGCGAACGGCAAAGCGGAACCCCTGTCCAGGACATTCCCAACTCGTGCCGGCACCAGTCTTTCTTCTACCAGATGCTGGGGCGCACCATGGTTGGGGAACGGTGCCTCGACGGCAAGGTCGCACTGGACTTCCTGGCCACCATGGAGAACCCGGTGTCCGGCGACATCGGCATCACCGGCAACTCCGGCGGCGGCACGACGACACTCTGGCTGGCAGCCATCGACGAGCGGCTGGCGGTGGCCGTGCCGGGATGCTACTTCTGCAGCTTCAAGGAGTCGATCATGGATATCCGGCACTGCGAATGCAACTATGTGCCCGGGTCCGCCGGCCGGCTTGACATGGGAGACTTAGCCGCCTTGATTGCCCCGAGACCGCTCCGGTTCATCCAGGGGATTATGGATCCGATTTTCCCGATCGATGCATCCCGAGCGGAGTTTGCACGAACCAGGAAGGCCTACGAACTCCTGGAGGCTTCGGATCGGATCAGCATGTCCGAGTTCGAGACCGGCCACGCCTACAACGCGGGAGCCGCCGCCGATTGGTTCGACCGCTGGCTTTGAGCGTGCCCTTCCGGCACGCGGGAGGACCGCAACGCAAGCGGTGCAGTTTCCGCGCGCGACGGATCCTGGGCTGCCGGCCCGTGTGCATCGGCACCTGGCAAATGGATCGACCTGAGGATTCCCGATGGCCTGACTGCGGGAGGCGGAACCCGACCATCGTTTCCCGTACCTCCATCCGGTAACCTACAATTCCCGTGCCGGGCCCGCTTCCCGAAGCCCGGCCGTTCCCGTCCCCTGCAACCCGCCCCGTGAGGTTTCCATGGCCGCAGTGCAGCCACGCCCCAACCTGATCCTGATGGGTATCGATTCCATTCGTGCCGACCACATGAGCTGCTACGGCTACGAACGCCTAACCACTCCGCACCTGGACAAGTTCGCCGACAGCGGCGCATTGTTTGAGAACACCATTAGCGCCCACATTCCGACCACCTCCGCCTACGGTTCAATGTTGACCGGGCGCGACACGTTTGGAACGCAGGTTGTGGCACTCCGCCACCGGGGAGGTCTGCGACCGGACATCAAGACGCTGCCGGAAATGCTTCGGGCCGTCGGATACGACACCACGTGCGTCGGGTTCACAGGCAACCCCAGCGCGCGCGGTTTCGACACCTACCTGGACTATGCGGCCTGGGGCAGCTGGGCCACGGGACGCAGTCCCAAGGCCCAGAACCTGAACGAGGTTGCGGTACCCGAGCTGGAACGCCTGGCGGCGGGCGACAGGCCCTTCTTTCTCTTCCTCCGGCACATGGACCCGCACGCCCCCTACCTGCCGCCGGCACCGTACGAAAGGGCGTTCTACCACGGCAACGAACTGGACCCGGGAAACCGCTCCATGGATCCGGTGATGGCGTTCAAGCCCTTCAGGGACTTCTTCCGCATGTGGATGCCGCCCGGCATCACCGACAAGGACTACGTGATCGCGCAGTACGAC
>DAOUIC010000423.1:0-8830 GCA_034428255.1 Anaerolineales bacterium
GTGGCCGTTGTGGTTTGGTTATTGCCTTTCATCGTTGTGTCCATAGTCGCGAGTCCGATTAGGAATCTCCAAGAGACACTTCCGGCTATGGACAGCTTGGGGACGTTTGCCGGTACATTTTCATACAGCCTGGGAGCCATCAGTTCGACAGGCAGCAACTTGGCGGCATTGCTGTCCACTGTCGCGGGCTGGATCCTTGGTCCTGCCATTACGATTGCCTTTGCCCAGCGCATGGAACTGGCTGACGCCTTCAAATTCAGGAATGTACTCGCCTGGGTGGCCCGGAACTGGGTACAGTGCCTGTTGGTTAGCGTAATAGCAGGTTTGGTCTCCTTTCTGATTTCGTTGGTGGCCTTCCTGGTCGGTGGTCTGGCCTTGGGTATTGGCTTGATTGTGACGCTTCCCTTCGGGTTTCTCATGAGCAGCATCTACCAGAACCATCTCTTTGGGCAACTGGCGCAATCCCGTGACCTGACTGTGATGTTCCCGGAACTGGCCGATTCCAGTTGAGGGCTCCGGTTCGCGGCAGGTTGGGCCTTGTCCGACATCGAGCGCACCTGGCTCGGACCAGTTGTGACGGTTCGGGCTTGTTCGTCACACCTGAAGGCAAGCTGCCACCGTCAGGCTGTTCCAACTTGACACGGGACAAGCGCAACGGAAAGCGGACCTGTTCCCTGTCGGCCACTCCCCGGTCCTCCACCGATCACCGGGGCGGCAAGGCCTGTAGGGCACCGTTCAATTCCGAGAAGTCCGCTACCTCCATCGAAGGACGGAAGGGAGTCTCCTCGTAGGGCATGCCATAGCGATTCACATAGGCACCGGCATAGCCGCAGGCCACGGCTCCCACCACATCAAACGAGTTGGAGGACACCATGCACAGGTCCCGGCTGGTTGCACCCAGGCGATGGGCTGCGTATTGGTAGACCGTGGGGTGGGGCTTGAACATCCCAACGGCCGAGACGGAGATCACATCATCGAAGTTCCAGGGCACCTGATGCGTTACCAGGTGTTCCAGGAAGGCCGGATCGCCGTTGGACAGGACCACCAGCCGGAAGCTTCGATGCAGGATTGGCAGGGCGGGCAGGACGTCGGGGAAGGGACGCAACCCCTGCCACTGCGCCATGAAGGCATCCACCTGGTCCCCGTCCTGCGCGACATGATCCAGGCCAAAGCTGCGCAACGTGTGCAGATATGCGCGCCGGACCGTTTCCAGGTAGCCGCCATGTCCCTGCAGCATCAGGGAATCCTGAAACTGTTCCAATCGCTGTCGGGCACGCTGCCGGTCCCAGAATTCTGCGGTCGTGACAGCCGTGTCCTGCGCGGCCAACATGTCCCCGATATGGGGTTTCAGGCTGGAGCCCAAGTCCAAAATCGTGCCGAACAGATCGAAAGTCAAGGTCGTAACGGGCATGTTCGAGCTCCTTGCACTTGCAAATACCGGCATGGACCGGGGCAGGTATGGCTGCCGGGTGCGGCAGGCCGGTCAGACAGTACGGCAGGGGCCATGGGGCCCAACCCGTGTTGCTTCACCACCGGGACCGGCAGCCGTGGCGGTCGCAGCAGGAAGTCAGTTGGGCTTGAGGGAGAGTTTCAGGCTGTGGGCATGCTCCCCGATTGGTGAGTCCGGCAACTGAACCGTCAGGCCCTCCTCAGTCATCGTCCAGTCCAAATTGCCGGGGCCGCCCAGCAGCGAAATGTCGGCGACACGCGCCGGGTCCAGCCGTTCCGGGGTGACGGACTTGACCCTGGCCGTGTTGCCGGACCAGCCCAGCAGGATGGCATACAGGGCGTCCTTGGTGGTTGTGAAGCGAATGTCCTGGGCGGTCATGCCGGCGTTCTCCCGTTCGGTCAGGTGGCCGGTGGTGACCTGGGTCGGACCTTCGCCGAACGTTTGCCAGTGCCGGGTGCCGTAGATGGCTTCGCCGTTCACATTGAGCCAGGCGCCCAGATCGCGCAGCAGGCCCGCGGCTTCGTCGGGGATGACGCCGTCCGCCCGCGGACCGACGTTGAGCAGCAGGTTGCCGTTCTTGCTCACGATGTCGACGAGGTCGTGGACCAGCGTGGTCGCGGTCTTGAATTCGTCGTTCTCAATGTGGCTCCAGGACTTGTAGGACACGGCCGTGTCCGTCTGCCAGTACTCTTCCCGGATGTCGTCCAGCTTGCCGCGCTCGATGTCGTAGCAGGCGACCCCGGGCGGGAACTTGTCCTTGTACTGCAGGACCACATCCCGGCCCCACTTGCGAGACTGGTTGTAGTAGTAGGCCAGGACCTGCGGGCGCCAGTCGGCAAACTCGTCGGCGTGCCAGCCGAAGTCGAACCAGAGCACATCCGGCTCGAAGCGGTCGATCATCTCCTGCGTGCGCCGGTACCAGTCCTCAATCCACTCTTTGGGAGTCGGCTCGTCCTCCGGGTGGGCCGGGGAGTAGAGGCCGGCATTGGCGGGATCGGACGTGTCGAAGTCATCCTGGTAGGTGTAGTAGCGCCAATTGAAGGCCCGGTGGGAGGAGACTCCGAACTTCAGGTTGCGCCGCCGCACAATCCTTTCCAGTTCCGCTACCACGTCCCGCCGGGGGCCCATGTCGGCTGCATTCCACTTCGTGTACTGCGACTTGTACATGGGGAAGCCGTCGTGGTGCTCGCCGACCGGAACCACGTAGCGCGCCCCGGCGGCCTGGAACAGGTCCACCCACTGCTCCGGATCCCAGTGCTCGGCCTTGAACATGGGGATGAAGTCCTTGTAGCCGAACGTGCCCGGATGGCTCCAAGTATCGCAATGATGCCGGTAGTAGTTCTGGCCTTTGCGGGACATTTCGTCCCGATACATGAACCGGGGATACCACTCGTTGTCCCAGGCGGGCACCGAATAGACCCCCCAGTGGATGAAGATGCCGAGCTTGGCATCCCGGAACCAGTCCGGAATCCCATAGGTGCGCAGCGAATCCCAACTGGTATCAAACATGCCGTTTGCCTTTGGCTGACTGGTGTGGTTCAGGCGGGGGCGTCGCGCTGCACGGTACAGCCGGCCTGGCGGTACTGCACCAGGCGCGTGGCCAGTTCGCCGCGGACATCGGAACGTTCATCCCAGAGGTTGCGGGTTTCGCCCGGATCCTCGCGCATGTTGTACAGCTGGCCCGGGGCGAGGGGCTCCGGCGGCGTGCCGGTCGGAGGGGCCCAGCCTCCGGATCCTTCCGTCTCGAAGATGGCCTTCCAGTCGCCGGAGCGGAGTGAGAAGACACCCGTTTGCGAGTGGTGAATCAGATCGGTGCGCACGGATGCATCCGGATCGCGCAGGACGGGCAGGAAGGAGACGCTGTCCTCGGCACACAGGTTGTCCAGCGGCCGGCCGGTAATGTCGGCGCAGGTGGCCATGAAGTCCACCAGCGAGACCAGGGCGTTGCTGACGGATCCGGCCTGCACTTGGCCGGGCCAGCGCGCCAGCAGCGGTTCCCGGTGGCCACCTTCCCAGATGTGTGCCTTGTAGCCCCGCCAGTCCGCCGAGGAGCGGTGTCCGTAGGTGTTGTAGGCCGCCATGCCGGTTCCGTCGGGTTGCCGATCCCCCGGCAGGGCGCCGTTGTCGCTGGTGACCAGGACCAGGGTGTTGTCGGCCTGGCCCGTCTCGTCCAGCACATCCAGGACCTGGCCCACCATCCAGTCGAACAGCCAGACCAAGTCGCCGCGCGGGCCGGCCCCGGACTGGTCTCGGGCGAACTCCGGCACGTCCGCGCGCGTGCACGGTTCGTGGGGTGCGTCGGAGTTGAGGTAGAGGAAGAAGGGCTCGTCGGCTGTGGCCTGCTCCCGGATGTAGCGGACTGCCTCCGCCGCGATGCGGGGATCGGCGTCCTTGTGCTGCCAGCCGGGCACCATCATGCCGGGGCGGCTGGTAAAGACGGGGACTTCGTGGTATTCGGACGGCAGATCCACGAAGTGCTCGTTTTCGATGAACCCGTAGGGCGGCTGGCAGGTGGGGCAGCCGGACGCGCCGAAGAAGTATTCGAAGCCCAGGGCAGTGGGTCCGCCGATGAGCGGCTGGGTGAAGTCGACCAGTTCCTCCATCTCGCGGGTGGCGTTGGTCCAGGGCAGGGCGCGGTTGAAATCGAAGAAAATGCCCGGGCGCGGGGTGAAACCCAAACCAAGGTGCCACTTGCCGATGGCGGCCGTGTGGTAGCCGGCCTCCCCAAGCAGACGGGCCACGGTCCGCCGGGTGGGCTCGATCAGGGGAGGCTCGTAGCCGTAGATGACATTGCTGCGGAGGTGCGAGCGCCAGCAGAAGCGGCCGGTCAGGACACCATACCGGGTTGGGGTGCAGACGGCGGAGGGTGAATGGGCGTCGGTGAACCGCATGCCCTCGCGCGCCACGCGGTCCATGTTGGGGGTTGGGATGCGGGAATCCGGGTGGTAGCAGCCGACATCCCCCCAGCCCATGTCGTCGGCCATGATGTGGATGATATTGGGTTTGTTGGTCGGCGGGTGCTGCATGACGCTTGGAGATCCGAATGGGGAAGGTGGGGAGGAGATCCGGCCGCCGGGGCGGAGGCCAAGTTGATTCTACATGGGTGTTTGGAGCCTGCTGCGGGCCACAGTTGCTTCATTGCCCCGGGTGGCGGATTGCTGACAAGGGCCGGGAATCAAGACAGCCCCGGATACCCGGGGCTGTCTCTGCCGGCCGTTGATGACGGCCAGCCGTTTGTCTCGTCAGTGTTACATGGCCTCAGAGCCGCCATCACCGTCCGGACAAGGTCCCGAACCCCTAAGGGTCTCGGCGATGTCCAGCTTCACCAATACGGGTTTGGTCCACTTCTGCATGGTGACGTTCTCTCCTCCTGAGGCGCGTCCAAGGTTCTGCGTGCAGGGCAACGAGGCCACTTCTGTAATTGTAGCCCATTTTGCGGTTTGCCGCACAGCCGAGTTGGTCTGGTACGTTTCCGAGTTCGCGGCCGGTGGCTGTTGTCGTCCTGCTGCGCAACCAAGCTACTCCCGAACGATTTCAAGTTCTCCGTTCAGGATCTGTTGTCGGATGACCTTCTTATCGAACTTGCCCACACTGGTCTTGGGAATTTCCGATACCAGGGCCATTGCGTCCGGCAACCAGAAGCGGGGAAATTTTGGTGCCAGATGTTGGCGTACCTCCTGCAGTGAGATGCCTTCGTCCCGACCATGCGGCACGATGACCGCCAACGGGCGCTCCCCCCATTTCTCGTCGGGTAGGGCGACGAATGCCGTCTCTCGAATGTTGGTGTGCGACAAGAGCGTGTTCTCCAGTTCCACCGAGGAGATCCATTCGCCTCCGCTTTTGATTAGGTCCTTGGTGCGATCCGTAATCCGGATGTACCCGTCGGAATTGATGGCGGCGATGTCCCCCGTGCGGAACCAGCCGCCGGGCGTGAAGTGCTCGGCCTGGTTTTCGGTTCGGTAGTACTGCGATGCCACCCAGTGCCCCTTGACCTGGATTTCGCCGGTGGCGCGATCGTCCCAAGGCTGCTCCTCTTCATCCCGTGCAATGCGCAGGGCGATGCCGGCCACGGGCGGTCCCTGGCGGGCTTTGACATCCCATGCCGCCTCCGGCTCCAGGTTCCGGTGTCGGGCCAGCGGCACACACACGGACCCAATGGGTGAGGTTTCGGTCATGCCCCAGGCATGCATGACATTGACGCCCAATTCCTGTTCATAGACTTGAATCAACGGACGGGGCATGGCCGATCCACCCACGATGAGAGCCCTGATGGAGGAGATATCCACCGGATTGCGCTTCAACTCGTGGTACAGGGAATTCCAGATGGTCGGGACCCCGGCTGCGACCGTGATCCGCCGGTCGTGCAGCAATTCGGCCAACGAGGCGGCATCCAGAAACGGGCCCGGCATTACCAGATTGGCACCGGCCAACGCGGCACCGTACGGCAATCCCCAACACATGGCGTGAAACTGGGGCACCACGGCCAGCACGCTGTCCCGTTCCGTCAAGCCGAATGCGTTGGCTTGGTTGACGCCCATGGTATGGAGGTACATGGAACGATGGGAGTAGAGGACGCCCTTGGGGTGTCCCGTGGTGCCGCTTGTGTAGCACAGGCCCATGGCCGCCCGTTCATCCCGGACAGGACACTCATGGGACGCGTCGGCCTCGCCCAATAGATCTTCATACCGGTGAATCGTGCCGGGCAGGTTGCAGGCGACCTGGTCCGCGCCGGACCAGATGATGAAGTGTTCGACCCCGCGGATCCGGTCCTTGATGTCTTCCAACAGCGGTATCTGCGAGCAATCCACCAGAATGGCGCGGTCCTCGGCGTGGTTGATGATGTAGGCCAGCTGGTCCGAAGACAGTCGGATGTTGAGGGTGTGGATGACGCCGCCCATCTCCGGTATGCCGAAGTAGGCCTCCACATGCTGATGGTGATTCCAACCCAACGTGCCCACCCGGTCACCTGGTTGGATACCGAGGGCCGTCAAGGCATTGGCCAGCTTCTTGACCCGCGTGTGCAGGTCCCGGTAGGTCATGACATGGAGGGAGCGGTCGGGCTGCCGCGTGACAACGAGCTTCGATCCGAAGATGCGTTGCGCATGCTCCAGAATGCTGCCAATCGTCATGGGCATGGACATCATGAGACCGTGCATGGTCTTGAACATCCTTGTGGCGAACGGTGTTGTGCGGGAAGAGGTGGCCGGAACACGGGTGCCGGACCGGGATGGCGAGGAAGCAGTTGGCAGCGGGTGGAGGTCCCGATGAAATTGTGCCACTGTCCGTTCATTTCGAAACCACCTCGAATTCAGGCCCTCTCATGCAGCACAAGGAGCTGAGGCAATAGTGAGGAATGGTTGCCGGAAGCCTCAAACATGGTTCCGGAATGTCCGGCCCTCAGGCAAGTGAAAAGACAAGAAGCGAATTCGCCTCACGGCAATCTGTTAGGCTGGATGACTACCGAATCGACGAACATCGTGCCTGAAATGCTTGCCGCACTTCGAGATGCCAACCTGGGCGCGGACGATTCCACGTCAGTGGGGGAACTTGGATGAACGAGACGAGGTCCCAGCTGATTGTATACGCGGGCCTGGCGATCCTCGCCGTAGCCGCCCTGCTAGTCGTTTATGTTCAGAGCACAAACAGGCCCGACACAGCAGACACTACGATGTCGGTGAGTCAACCGGAAGTTAAAGCACCGGTCCCTGTCCCGACCTGGACACCAACCGCCGTAACTGTGACGACGGTCTCGCCCACATCCACGCCTGCGTCCGTTCAAGTTGCCAACACGCCGGTGCCGGCGCCCGATGCGAACGCCTACACGGTTAGGTCGAATGCCAATGTGCGCGGTGGCCCCGGCACCAACTATCAGATTGTGGACGGTCGGCAAGCTGGTGATTCAGTGCAACCGATTGGGCGCACCGAGGACGCGCAGTGGCTCGAACTGGTGGGCGAGCACTGGATATACGCCCCACTGGTGGACGGCGACGCCAGCAGGCTGCCGATAACCCGCGACTTCCCCGCTCCTCCGCCCCAGCCCACAGTCGCGCCACCAACCCCTGCCCCTGTAGCGGACACTACGCCTGCGTCTGTAGGCGATGCGACGAACTCACCACCATACCTGGTCCTCTACCAACCGGGCAGCGGCGCCCGGAAGGTCGAGAGAATCTCGAATTATGAAAACCTGGACAACGCGACCGTCAGCGGTTTTGATCCCGACGATGAGGACACGGAATTCCGGTTTGAGATCACAGGCGGCGATGATGCCAATTTGCTATACCTGTATCGTGTCCACGGTTCGAAAAGCATTATTCTGACCTTCCATGAAGTCCCGGACTACGACGACCCGCATGATCACAACAGGGACAACCTCTACGAGATACAGCTGACGGTCACGAGCGGTACGGGCGAAAGAGAACTCTCCAATGCGGTCGATTTCATCTATGAGGTGCGTGACAGGAAAGAGGTGGCTTTCGCTCCCCTCTTGAAGGAAGATAAAACCACTGCGACCACATCGACCATCACGGTCTATTGGTCTCTTGATCCCTACGGGCAGGGGCTCACCATAAAGGGTTACAGGTTGCGCTACCGAGAAGAGGTCTGGGGCCTGGATGAAAGTGATTACGATGCCTTCAGCACCGGCCCGGACGTGGGAGCAAGAGCTACCAGTGCCACCATAAAGGGCCTCAAATCGTCAACCGTGTACCGCATTGAAATACAAGCTCTCGCAGACGGCAGCAACAGCAATTTTGAGGATGCGAGTTTAAAGTTCCTCACTGAGGGCCAAACAGGACCTGATCAGTCCTCTTGGAGTGCAGAAGACAGGGATCAGCTCTTTGATCTGATTCAGGACGGCAATCAACATTTGATTCGGGAGATGCTCAGAGTACGCGATTTCCCTTCTTTCCTGCACAACACCAGCTCTGGCCGGCTGACGGCTGTGCATTTTGCGGCACGCCAGGATAAGGATGCGTTGTTCGGAATACTTGATCGTTATGAGCGTGACACAGAACTGCGCTGCGACATTGGTGGCGACGCCAAGACCCGGAACATTACGGCTCTGCACTATGCGATTATTGTCGGCAATTATAATTCAGTCGTAGTACTGCGCGACCAGGGTGCCAATCTAAACGCTCAGGCTGCCGAGGGCCACACACCTCTGCACTTCGCCGTCCTCCACGATCGTCCGAGCATCTTGGAATTTCTGATGTTCGAACCCCGCATTGACCCCAACATCAAAGACAATACTCAATGGACGGCTCTCGCCCATGCGGTTGAATTAGACAATGCGCAGTTGGTCGAATCGATGCTCGAGATTGGGGATAGACTTGGGAGTATCGACATTAGCATCCAAAACGATGCAGGCCTGACTCCGCTTCA
>DAOUIC010000424.1:0-17052 GCA_034428255.1 Anaerolineales bacterium
GGTGCCGGCGGAAACGCCACCAGATCAGCGACCACTGGCTGGCGTAGTAAAACCGATCGTCCTGCTCCGCCTGGTCGGCAACCAGGACTTCCTCAAAGACTTCTGTGGAAGCAGTCATGGCGGATTCCGAATGTGTCAGCGGGCCGCGGCCGCGCTGTAGCGAATGCGTGGATCCAGCGCCGCCAGCAGGATGTCCGACAGCAATGTGCCCACGACCGTCAGCACCGACAGAATCATGACAATGCTGCCGGCCAGGAACATGTCCTGGGCCAGCACGGCCCGCAGCAGGAGCGGCCCGGTGGTCTGAAGGCCCAACACCAGGGACACCAGCACCTCGCCGGAGAAGATGCCCGGCAGAATCCAGCCGATCGTGCTGATGACCGGATTCATGGACATGCGCACCGGATACTTGAACAGAAGCTGCATCTCGTTAACGCCCTTGGCGCGGGCGGTAATGACATATTGCTTCTTGAGTTCGTCCAGGAGGTTGCCGCGCATGACCCGAATCAGAGCCCCGGTGCCGTTCAGCCCAATGATGATAAGCGGCAACACCAGATGCTTGAGCATGTCGATGAACTTCTCCATCGACATGGGTTCGTCCATGTACTCGATGGAGAACAGGCCCAGAGGCGCGAACTCGGTGAGCTTGAAGATGTACCAGGCCAACACCATGGCCAGCAGGAACGTTGGGATGGTCAATCCCAGGAAGCCGAAGAAGGTGAAGATGTAGTCCAGCACCGAGTACTGGTGGGTGGCGGAATAGATCCCGATCGGAATGGCGATGACCCAGGACACGATCAGCGCCGAGATGGAAATCACCAGGGTCAAGGGCAGGCGTTCACCGAGCAGTTCGTTGACGGTCTTGCCCCATTGGAACGACCAGCCGAAGTTGAACTTGAACAGGATGCCCCGCATCCATCTGACGTAGCGCTTCCAGGCCGGCTGGTCGAAGCCGTACATCTTGACCAGCCGCTCCGCCTCGTCCTCGTTGAGCTCGATGCCGGAGGCGCGCAGGTTCTCGATCTGGTAGGTGACCCAATCGCCCGGCGGCAGCTCGATGATCGCGAACGACACCAGCGAGATCAGCAACAGGATCGGAATCAGCATGACGCTGCGCCGCACTATGTAGGCAACCATCGGGTCGGGTTCCAGGCGATAGGTCTGGGTCTAGGGCAGCCGGTCGGCATCCCGCGGGACGCCGACCGGCTGCCTTCAACAATTCCTGTGGTTCAGGAACTACTGGTTCTCCTCGGGGTTGAGGTAGTACAGCTGCTCCATGGCGAAGTTCTGGGCAATGGCAAACCCTTCGGTCGCCACATTGGCCATGTTGAGAGAGACGATCAGCGGGTACTTTACATTCTCCACGATCGTAATCTCGGGAAGGTTTTCCCGGTGCCAGGCATTGCCCTGCTCCTTGAACTCATTGTACTCGTCGCCGCCGGACACGGAACCCCAGCGTGCAATGTCAAGCGCATAGGCATCCTGGACCCACTGCGGCGGCTCCCAGGTGGGATCGCGGTTCTCCTCGTCGGCGGTCATGTACTGCCACCAGGCGTAGCCTGCACGCTGAATTGTGTCGCTGGTCCAGTTGTTGTCCCAGCCCTGGTCATGGGCCCAGAAGACCGTGGCCTGCAGTTCATTGTTGTTGCGGCGCTGGCCCCACAGGGCCGGATCCAGTTTCTTGACCAGGGCCTTGATGCCGACATCGCCAAGGTACTCGCCGACCAGTTCGGATGCCGGCTCCAGATCAGGAGCGTGGGCACCATGCTCGATGAGCAATTCGAAGGTTTCACCGGACGGATAGGTCCGGAAGCCCTCGTCATCGCGGCCGTCCAGCCCGATGGAATCGAGGAGTGCGTTGGCACGGTCCAGATCCCGGGTGGACAGATCGGCGCCAACCGTGTCGAGCGGCTTGGTGGCGTAGCCGTAGTACAGCGTCTCGATCATCTCGTCGCGGTTCACGGCCAGACTGACGGCCTGCCGGAACTCGATGTTGGAGACGACTTCCCGGAACTCCGCGGCCAGGGGATCGGCCTCGGCGTTGTAGGTTTGGTTGATCCAGACGGAACTGGAGTCGACATGCATGTCCAGCAGCTGGTGGCGGTAGCCGCCCGCCGGGCCGTTCTCGACGTACAGCGGAATCTTGACCAGGCCGGTGCTTTCGCGCATGAAGTCGGCCTCGCCGGTCAGGATGCCGGTGTTGACCATCTCCACGTCCTCGACCAGCTTGGAAACCATCTTGTCGATGTAGGGCAGCTGCTTGCCTTCGGTGTCAACCTTGTAGTAGTACGGGTTGCGCTCGAAGACCAGGAGGCCCGGCTCCGCTGCTTCCACGCGCTGCCAGGGAGTGATGACCGGAGAGCGTCCGACCATGCACTTCTCCCGGTTGACATGCCAGTTGACACAGTCATTGGCCGTGAAGACCTGGTTCCACTCGTCAGAGAGATTCATCTCGTTAAGCTGGTCGCGCAGATCCTCGATTCCGTTGTCGAGATAGTCCACGTGGAACTGCTTCAGGTAGGCCGAAGGCCGTACCAATTCCGTCCAGCCATTCCAGGTCTCGATGGTCAAGGCGCGCAGGAACCCGCCGTAAGGGGCATCGAAGTCCACCTGGAAGGTGTAGTCGTCGATCATCTGGAACGTCATCGGCGTGCCGGTGGGATCGTTCCGCGTACGAAAACGCCTGGGGAAGGTGGGGGTGAGGAAGTCGTTGCCGTAGATGTCCTCGGCCACAAACCGGGCATCCTCGGCCGTGACCAGGGAGCCGTCGGACCACTTCAAGCCCTCGCGCATGTGGAAGACGAAAGTCTGGTTGTTGTTGGAGACGTCGTAGCTCTTCAGCACATTGCCGCGGATGCCCTGCACACCCAGGCCGGGCGCGGAGAGCAGGGGCTCGTTCATGCCGACGAAGGTGTCCGGATTCCAATCCGGGCGGAAATGCAGGGTGCGCAGGGTGCCGCCAAAGTTGCCGGACTGCCAGTCAACATGATCCTCCGGCAGCAGGACGCCGGGGCCCACAACGAACGGTTCGTTCGGTAGGCGATCTTCCAGCGGGGGCAGTTCGCCCGACGCCACGCGGTCCCACAGTATCGGCGACTCCAGGGGGTTGCCGCCCGGTTCCGCCATCGTTTCCTCTGCGGCCATCGAGTCCGCGGCCGGGGCTTCGGCCGCAGGTCCGGCAGGAGCGCCGCAGGCAGCCACCGCCAGCAGCGCGAGGAGCAAGGCTGCCAACAGCCCTGCCTTGAAGAGAGTCTTCATTCAAGGTTCTCCTGGATGAATGTTGGGATTGCAACGCACCGATCCGGGCCAAGGGACTGGCCGAACGAAGTCACTGCCGGCAACGACAAGTGGTGCTATGACGAAACGGGATCGGTAGACCCATTGTAGGGTTGTCCCGCCCTCCGCGCAAAAGATGGGACCCGGCCGGAACGGTGCCAGCCACGAGGCCGGCCGACACCGTCAGTTCGGTGTCCGGAAGGTCTCCGCATGGAGTGCGACCGCTGCCATCCGCGCCCGGTCCACTGCCACCCCCAGGCCCGGTGCCTGCGGAACCGATACGGTCGAGTCCGAGTTGAGTTCGAAGTTCGGAAATGCCACGTCCTCGTGGTAGTAGCGGCAGGAGGCGGAGATGTCGCCGGGCAGCGCGCAGTTGGGCGGCGAGGCCAAGGTCAGATTGGTGGCCCGGCCCCCGTTGGTCTCCAGCATGCCCCCGTACCGGACCGGCACGCCGGCCTCCCGGCACATGTGGTGGGGCGGCCTGTCGGCGCCCCGTAGGGCACCGACAGACCAATCAACGATCCTCGGAGCCTGAACTCAAACCTTACTACTCGTTCTCTTCGGGGTTGAGGTAGTAGAGCTGTTCCATGGCGAAGTTCTGGGCAATGGCGAAACCCTCGGTCGCCACGTTGGCCATGTTGACGGAGACGATCATCGGGTACTTCACGTTTTCAACAACCGTAACGACCGGCAGGTATTGCCGATGCCAAGCGTAGCCATCCTCCTTGAGTTGGTTGTGCTCATCGCTGCCAGGGACAGCACCCCAGCGAGCAACGTCACGTGCAAAGGCCTCTTTGACCCACTGAGGTGGCTCCCAGTTGGGATCCCGATTCTCTTCAGCGGAATTCATGTACAGGCCCCAAGCCTTTCCGGCACCGTAAACCCCAAAGAGCCCACCGGTCGATTCGTCGTCGCAGCACTGGTCGTGAGACCAGAGCACACTTGCCTGCAGTTCGTTGTTGTTAAGGCGTTGACCCCAGAGCGATGGATCGATTTGCTTGACAAGGGCTTTGATGCCGATGTCGCCCAGGTACTCGGCCATCAATTCCGAGGCCGGCGCTATGTCGGGAGCGTGCGCTCCGTGCTCAATCAGGAGTTCAAAGGTCTCACCGGATGGATACTGGCGGAAACCATCATTGTCGCGGGCGTCAAGACCGATGGAGTCGAGCAGCGCGTTGGCTCGATCAACATCCCGGGTTGACAGGTCTGCCCCCACCGTTACAAGCGGTTTGGAGGCAAACCCGTAGTACAGGGTCTCGATCATTTCATCGCGGTCCAAGGCCAGGCTGACCGCCTGGCGGAACTCAATGTTGGAGACGACATCCCTGAACTGTTCAGCCAGTGGATCGGCCTCGGCACCATAGGTCAGGTTGATAATGAGTACGGTGGAATTGACGTGCATATCCAACAACTGGTGCCGGAAGCCGCCCGCCGGTCCGTGCTCTACATAGAGCGGAATCTTGACCAGGCCCGTGCTTTCACGCATGAAGTCGGCTTCACCGGTCAGGATGGCGGTATTGACCATTTCCACGTCCTCGACCAGCTTGGTGACCAGCTTGTCGATGTAAGGCAGCTGCTTGCCTTCTGTGTCGACCTTGAAGTAGTAGGGATTGCGCTCAAAGACCACAACGCCCGGATCGCCCACTTCCACGCGCTGCCATGGGGAAACGACCGGAGAATTGCCAACCAGGCACTGCTTTTTGTGTATGTCCCTGCTGCGACAGTTGTTGGCGGCGAAGACCTGGTTCCACTCGTCGGTGAGGTTCATCTCGTCAAGTTCTTCACGCAAATCCTCGATCCCGTTTTCAAGATAGTCCACGTGGAATTGCTTGAGGTAGTTGGAGGGCCGCACCAGTTCCGACCACCCAGGCCAGGATTCGATCGTCAAGGTGCGCAGGAACCCACCGTAGGAGCCATCGAAGTCCACCTGGAAGGTGTAGTCGTCGATCTGCTTGAACGTCATCGGCGTGCCCGTGGAATCGTTCCTGGTGCGGAACTTCCGGGGGTAGTTTGGGGTGAGGGATTCATTACCGTATACGTCCTCGACCACAAACCGAACGTCTTCAGCAGTTACCGGGGAACCGTCCGACCATTTCAGGCCTTCGCGCATGTGGAAAACGAAAGTCTGGTTGCTGTTGGAAACCTCAAAGGACTTCAGCACGTTGCCGCGGATGTCCTGGACACCCAGCCCGGGCGCGGACAGCAGCGATTCGTTCACGCCTATGAACACGTCTGGATTCCAAAGCGGACGGTAATGCAGTGTACGCAGAGTGCCGCCGAAGTTGCCGGGTTGCCAGGCAACGTGCCCCTCCGGCAAGAGGACACCGGGACCCACGACGAAGGGTTCGTTCGGGAGGCGGTCTTCCAGCGGGGGCAACTCACCCGACGCCACGCGGTCCCACAACACCGGCGACTCCAAGGGGTTGCCGGCCGGTTCCTCCATCATGTCCTCCGCATCCTCCGCCGAAGCGTCGGCTGCAGGTTCGGCAGGGACACCACAGGCAGCCACTGCCAAGAGCGCAAGGAGCAAAGCTGCTAACAATCCTGTCTTGAAGATAGTCATAATCCAGGTCCTCCCGAATTATTGACAGATTGCAACACCAACCCGGTCCCAGGGGTTAGCCGAACAGATTCGCTGCCGGCGACGACGAGTGGTGTTATGACGAAACTGGATTGGTAGCCCGATTGTCGTTTCCCCCCCCCCTTTGTCAAATGAGTTCCGAACGGCATACCGCAACCGTGAGGCCGGACAACCCCTTCATTGCGCCGTGCGGAAGGTCTCCGCATGGAGTGTGACCGCCGCCAGCCGCGCCCGGTCCACTGCCACACCCAGGCCCGGTGCCTGCGGAACCGATACGGTCGAGTCCGAGTTGAGCTCGAAGTCCGGGACCGCCACGTCCTCGTGGTAGTAGCGGCGGGAGGCGGAGATGTCGCCGGGCAGTGTGAAGTTGGGAAGGGAAGCCAGGGCCAGGTTCCCGGCCCGGCCCACGTTGGTCTCCAGCATGCCCCCGCACCAGACTGGGACGCCGGCCTCCCGGCACAGGTCGTGGACGCGCAGGGCGGCGCTCAGGCCGCCGACCCGCCCCACCTTGATGTTCATGTTGCGGCAGGCCCCGATTTTCAGGGCCCACTCGGCATGCAGCGGCGAGTGAATGCTCTCGTCGAGGCAGATGGGCGTCTGCATCTCGGCCTGCAAGGCGGCGTGATCCACGATGTCGTCGTGGTGGAAGGGCTGCTCGATCAGCAACAAGCCCAAGTGGTCAAGGTCCTTAAGGGAAGCAGTGTCGCCCGGAACATAGGCGGAGTTGGCATCCACCTGCAGGGCCAGATCCGGCCAGCGGTCCCGTACCGCCTCCACCGGCTCGACATCCCAGCCCGGCTTAATCTTGAGCTTCACCCTGGCATACCCGTCGTCGACCCAGGCCGCCACGCGGTCCAGCAGTTGGGGAATCGACGGCTCGATGCCCTGGGATACACCGACCGCCACCCGGTCCCCGCGGCCGCCCAAGACGGCTTGCAGCGATTGTCCGGCCTGTTGCGCCTCCAGATCCCAGACCGCATTCTCCAGGGCCGCCTTGGCCATGGGATGGCCCCGCACGGGGGCAAACAGCCGTTCGCAATCGCGCGCGGCCATCGAACCGGCCTCCAGCAACCGCGGCACCAGGTAGCCGGCCATCACGTGCAGGGCGGTGCCCATGGTTTCCGCCGAATACCACGGTCCGGATCCGGCCACGCACTCCCCCCATCCGGTCAGATCCCCGCTGCGGACCGCAACCAGGATGGATTCGCGGTGGGTCTCGCGCCGGAAGCTGGTCTCAAAGGGGTGTACGTAGGGAAGACGGATGTGGTGCAGTTCAATGCACGAAACGTCGACCGGTTGCCTGTCACTCACTGCTGACCTCCAGGGGCACTTGGTTCACGGTCCGATCATGCAGCCAGCACCAAACGTCCTGGCCCGATTCCGCCTTCAGGCGCACGGGCACCCGCTCGGGACACACCGTCAACGGCACATCGCACCGGGGATGAAAACGACAGCCGCCGGGCAGCCTGCGCAGGTCGGGAGGCGCACCCGGAATGAACTCCGGCAGGGCTTCGTCGTGCAGGCGCGGAATGCTGCCCAGCAGCCGGCGCGTGTACGGATGGGCCGGCTGCCCCAGAATTTGTTCCGAACTGCCAATCTCGGCAATCCGTCCGGCGTAGACGACCGCCAGACGGTCGCAGATGTCGCTCGCCAGCGCAATGTCGTGGGTGATGAACAGGATGGAGAGTCCCTCTGCCTTCAGATCCTTGAGCAGGTTCATGATCTGCGCCTGCACACTGACATCCAGGGCGGACGTCGGCTCGTCCATGATCAACAGGCGCGGCGAAAAGATCAAGGCTCCGGCGATCATCACCCTCTGCTTCATGCCGCCCGACAGTTCGTGCGGATAAAGGTTCCAGGCGCCGGCCGGGAGGCCCACGCGTTCCAGCAGGCCGCGGGCCCGCCGTTCCAGGGCATCCGGTGCGATGTCGGAGGATCGCGACTGGCGCACCGGTTCCGTCAGCCACTTGCCCACGCGCATGACGGGATTGAGGCTGTTCTGGGCCCCTTGGGGCACCAGGGCCATCTGCCGCCAGCGCACGGTGCGCCGAAACTCCTCGGCATCCAGGGCCGACACGCAGACGTCGTCCAGCCACACCTCCCCTTCATACCGGGCCGTATTGCCGGGCAGCATGCGCAGCATGGCGTTGGCCGCGCTGGACTTGCCGCACCCGGACTCGCCGACGAACCCCAGGGCCGTGCCCGGCTCGCCCAGTTCGAACGACACCCCGTCCACAGCCTTGACCGTGCCGGCCGGATCGGCGTAGTGGAGATACAGGTCGCGAACCTGCAGGACGGAGGCCATCGTCAATCGGCTCGTCGGGTTTGGCGCAGGCGGGGGTTGACCACCGGCTCGATGGCCAACGACAACAACATGAACGTGGAGGCCACCAGCACAATCAGGAGACCGGGGGGCACAATCCACCACCAGTAGCCGACATAGACCCCGCCGGTGCGGAAGCCCGCCTCCAGAATCTGGCCCCAGGTGGGGATCGACGGATCCCCCAGACCCAGGAAACTGAGACCCGCCTCGGCCAGGATGGCCGACGGCGCGGTGAAGATAATCTGGGCCAGGAAGTACGGCATGATTTGCGGCAGGATGTGGCGGTACATGACCCGCCAGCGCGAAGACCCCAGGCTTTGCACGGCTTCAATCAACTGGCTCGAGCGCATGTGCAGCACCATGACCCGCACCTGGATGGCCAGGCCCGGCCAACTGAAGGCAATCAGAATACCGATGATAACGGTCAGGTTGGGTCCGATGATGAACAGGAGGAAGATCAGCAGGGGCAGGACGGGGATGTTGGCCACAATGTCCGAGAGCCGCTGAATCACCGTGTCGGCGGCTCCGCCCAGGTAGCCGGACGCCATGCCCAGGACGGTGCCGATGGAGGTGGACAGGAGTGCCACCACGACGCCAATCACCAGGGCGGTGGGCAAACCGTACAGCAACCCCTGGGCCAGGTCGCGGCCAATGCTGTCCGTGCCCATGCGGCCAAAGGCGTCCCCGCCGGCCACCAGTTCCACGGACCCGATGCCGTCGCCCTCCACCCGCGTGGCCGTCTGGAACAGGAATGTGTACTCGCCCGACATCGGGGCAAATCCGTCACCCTCCGCGTCCGGCACGCCAAAGAGGATGTCCATGACGCGCGGGCGGATTTCCTCGGCGTCCATTTGCAGGCCGTACTCCTCGGCCAGGAACTCCTGCAACGAACTGAGGGTGCTTTCGTCGGCACTGAGCTGGATGCGCAGGGGATCGTCGAAGTGACGCTCGTATGGTCCCTCCTCTCCCTCGCGCGGTCCGCGCACGGCATGGCGCAAGACGCTGACACGGGTTTCGTCGGGCCTGATCAGGGTGAGGGCAAGCAGCGGCGCCCGTTCCTCAAACCGCACGTCCCGCACGGTCAGGGCCAGGAAGGCCGGCACGGCCCCCTCTTCCACGATGTAGGGAATGTTCCAACTGGCAATCAGGTTGCGCCCCCTCTCTTCAACCGTCTCCGGTTCCCCGCGGACAGTCTGCCAGTGCTCCGCCCGCGGTTGACTGTCCACCCGCCGGATCCACGCCGGCGGCGCGGCCTTCGGGTTGTCCACCCAGTGAATTGGATTGCTCCAGACCCGGTTGCCGAAGTCGTCGGGATACGAGACGACCACCCAGACCGAGAGCACCACCTGCGCGGCCAGGGACAGCAGGCCCAGCAGGCCCACCGGCGTCTTGAGCAGGGCGTCCCGGATCTGCCGAACGCGCATCAGTCGGCGTAGCTGACCCGCGGGTCCAGGAAGATGTACAGCGTCTCCAGCAGGAGGCGGATGGCCACGTACATCAGGGTGAACATGAAGGTGAGCGCCACGATCACGCCCTCGTCGGGGGTGCCGGCCAAGGCGTCGTAGTACAGCCGTCCCATGCCCTGCCAGTTGAAGACGGTCTCAATCAGAATCGAGCCGGACAGCGAACCGGCCAAGCCGAAGATCAGGCCCGTGACAATGGGCGGAGCAGCCACGCGCAGAATGTGGGCGTTGCGCACGCGGGTCTCGGACAGCCCCCGGGCCCGGGCCATGCCCACGAAGTCCTCCTGGGCGATGTTGAGCGTAATCGTCCGCACCGCATACATGTAGGGACCCACGCTGACCAGCACCATGGACAGCACCGGCAACACGGCATGCCGGGCCAAGTCGGCAAACCTGAGCCAGCCCCCTTCCGGGGGCGGCGTGCTGTACATGCCGCCGGACGGCAGCAGGCGCCAATGCACCGACACCACGAGGATGAGGAGAATGCCAATCCACCAGGTGGGAATCGCGTAGGTGACGGCCGCCAGGCCGGATACCAGACGATCAATCCAACTGCCGGGCCGGGTTGCCACATACAGGCCCCCTGCCAGGCCGGTCAGGGCCACAATCACCGTCGAGGTGGTCATCAGCAGGATTGTGTTCGGCAGCCGCTCCAGCACAATGTCGGCAATCCGGCTGGACCCGGCAAAGGAACGGAGGGACCGGGCCTCGCCAAGGTCCAGTCGCATGACCCTGAACACGGTTCCCGGCAGTCGGCGCTGCCACGGAATATCGAGCCCGTAGAACGACTCCAATTCCGCCTTGCGGGCGGCCAGGACCCGTTCCAGTTCATCCGGATCCCGGATCGTCTCGGCCAGGGTGGTCCGTTCGACCCGGATTTGCTCGCCCACAACCGATGACAGGATGCGATCCGAAAAGCCGGTCAGGCCCAGGGTTAGGACGAGCAGCAGCAGAACAACGAAAAAGACCCCGACCATGGTCAGGGCGCGCACCGCCAGGGGGATCAGGTTGCGCATGGCAGCCTGCCCAAAGTTGTCGATCCGGCGGCCGGCAGCCTTGAGTCCGACAGGAACATGGTTCTACCTTACCGGCTGGCTGGCGGCCCCCGCCGCGACTGCCGTGATGACAGCCGTCCTGCCCGGATTGTGGATCCGATGAACAGGGTCGTCTTGCCGCATTCGCAACCGGCCTCCCCAAACTGCTTGAAGTTGCGCATCAACAGCCTGGCGAGCATACAACCCGGATCCCGCTGGAACCGCAAGGCCGACAGCGGAAGGCACCCACTCGTTGGGTTGCCTGCTGCCGGCCTGCAGTAGGTCTGCTCCCATACCGACCTAACCATCGGCTTGGGGCATCAACCGAAGCCTACATCCGCCTCGATCTCGAGCGTGCGTTCGGTCACCCTGGCCAAGTCGTCGCTCCAAGCCGCCAGGATCAGCTTGAACAGATCGGCGTCCAGCGCGTCCGTTTCATCCGCGGTCAGCGCAATGGCAAACGAGCCGTCGACCTGTTCCTCGGCCTGTCCGCTGAGCAGGACCTTGCCGCTGGAGGCATCCTTGAGCACATACTCGACGGCCAGCTGGCCCGGCCCCTCAAGTTCCAGGGATACCGTGTAGTCGTCGCCGAAGACCAAATCGTCCGCCTCAATGTCCGTGATGCGCACGAACTCGGGCAGGCCGACGTAAAGATCCGCGGGCGTGAAGGGATAGTCCTCCGCCCGATAGGCCTTCAGTTCCGCGTACTGTGCTCCGGGGTCGTACCGCTCCAGGCTGAAGGGCCCGTTGCCAATGACCAGGTGTCCCTTTTCGCCAAACCAGTCCAGCAACGCGTCGTAGCCGGCCAGCGCCGACTCGGCATCCACCAGCGGCTCGTCCCGGCCCGGCAATTCGAACACCGACTCCGGAACCGTCTGCTTGCGCTTCATGTCCAGCAGCACGCGCCGTACCAACCGGGCATCCCGGTCCAGGACCAGGCTGATCCAGGGCACCTTGAACCGGGCCGCAGCCGTGTCGGTGTAGGCGCCGCGGCGCTGCTCGAACACCAGTGTGTCCAGGGCGGCCAGCAGTTCCCAGGGCGTACCCACGCTGGAGGGGATCCCGTAGCCCGCGATGTAGTCCTCCTCGAAGTGCCAGAAGTCCACATAGGTCTCGATGCGGTTCTCGTCCAGGACCCGGTAGCCCTTGATGGTTTCCAGATAGGGCCTGGCGGTGGTTGCGATGACGGTCTCGATCAGCGCCTTCTGCGGGTTGAGGGAGATGTCGATGCCCTGATGCAGGCTGTACACCACGTCGGCCATCGAGATGGGCCGGCCGTGATGGAAGGTCGACTGGAAATAGCGGCTGTAGTCGTATTCGATGCGGCTGACCGCGGTGGTGCCCTCCGGCACGGTGACCCAGGCCTGCCGGCCGGCGTCCCAGTGCATGGCATCGGTCGGGACCTCCAGGGTGCCGTCCGGACCCGCGGTTTCGATCTCGAAGTCCAGCCGGAACGCCTGCGGCTTGCCGGAGAACGGGTGGTTCCACATGGCCGGATCCTGAAGCTGCCGCCAGATGTCCGACGTGTAGACGTCGCCAATGCCGCCGACCGGGTTCCAGGTGGAGCGCTCGGTCCAGACCCACAAGTGGCCCACCGTCAATTCATCGCTGCCTTCCTTGTAGGCGGTGCGCAGCGACCACAGGCCGCGCGGGCCGGCCGCGATGTCCTGCGTGATGCCGGTGACATCCGCCTGGACGGGATAGCTGTTCAGGATCGTGGCGATCCAGACGCGGACACTCTCCTCCAGCCCCAGCGCGGTCATCCGCTTGTAGAGCTCGTCGCGGGCCTCCCGGTCCGCAAAGTCGCCTTGGAACAGCCGGCGGCCCAAAGTATCCAGTTCCTCGTGCTCGTATTGCCAGAAGCCCACTTCGCGCCAGCCCGGCATGTTGCCCTGCCACGGAGCGTAGTAGGCATTGATGCCGCTGTAGTCATAGCGCTGGGGCGCGCCTCGCCCCCAGCCCTCCGTGTACAGGTGCCACCGGAAGTCCGTCGGATTGGAGGTGTAGACCGTCTGGATGGCCGGTGCGAACGGCTGGTAGGAAGGGGAAATCTGGAAGCCGGCACCGGTCAGGGCCGTCTGAATCAGGTTGCCCACGTCCCGGCGCTCATCCTCCACGCGAATGATGAACTTCAGGACAATCGGCCTGTCCGCGAAATGCCAAACATCGTCCTTGAGCTCCGCCCCCGCCTCCGTCATGGCCGCCGCGATCTCCGCACGCGCCGATTCCGGATCATGGTCCAGCCCGGCCTCGTTGACCTGGCGGAAAATGGTCAGATAGTCGAAGTCCGTGGGGCTGATGTTCGTCAGCATCGGCACGGCCTGGCCCTGGTAGATCTCGCGGGCGACGAACTCCCGGTCGACCAGGCGCTGCACGGCCCGCCGCACCTCCGGGATCGAGAACGGGTTCAGGGCACCCTCGGCCGCCGGAGCCGGATTGAGAATCAGCGAAATCGTGGTGGCCGGCGCCTCGAACAGCTGGATCTGTTCCTCCTCAAGCTCCCGGGCCGCACTGATCTTCAGGTTGTAGTAGTAGAGATCCATCTCGCCGGCCTGCAGATCCAGCGGAGCGCGATCCACGTCGAAGGCCCGGAAGCGCAGGGTCTCCACGGCAGGGCCGGTCAGGTCGTGCGGCGCGGAATAGCCTTCGTCCACAGTGTCGTCGTCCCCGGCGGCCTGACCGGGATCGGCGGCCAGCGAGGGTACGGCCCACAGCAGCAGGCAGACGGTCAGCAGGAACACGAAGCCGATGCGGAATTCAGTCGGCCGGTGGTGTGTCAGGCGCATGGCAGGCATGTCCTTGGATTGAAACGATGATGTGGAGTGGCCGCGGGGCCGGTGGCTTGCTCTGCGTCCCACCGACCCCGGCGTATATGCGTCAGTTGTCGCCCAACTGGGCCAGCAACGCGGCTAGCTGATCGGAGATCGACTTGATGTTGTCAAAGCCGAACTCCATGTAGAAGGATGTGGAGGCAAAGTTGCCCGACCCGTCCACCAGCGTCACGGCATGGGCCCCCTCGCCCGAGACGGGCACGAACACATTGGCCGTGATGCGGCCCAGGTCATCCGTGCGGCCGGCCGCCACCTCGGTGCCGCCCACCAGCAGGAAGTAGTTGATCAGTGGCTGGAAGCCATGTCCCTGCACCGTGATCTGCTCGCCCGCCGGACCGGCGTTGGGACTGATGAAAATCTCCGGGTTGGGAATGGAACGCTGGCGCGTAAAGCCGATCTTCTGGTTGTAGCCACCGTATTCGCCCAGGCGCGTGTCGGCCCACGCGATGTAGGCTTCGTCCTCGATGGCGGCGATTGCGAAGTAGTCGCCCAGGAACAGCCCCCTTGGGAACCCCTTGTTGGGATTGGAGGGGAAGTCCGTCACCCGCGTGTCCCCCACACTCAGGTTCAACTCGGGCAGTTCGAAGCCCCAGGTGTCCCCTTGATCGGAGGATCGGGTGTAATAGATGTGGTATCGGGTCTCCACGGGATCGTCCCGCATGTCACCCCACATCACGTGGATCACCCCGTCCGGTCCCACGTCCACCGCCGGGAAGAACTGCAGGGCCGTGCCGGTGTCGTGGTTCAACTGCTTGGGCTGCGACCAGCGCTTGCCGCCGTCCACGGAGCGAATGAAGAAGATGTCCCCTTCATCGGTTTCGCTGTCCGGAGGAATGGCGGTGTACACCACATACAGTTCATCCTCGGGCCCCACCGCCAGCTTGGGGAACGCCGAGGCCCAGTACCGGAAATAGGCGTTGCGCGGACGGAAGCCGGGCTCCAGGAAGCTGGCGATGCGCTTGGGATCGCCGAAACTCTCACCGCCGTCGGTGGACTTGGCGATGTAGAACTCCGCCAGTCCCTTCTGGCTTTCGTCATCCGTACTGTCGATCCAGGCCACGAAGACGTTCCCTTCGGAATCAACCACGGGCACCGGCCCCTGCACGACCCGCTTGGTGCCAATCGTGTTGGCCTGTCCTTCGGTCTCGCTCACTTCGCCGTAAGTGCGGCGCACCGTGGGCCCCGCCGCCACGGGATCCGACCAGGTCGCGCCCCGATCCATTGAATAGACCAGTCTGGGAGTGGTGTCGACCCGGGGTGAGCCGAGGGTCGGGATTTCCCCGATGTAGAGGATGTCGTAGGAGGTGTTGAACTCGACGTAGGTAACGTAGATTACTTCCTGGTCCTCGATGGTGGGATGGGGCCCCGTTGTCATCCAGGGCTTGTCCAGGAAGCCCAGCGTGATTGTGCCGCGCATGCGCCCGGTCAGGTCCTCCGTAACGTCGGACGTCACTTCACTGCGGGCGGTGGACACCGGTTCCTCCCAGGTGTAGCCGCCGTCCTCGGAACGGGACAGGGAAATGCTCGACACCAGGGCAAAACCGACCGCGTTGCCTACCGTGTACTCCTTGATCCCGATGGAAATCGAGCCCATGTAGACATTGCCTTCACTGTCGAACTCGACAACCGGATCGCCGCCGGATATCCGATCCTTGCGCAGGTACTTGACCTGGCGGGGACCGTCCCAGTTGACACCGCCGTCAATGGACACATAGGCCGTATTGTTGGGGAAGTTGTAGTCGATGGTGCCCAGCACGATGTGGTCGGGATCAAGCGGATTGACCGCGATGTCCGGCTCCGTCTGCAAAGGGGTGTTGGAAAAATCGCGCGTGACGAGGAGGTCGCGACTGAAAGCCGGTGCCGGATCCCGGTAGGGAACCAGGACCCCCAACCCCGCCCCCTGCAGCGAATCCCCGCTGGTGAGGGGACCGACCACACTGCTCAGCTGTTGCCGCGTCAGGGTGTTCCAACCCGGCCGGTCAATCCACGCCCGCGGGTCCACGCCTTCGGCCATGAGCCAGGCCGGCCCGGAAATCACATCGGCGATCGGCGCCGCCAGATTCTGGATGTCCTCCGGATTCTTGGACACCTTGCCCCGTTCGGGCAGTTCGGGAGCCGGGCCCTGAGCCTGCACCGGCAACGCCGACATCATCAACACCATCGTCGCCAGCAGCAGCCCTGCGGCCGCGCGCATCTTCCTTTGCATTCGTCTACTCCTGCACTGTGCCGGATTGTCGGCAGTCGTCAATGACGCAGTCGGGTCAATCCCCGGTTCAGTGGGGGAGCGCTCTGCGTGCGCAACCCTCCGCGCCCGGCGGACGCGGCCTCCGGACATCAGGGTCCTGGCCGATCCGCTCCCAATTAGAGGGGCATTATAGGTATGGAGTGCCGGTCTCAGCCGGAAAACCAACAATCGTGGACCGCGCCTACCCGCATCCCCGGTACCATGGGAGCCATGCGTCAGGCCAGGATATCCGGCAGCGGATCCTGTTTGGGCGGGAATTCCGCGGAATCGTTGGTGATGTACAGATGGCACGCGACCCGATGTTGCGGACCGGTTGTCTCCAGGGCCACCGGCTGCCTGTCGCACACCCCCGGGATTGCCTCGGGACACCGCGGATGGAACGCACAGCCCGCGGGCACATGCATTGGGCTCGGGGGTTCGCCCGGCAGGACCGGCCTGTGGGCATGCCGGTTGGCGGGATCGGGTTCGGGCACCGAGGCAATCAGCGCCTTGGTGTAGGGATGCTGGGGAGCAGCGACCACATCCGCGGCCGGTCCTTCCTCCACAATCTCACCCAGATACATCACGACAATGCGCCGGGCACTGTGCCGGGCCGTGGCAATGTCGTGCGTGACGTACAGAATGGAAATGCCGTGCCGGTCCTGCAGTTCGCCCAGGAGATGAAGAATCTCGGCTCGGCTCGAAGCATCCACCATGGATACGGGTTCGTCGGCAAACAGGTATTCGGGCTGCAGCATCAGGGCGCGGGCAATGCCCAGCCGCTGCCGCTGGCCTCCCGAAATCATGTGGGGCCAGGCATTCGCCATTTCCGTCACCGGAGTTAGACGCACTTCGGCCAGGGCCTGCTCGATGCGCTCCCTGCGTTCGGTCCGATTGCCGACGCCGTGGATTTCCAACGGCTCGGACAGCGTCTCGGCCAGTGTCATGTAGGGATCGATGCTGGCGAACGGATCCTGGTAGATGGCCTGGGCCCGCCGCCGAAACGCCTTGCGCCGCCGGCCGCCAAGCGTGGCCAAGTCCGTACCGTCGAAGAGCACGCGGCCGCTGCTGGGTTTGAGCTGACCGATGGAAGCGCGTCCCAGCGTCGTCTTGCCGCTGCCCGATTCTCCGACGACCGCCACCGTTTCGCCGCGGAACACCTCCAGCGAAACCCCGCGCAGGGCCCTGGCCTGTTCGAAACGCAACAGCCCCGTGCGCGCACTGAACGTCACGTCCAGGCTGTCCACCTGCACCAGCGGCACGCCAGGGTCGACTCCGGATTCCCGCACGGGCTCAAGCACTTGCATCATGTGGCAGAGG
>DAOUIC010000425.1:0-23917 GCA_034428255.1 Anaerolineales bacterium
CGCGGGCCAGGCCCAAATGGTAGGCCAGCAACTGACAGGCGGCGAGTGCGGGAAACGGCACCAGCCAGTTTGGCGCCTCGCGCGTACCCGGCAGCTCGATGACCGTGGTCGGCCCGGACCAACGTCCGGGATCACTGGTAATGGCGGTGACCCGGGCTCCGGCACGGTGTGCCAATGCCTCGATGTCGCTGAACTGGGGATTGGGTTCGGGCCCGCCATCGAGGCACAGCAGTTCGCGATCGGGTTCGAGCAGGGCCTGGGGTCCGTGGATGAAGTCTGCGCTGGTGTAGGCAACCGTCGGGAGGTAACAGACCTCCTGAAGCTTGAGGGCTGCTTCACAGGCGACCGGATGGCTGAACCCGCGGCCCACCACAATCAAACAGTCGGTGTCCTTGAGGCGGGCGGCCAACGTTCGGACGGGTCCTTCAATCGAGAGTGTTTCTTCCACGTGAGCCGGAATCGTGAGCAAATCCTCGTAGGGTGCCTTTTGCAGGTCCAGGCAGTGGTCCAGCATAGCCAGGCACATCAGTTGGTTGGTGAGGGACTTGGTGGCCGCGATGGCGCACTCGGGTCCCGCTTGCAACGCGATGTGCCGGGTGGCCAATCCGGCCATTTCCGAATCTTCGTTGTTGGTCAGGGCGAACACCGGTACAGATCGGCGTACTGCCTGATGCAGGATGGCGTTGAGGTCCGGACCGCTGCCGGATTGGCTGATGCCGACCAGGCAGGTGCCGGGATGCAGGGGCTGAACCTCCAAAAAGGCGGCCATGCCCGTGCGAAACAAATGCACCGGCATGTGCTGGTGGGCTCCCAGAAGATAAGCCCCATACAGGGCGGCATGTCGGCTCGTGCCGCGTGCGACCATGGTGATGGACGTGATCCCGGCCGACTTGATCCGGGCAGCTACCTCGCCCAGGGCTGTAAGGTTCGCGTGCAGGCAGGCCCTAAGCCGATCCGGCTGCGAGTGGATTTCGGTGTATAGAATCGAAGTCATGGGAGTGCCACGAAGGAAGTCAATGAAGAGGTGGCCTGAAGGCTTCCGCTTGGCAGGGGAAGCACATCCCGACCGTCGGACCGGGTTTGGGTTTGCAACCGACATTGGCGCCCGTCCGGCCCTAAGATTACATTCAGCCAGGTCGCAGTCCATGGGAACCCACCGATGAATTTGGAATTGACTGCCGAGCAGCACAAGATCCAGGAACAGCACAGGGAATTCACCAAGGCGTTGATCATTCCGTCTGCAGTCGAATGGGACGGGATTGCGGACTATCCCCGTCCCCTGTTCGAGCAGGCTGCCGAGGCCGGCTTGACCAACCGGATTGTGCCGGTCCGGTACGGCGGACACGGCCTGTCCGTGCTGGACGCAACCATCGGCAACGAGGAGTTGGGTTACGGTTGCACTGGAATCTCGACCGCCCTCACCATCAACGAATTGGGACTCCTGCCGCTGCTGTTGGCCGGATCGGAAGACCAAAAGGCGGCATGGCTGCCGGGCATCCTGGCCGATCGCGAGGTCGTGTCGTTCTGCGTTACCGAGCCGGAGGCGGGGTCCGACGTGGCCGCCTTGCAGACGACCGCCACCCGCCAGGAAGACCGGTGGGTGCTCAACGGAACGAAGCTGTGGATTACCGGCGGCAACGCCGCCGCGTGGCTGGCGGTGTTCGCTGTCACCGATCCCGATCAGGGCCACGAGGGTCTCAGTTGCTTTTTTGTGCGTGCGGATGCCCCGGGCATTGTGCGCGGTGAACCCATCCCCAAGATGGGCCAGAGGGCAGCTCCGGCCGTGCGCATCGAGTTTCAGGACTGTGCCGTGTCGGATGCCCACATGCTGGGCGATCGCGGAAGCGGTTTCCTGACCATCATGCAAACCTTTGACACCAGCCGGCCGCTTCTGTGCGCCCAGGCCGTGGGCTTGGCGCGGCGGGCCCGGGATGAAGCCGTCGCCTATGCCGGCCGTCGCCGTGCGTTCGGCCAAACCATCAGCCGGTTTCAGGGGGTTGGGTTCATGTTGGCGGACATGGACATTCGCGTAGCGGCCGGGCGCGGTCTCGTTCGCCATGCCGCTTGGCTCAGGGACCGCGGGGTTGCAAACACCCGGGAAGCGGCGATCGCAAAGGCCTACTGCGGGGAGGCAGCCATGGCCAGCGCCACGGACGCGGTTCAGGTCTTTGGCGGGGTTGGCTACAGTGCCGACCAGCCGGTCGAGAAGCTCATGCGCGATGCCAAGATCTTTCAGATTTACGAAGGCACCACCCAGATCCAGCAGCAGATAATCGTGCGCGAGCTGTATCGGTCCTGACGGCCGACATTCGGAAACGGGATCGCGTTCCGGTAGCATGGATCCGGTGGGAAGCAGGTTCGAATCCACCCGGCCGTAATTGATCAAGGCTGCTTCAGACCCTACAATTCCAGACTTACCCCCTCGAGGTGGATCGTCAATCACTCCCGGTGCCGGCGCGCCGGCTCACAGGCCGAATTGCTGGAGGCTGCATGGCTGAATTCCCGATGTCCAACATTCGCAACATTTCCCTGCTGGGACACAGCCGTTCCGGCAAGACCACTTTGGTGGAATCGCTGCTGTACCACAGCGGCACCATTCCCCGCATGGGCGACACGGCGGACGGCTCGACGGTGTGCGACTTCGACGACGAGGAGAAGGCCCGCGGCATTTCGCTCAACCTTGCCGTTGCTTCGCTCGCCCACAACGAACGCAAGGTCAATCTTGTGGACACGCCCGGCGACCCGAGTTTCCTGGGCGAGGTGATCAGCGGCGTCTCCGTAACCGAGATGACCCTGATTTTGGTGGATGCGGTAGCCGGTGCCGAGGTCGGTACCGAGTTGGCGTGGGCACGGATTCAGGCCGAAAGCCAGCCGGTGGCGATTTTGGTCAACAAGATGGACCGCGAGAACGCCGATTGGGAGCGTGCCCTGGAGAGCCTGGGGCAAGCCTGTCCCGGAGCCACACTGGTGCCCTTCCACCTGCCCATCGGACAGGCACTCGACTTTCGGGGCATCGTGGACCTGGCGGCGGAGGCCGCTTGGATGGGCGACAGCGGCCAGACATCGGATTTGCCGGAAGACCTGTCCGAAGAGATTGAGGAAGCCCGGATGGTCTTGGTGGAGGCGGCTGCCGAATCCGACGACGAACTGATGGAGAAGTACCTGGAAGGCGAGGATCTGTCTGCGGCCGAAGTCAAAATGGGCCTTGCCGCGGGTGTGGCCGGCGGCACCATCGTTCCCGTGTTCGTGTGTTCCGCGACCGCCGGCATCGGCGTGCACTCCCTGCTTGACCGGCTGGTCGAGGTGGCGCCGGGGGCGGATCAGGCGAAACTGCCGCTGGTGGATGGTGGCCAGCCCGACGCGGGAGGTGAAGCATCTGCACTGGCCCTGACCTTTCGCACGATCATCGACCGGTACCGCGGGCGCATCAACTACGTTCGGGTCTTCAGCGGGACCTTGGCCAAGGGTGGCATGGTCAAATGCAGCGGTTCCCCAGCCTCCGAACCGTTGGTCAACCTGCATGCGGCACAAGGAAACGACTTGGAAAACCAGGACGCGATCGGCCCCGGCGACATCGGCGCTATCTCCAAGCTCACCGGGGTGCAGTCCGGCCAGGCCCTGTACGACGCGGACAGCGAGCCGGACGTGGTTCTGCCAACGTACCCCAATCCGTTGTTCAGCATGGCGGTGGCCCCGGCGACCCAGGCCGACAGTGCCAAGCTGGGCCAGTCCCTGAGCCAGGTGGCGGAGGAGGATCCGACACTCAGTGTTGTCAACATTCCGGAAACCAAGCAGACAGTCATACAGGGCATTGGCGAAATCCAGGTCGACGTGGCCCTGAAGCGACTGGAATCGGGTTTCGGGGTCGGGGTCCTGGCGTCAACCCCCAAGGTTCCCTACATGGAAACGGTCACGCGGGTGGGCCAGGCCCAGTACCGGCACAAAAAGCAGTCCGGCGGAGCCGGGCAATTCGCAGAGGTCCACATGCGTGTGGAGCCGCTCGACCGGGGCAGCGGTTTCGAATACGAAAGCGAGATTTATGGCGGCGCCATTAGTTCGGTGTACCTGCCTTCCATCGAGAAGGGCGTGAAACAGGTGATGGACGAAGGGGTGGTGGCCGGCTTCCCGGCCGTCGATCTGAAGGTCGTGGTTTTCGACGGCAAGGAACATCCTGTTGATTCCAAGGACATTGCGTTTCAGATTGCAGGTCGCGAGGTCTTCAAGATGGCGGCCAGCGAAGCCGGTGCCACGCTGCTGGAACCGATTTACAGCATGGACATCTCCGTACCCGAGGACTGCATGGGCGACATCATGGGCGACCTGACCAACCGGCGTGGCCGGGTGCTGGGCATGGAACAGGAAACCAACCGTTCCGTGGTCAAGGCCGAGGTACCCTTTGCCGAGATCATGCGGTACGGCACGGACCTTCGGTCCATGACCCAGGGACGCGGGACCTACGAGATCGACTTCCTACATTATGAGGAGGTTCCGAAACACCTGGTGGCGAAGGTCATCGAGGACAACAAGGCGGAGGACGAGGACGAATAGGCCTGCGGCGCAGACCGGCGAGCGCCGGCCCGTGCGCAAACCCGCCTCCGGGGCCGCCCCGGCGGGTTCGGTTCGGCAAGGCATTCCGTGAATGAGGTGTTGGGGCATACCTGGCCGGCATTTGCGCTGACAGCGGCCTGGTCGGGAATTGGCATTTGCCTGGCCGGCTACGGTTTCAACTCGCTGTGGCTGGCCGTCCGCGCCTTGTGCCACGTCCGGCGTGCCGGTGGAACGGAGATGCCGAACGGGCCATGGCCGGCCGTCACGGTGCAGATCCCGCTCTACAACGAACAGTACGTTGCACGACGGGTGATCGACTGTTGCGCCCGGCTCGAGTATCCGAACGACCTGCTGCAGATTCAGGTCCTGGACGATTCCGAAGACCGGACGCGGCATTTGGCGGAGGGACGGGTTCAGTATTGGCGGGAGCGGGGGATGAATATCGATCTGCTGCCGCGATCCGAGCGGAACGGTTACAAGGCGGGGGCTCTCCAGGCGGCCTTGGGTACCGCCACTGGCGATTTCATTTGCCTATTCGACGCGGACTTTCAGCCACATCCTCAATTCCTCAAGGCGGTGCTGGCTCCCATGTTGCAACCGGGACGGGAACGGTGCGGGTTTGTCCAGGCCCGGTGGACATCTGCCAACCGGCATCGGTCCAGGTTGACGGAGGCCGTCACGGTGGCGCTCGAAGGCCACTTCGCAGTGGAGACGCGGGCCCGGTGCATGCAGAGCCACTGGTTTGCGTTCAATGGTTCCGGAGGCATTTGGCGCAGGCAGTGCCTTGAGGATCCCGCGGTTGGCGGCTGGTCGACAGCCAGCCTCTGCGAGGACCTCGATTTGAGCTATCGAGCTCAACTGGCCGGTTGGCAAGGACGATATCTGGATTCGGTGGCGGTGGCCGCGGATGCGCCGGAGCGCTGGGCGGACTTTCGCAGCCAGCAGTTCCGCTGGGCCAAGGGATCCGTACAAACTTTGTTGCGGTTGGCCGGCCCGGTGCTGCGTTCGGGGCGGCTGCCGCCATGGCATCGGCTCCAGGCGATGTTCCACATGGCCGGCTACCTGGTTCATCCCTTGTTGCTGGCGGGGTTGTTGCTTGTGGGGCCGCTCTTGGCCCTGGATGCCAACTTCCCGCGCTGGCTGCCGTGGCTGATTCCAGCCGCGTTTGGGCCCTTGGCATTGCTTGCGGCCGGGCAGTGGCGACTGCGGCGACCACTTGGTTGGGACCTCGCGGCCTCCTGCAACGTATTGCTTCTGGCCGGTGTCGGGTTGTGCTGGAGCAATTCGGTGGCAGTGTGGGAGGCCGCGCGGCATCGGCACAGTGAATTCCTCCGCACCCCTAAGCCGGATTTCCAGACCGCGGCCCCTGCAGCCTACGTCCGGGATCCCTGGCCGCTCGAAAATCGCATGCTCGTTCCGGAAATCCTGCTGCTGCTGTATGCCGGACTGGTTCTAGGGGGCGCCATTCACGCCCGGGCACCGGCGATCGGCTGGATTGCCCTCCTGGGCCTGCTGGGGTTCGGAAGCGTTGTGTGGAACACCTGGCGCGATCGATGGCACCGCGGCCGATGGAGCCGCATTCGATCCGGCGGTTCGGAACATGCCAGGCAGGGCCACATCTGATCGGGCCGGCGCCGGCTGTTGGATTAGAATGGCGTGCATTCTGACAAGGTACCGGGCACGACATGAAGGGCAGGCGCGACAAACTGACGTGGACGCACGACAAGCGTGAGGTTGTCACGCTCTCCAACACGTCCAATCGGAATTTCATCCTGGAATTGCCGACCGGTCGTTGCCGGCTTGACGCCGGACGCAGAATGCAGACGATGGCGTCCCTCCTTGAACAACCCGCCATCCGCAAGCTTGTCGATCAAGGCGAGCTGACGGTGGAGCGCTGACGGTTCGGTTTCCCATGGAAACTTGTGTCCTGATCGACGGACACTCGGAGGCCTATCGCGCCTATTTCGCCATGAGCCGCGCCAATCTGGCGGTGCGCGAGACCGGCGAACAAACCGGAGCCGTGTTCGGTTTCCTGCGCCAACTGATCGCAGTGATTCGGGAGCACAACCCGGATGCGGTGGTGGTTGCCTTCGATCCCAAGAAAACGTTCCGGGATGACCTCTTTCCAGCCTACAAGGCCACCCGCGAACGCATGCCGGACGATCTGCGGGGCCAGATTGGCCGCATCCACCAGGTGTTGGATGCCATGAACATTCGCACACTGACAGTGGACAACTACGAAGCGGACGACGTCATCGGCACGCTGGCCGCCCGGGCCGAAGCCGCCGGCATGCAGGTTCTGATCAAGACTGGCGATCGCGATCTGTTCCAACTGGCAACGGACCGCGTCAGGGTTATCTACACCTCCTCGCGCAGCCGGGGTCGAAACGACATCTACGACAGCGCGGCCGTCGAGCAGCGGTTTGGCGTGCGTTCGGAGCAGTTTGTGCACATGAAGGCGTTGCAGGGGGACAGTTCGGACAACATTCCGGGCGTGCCGGGCGTGGGTGAGAAGAGCGCGGTCAAACTCGTCAGGCAGTTCGGAAGCGTGCAAGGCCTATATGCCGGCCTGGAAGGCATTACCGCCAAAAAGCTGAAGCGGAATCTGGCGGAGCACCGCGAGCAGGTGGAACGGAACCTGGAATTGGTGCGCATTGTCCGGGACGTGCCGGTGGAATTCGACCTGGAGGACGCGGATCCGTTGCAGCCGGACCATGTGCGTCTGTCCGAGCTGATGAAGGAGCTTGGGCTTCAGTCGACCCTGAACCAGTACAACGAACTCCTGGTCGGCCAGGGCGGGCTTTTCGACGACGGCCTGTCGCCGGTGATGGCGACTGCGGAGCAGGAACGGTTGGACCGCGCGGCCGGCTACGTCTCCGTTACCACCGAAGCGCAGCTGCAGGAACTGGCGGCTTCATTGCAGGCATGCGCCAATATGGCCTTCGACTTCGAAACCACCAGTGTCGATGGTCTGACGGCGGACGTTGTGGGCTTGGCACTGAGCTGGGATGTTGGGAAGGCGGCCTACATTCCGATCGCGCATGAGACGGGAAGCCAGTTGCCGTGGGAACTGGTGCGCAATACCTTGGCAGCCGTGTTCGCCGACGGGAAGGTGGCCAAGACAGCCCACAATGCAAAGTACGACCTGCTGGTGGCTCGCGGCAACGGCCTCGAGATCGTAGGCGAGTTGCACGACACAATGCTGATGGCGTATGCGGTGGATGCCGGCCAGCACCGACTTGGCCTGAAGGACCTGGCCCTGCGGGAACTGGACGTGGTCATGCAGCCCATCACCGATTTGATCGGTACGGGCCGCAACCAGCAGTCGTTCGCGTCGGTCGAGCCGGAGCAGGCCGCGGTCTATGCCGCGGATGATGCGGCTCAGACGTTGGCGTTGCATCACCGGCTCAAGTCCGCCCTCAAGGCAGGCGGCCTGTGGCAGCTGTATGCCGATATCGAATTTCCGCTGGTGCGGATCCTGGCGGACATGGAAGCACGCGGCGTTAGGCTGGACCGAGACTACCTGCTGAAACTGCAGGCGGAATACCGGGAGCGACTCGAGGCGCTGGTGACCCGCATGTACGAATTGGCCGGCCGCGAGTTCAATGTCAGGAGCACGCAGCAGTTGAGCCAGGTCCTGTTCGACAAAGGTGGCTTCGATCTGCCTACGAAGGGTCTGCGCAAGACCAAGTCCGGCAACTACAGCACGGCGGCTGGGGTTTTGGAGGATCTGGAGGTTCGGCTCAGGGGCGAGGACACGCTGACCGAGCGGCAGGCCGCGGGTCTTGGCACCATTCTTGAATACAGGCAGTTGCACAAGCTGAGCAGCACCTACGTGGACAACCTGCTGGCCATGATGGATGCCGAAACCGATCGCGTGCACACGAGCTTCAATCAGGCTGGCGCGGCCACCGGCCGCATGAGCAGCAACAATCCCAACCTGCAGAACATCCCGATTCGGACGGAAGAGGGCCGGCGTCTGCGACGGGCTTTCATCGCGGAGCCGGGACACGTGATGTTGGCCGCCGACTACAGTCAGGTTGAACTCAGGGTGTTGGCCCATGTGGCGGGGGACGAACGGTTGACCCGGGCCTTCCAGGAGGAGCAGGACATCCATGCCATTACGGCGGCCGAACTGTTCCGCGTGCCGTTGACCGACGTCGACCGTAGCCAGCGCGCTCTGGGCAAGACCATCAATTTCGCCACCATCTACGGCTCGACCGCCTTTGGTTTGAGTCAGCGCACGGAAATGTCCGTCGCGGAGGCCGAGGAGTTCCTGACCCGGTATTTCGAAACCTATCCCAGGGTGGAGCAATGGGTGGAAGACACCCGGCAGGCTGCGGCGCGCGACGGACATGTCACCACCTTGACCGGCCGCAAGCGGTTATTCCCGGAGCTGCAGGGTGGCAAGCTGCCCCCGCAACAGCGTCGTGCAGTGGAACGTGCTGCCATCAATGCACCCATTCAGGGCAGCGCTGCTGATATTCTGAAGATCGCCATGGCTCATGTGGAGCGCGTCCTGGAGCGCTGCGGCCTGTCCGGCCGCATGCTGCTGCAGGTGCACGACGAACTGGTGCTGGAAGTCCCCGAAAGGGAGTTGGCCCAGACGGCGTCCGTGGTGAAGCAGGAGATGGAGCAGGCGTTTTCGCTGCATGTGCCCTTGCGGGCCGATGTCGAGACAGGATTGAATTGGCGGGATCTGACCCCGGTATGACCTTCCCGGAGCAAACATGGCGGCCCTGACCCTGCGACAAGAGATACGGGCTCGGGTTGCCGCCGCCTTGGCGGCCTGCAACGCGGAATACGAGTGGAATCTCCCGGCGGATTTGGCGTTTGAGGTGACCCGCCCCCGGAACCCGGACCACGGCGACTTCAGTGCCAATGTTGCCATGACGGCGGCAGCCGCGTTGCGCAAGTCCGGCGTGACTCTGCCGCCGCGGGAAGTCGCGGCGCAAATCGCCGGTCGACTGCCCAAGGACGGTGCGATGGCCGAAGTGGACGTCGCGGGTCCCGGTTTCCTCAATCTGAAGGTGGCTCCCGCCTGGTTCTGGGACCGGGTGGCGGACACGGTCCTGCACCCGTCCCGGACAGGGCGTTTGGATGTCGGTCAGGGCCGGCGGATTCAGGTGGAGTTCGTCAGTGCCAATCCCACCGGCCCGTTGCATTTTGGCGGCGCGCGCAATGCCGTGTTGGGTGACGGCTTGGCCAGGGTCATGGACGCCTGCGGATATTCGGTGCAGCGGGAGTTCTACGTCAACGATGCCGGCGCCCAGTTCGATCTGTTCGTGCAGTCGCTCCTGGCCGCCTGCGTGCAACTGCACGGCGGACAGGCCGAATTTCCGCCAGACGGATACCGGGGCGCCTACATGCACGAATACGCAGCCGCGGCGTGCGAGCGCCTGGGAACGGATTGGTTGGCGGACGCGGAGGGAGCCGCCGATGCCCTGCGCGGGCCGGCCCTGGACATCGTGTTGGAGGATGTGCGGTCCGAAATTTCCCTGCTGGGCATCGAGTTTGACCAATGGTTCTCCGAACGGGGGTTGCATGAGCGCGGCCAGGTCGAGGCGGCCATTGCCAGGCTGGCCGACCAGGATGCCGTATACCGCGCGGAAGGAGCCGTGTGGTTTGCTGCCAGCCGCTACGAGGGCAATGATCAGGATGTGGTGCTCGTTCGCAGCAACGGCGCGCCCACCTATTTCGCCGCCGATGCCGCCTACCACTGGGACAAGCTGCAGACGCGGGGCTTTGACCGAGTACTGAATGTGTGGTCCGTGGACCATCAAGGTCATGTGCCGCGTATGCAGGCGTTGGTGGAGGCCATGGGCTTGGACCGCGCAAAACTCAAGATTGTCCTGTACGATCTGGTAAAGCTGGTGCGGGACGGCCACGAAGTGGCCATGAGCAAGCGTTCCGGTTCGTTTCTGACGTTGAGGGAAGTCGTGGCGGAGGTTGGATCGGATGCCGTGCGTTTCATGTTGTTGACCCGGGCGCCCGAAAGCGTGGTTGAATTCGATCTGGCTCGGGTAGTGGAACAGAATCCGGAAAATCCGGTCTACTTCGTCCAGTACAGCCATGCCCGCCTGTGTTCCATTCTGGTCCGCGCACGGGCCGAGGGCCTGTTGTTGCCGGATGCCGACGATATCCACGGGCACCTGCGGACCCATCTGGGCCATCCCGCCGAACTGGAGCTGGCGCGGCTGTTGACCGAGCTTGGTGATCAGTTGCTGGCCGCCCTGGAGCGATCGTCGCCCCACAACCTCACGTACTACGCCATGCGCATTGCATCGGCGGTCAACGGCTTCTACCGGGATTGTCGAGTTCTCGACCGATCCCAGCCCGGCCTGTCGGGCGCACGCCTGTGTTTGTGCGACGCGGCCCGCATCGTCCTGGCCAGAATTCTCCACCTGCTGGGGGTGCATGCCCCGGCAAGCATGTAACAGGGACATTCGGACTTTGCCCAAGGTACTCGTTGCATCCGAACTCTCGCAGGCCGGTCTCGAACTGCTGATCGGGGCCGACGGCATCGAGGTGTGCCAGCAACCCGTGTCCACGTCGGAGGAACTCGCCGCACTGGTGCCGGGTTGCGACGCCTTGCTGGTGCGCAGCCGCCCGGCAGTCACGGCCGAGGTGCTGCGCGCGGGATCGCAGCTTCAGGTGGTTGCCCGCGCCGGCACCGGCGTGGACAACATCGACCTGGCCGCGGCCACCGAACAGGGGGTCCTGGTGGTCAATGCGCCCACGGGCAATTCCGTGGCCGCGGCCGAGCATACGCTGGCCATGCTGATGGCCCTCAGCCGCAACATCCCCCAGGCGGACGCCGATATGCGCGCCGGCAACTGGAACCGCAGCCGCTGGGTCGGCACGGAGGTCCGCAGCAAGGTCCTGGGGTCGATCGGCTTGGGGCGGGTGGCGTCCGAACTGGTCAAGGTCGCCAACGAACTGGGCATGCGGGTGGTTGCGTACGACCCGTACATCACGGACCGGATGGCTGCCCAGCAGGGGGTCGAACTGGTGGACTTGGACACGTTGCTGGAGACCGCGGACTTCATTTCCATCCACGTGCCGCTGGTGGACACCAACCGCCATCTGCTCGGGCGTACGGCCTTCGCCAAGGTCAAGCCGACGGCCTATATCCTGAACGTGGCCCGCGGTGGCCTGGTGGACGAGGATGCGTTGCTGGAGGCGCTCAACGAGGGCAGGCTGGCCGGGGCTGCCCTGGATGTCTTTGAGACCGAGCCGCTGCCGGCGGACAGCTCCCTTCTCTCCCACCCGGCCGTGATCGTGACTCCCCATTTGGGCGCCAGCACGGTGGAGGCCCAGGACCGGGTGGCCCGCGACGTTGCGCAGCAAGTGCTGGATGTACTCGGTGGCCATCAGGCCCGTTACGCGGTCAATGCCCCCATCGTCCCCCCGCGCGACCTCGAATACCTGGTGCCGTACGTGGACCTGGCGACCCGCATGGGGAACTTCCTGCAGAAGATCGACAGTCGCGTAGCCACGCAGGTGGAGTTGACCATCCACGGTTCCATTGCGGACATGGATTCGGCATTCCTGCGCGCGGCCGCCATCCAGGGCCTGCTGTCCGACCTCATGGAGGAACGGGTCAACGTGGTCAATGCCGATCGACTGGCGGCCCAACGGGGCATGAACCTAATGGAACGCCGGCAGGTGCAGCATGCGCACCGCTACGAGAATATGTTGACCATGCGCGTGACCCACGCCGAAGACCGCTGGACGGTGCGGGGCTCCGTGTTGCAGGGAATTCCCAGCATCGTCTCCGTCAACGATCTTTGGGTGGAGTTCGCCGCCGAAGGCCACGTCCTGTTGACGTCGCACATGGATCGTCCGGGCATGATTGGTCGGGTGGGTACTCTCCTGGGAAACGCGGATGTCAATATAAGCTTCATGCATGTCGGGCGGCGGGCACCGCGCCAGGAAGCAATTATGGTGATCGGCACGGATGAACCCCTGTCCGCCGATGTGTACGATGCCATCGCAGTACTGGAAGAATTCGTGTGGGTCAAGTCGATCCGAATTTAGTGCGGGTTCTCTGGCGGTTCGGACAACGTCTGTTGGCGCGGCTGCTTGGGAAACTTGGTTTCGGTCCGATGCGGTTCCATGTTTGGCTCCTGTTGTTGATGGGGTTGGCAGTCGTTCCGGCCTTGGCCTGCGGCACCATCTCGACCCGGTTTCCGATTGAATCGGCGGCTCCACCGTCGCCGCCCACCAACACGCCCCTGCCCACCAGCACGCCAATCGTAATTCCGACTCCTGCCCCGTCGGATCCCAGCGGTCTGGGAGGATCCACTGGCCCCGAGGCACAGGGGCCCGAACGCATACAGCGCTCCCAGGTGCCGCTGGTGATCGGCGAAAGGGCCCGAGTGATTGCCCGCGATGGAGTTCGGCTGCGGTCGGCGGCCAGCCGTGAGGCTGCAGTGGTGGCGGAACTCCCGGTGTCGTCCCTGGCACTGGTCGTCGACGGTCCCTTCGTTGCCGACGGGTTCTTCTGGTGGCGGGTGGAGGTGGTCGGCAGCGGCCAATCCGGATTCGTGGCCGAGGGCTGGCAGGACGCTGCGTATCTTGAAGTGGCCGGCCACGAACAAGCTCTCGTGGACCGGGCGCCCCGCGCGGGCGACACCGTGGAAGTAGTGGTCCGGACCCTCAACTTGCGGCAGAGCCCGAGCGTTGCGGCCACCTTAATCACGGCGCTCACCCTGGGAACCCGCATGACCGTGCAGCAGGGCCCCCGGACGGCCGACGGATACCAATGGTACGAAGTCAGAACGGAGGTGGGCAACCTGACTGGTTGGGCCGTTGTGGCGGCCAACAATGTCACCACCTACAAGGTGGTCGAGTAACCTATGGGATCCATACGCCCAACAAACGGCAGGTCCATTGTGTTCACGGTTCATCAAGGTTTCCAACGCGAATGCCTTCGGTCGGCCCCAACAACCACATGGCAGCGCGCACCCCTAGGCGGATCCATTTGTCGGTGCGTGTAGTTTCCCAACCTGTCCGGCACACTGAGCGAGGTTGGCAGTCGATGATCGGCCCTGTTGTCAACATCTTTCCAAGGTCAGCTGCATGAAGCGAATCGTGGTCACGGGCCTCGGCGCCCTCACCCCCATCGGCAACACGGTCGAGGAGTACTGGGACAGCTTGCTGGCGGGACGCAACGGCGCTGCGCCGACCGATGCCTTTGATCCCCAGGACATGCCGTTCCAGGTCGCCTGCCAGGTGCACGGCTTCGATCCGACTGCCTACATGAATCGGAAAACCGTAAGACGTACGGCCCGGCCGACCCATATGGCCGTTGCTGCCAGCAAGATGGCACTCGAGGACAGCGGCTTGGAGATCCACGACGGCAACCGGGATCGAGTCGGTGTCCTGGTCGGCACGGGTGCCGGCGGCATTGTCGAGGTCATCAAGGCGGGCACGCAACTGCCTACCGTGGGCTGGAAACGGGTGACGCCCATGCTGGTGCCGACCAGCATGAGCAATGCGGTCAGTTGCCTGGTTTCCATTGAAACCGGAGCCTCCGGGCCCGTGGTGACCAGCACGGCCGCCTGTGCCTCGGGCAGCTATGCCGTGCTGGAGGCATTCCACATTCTGATGCGGGACGAAGCCGACGCGGTCATTGCCGGCGGCACCGAGGCTGCGCTGGAACTGTCCATCGTGTCGTCTTTCGGCCGCATGGGCACGCTGTCACAGGACATGGATCCCGCCCAGGCCAGCAAGCCCTTCTCGGTCGATCGGGACGGATTTGCCCCCAGCGAGGGCAGTGCCTCCATGATTCTGGAAACCGCGGAACATGCGGAACAGCGGGGTGCCAAGGTGTATGCGGAGCTGTTGGGTGGCTACCTCACGTCCGACGCCTACCACCTCACGGCCCCCGATCCGGACGGCCGGGGCGCGGCCCGGGCCATGCGCGAGACGCTGCGGGTCACGGGTTTGGACCGGACGGACATCGATGTGGTCTTCGCCCACGGCACGGGCACCGTACTGAACGATCGAACCGAAGCCAGCGCCTTGAACGCCGTCTTCGGCGATCACATCCCCAACCTGCACGTCACCAGCGTGAAGAGCATGATTGGCCATTCCCTGGGCGCCGCGGGTGCCCACAGTGCCGTGGCCGCGGTCAAGTGTCTTGAAACCGGCGACATTCCGCCGACCATCAGCTACACGCCGGATCCTGAAATAGACCTGAACGTGGTGGGCAACGAACCGCGCCATGCCGCGGTGGATGTGGCTTTCGTCAACGCATTTGGCTTCGGCGGCCAGAATGCCGTGGTGGCCTTCCGGCGGTCAGGCGCGTGACGGAGGACTGCAATCCGTCTCGAGGCCGGCTCAGGAACCCATCACCTGAAACACCCCAATCACCAGGAAGACTACGGCCAGGGAGTAATACCAGAAACCATCCCGCGCCGCGGTCTCGGCATTGAGGCTGTTCTTCATCTTGTTGTTGCCGTAGCGGTACATCAGCCAGACGGCAGTCATGATGACGGGGTGGCGGAACTGCATCATCGCTTCGTCCCGGACGCTCCATTGCTGGGTTGCGACCCAATACATGACGCCAAGGAGCCATTGCAGGTCGGCGCTGATCAGGAAGATGCGGTTGAGAAAGGGAAATCTGGTGGGCAGGGGTCTGCGGCCGAGAACAGTGAACGCCAGGAGGGCGAAGACGACAGCTGCCAGGAGTCCGAAGGGATAGAGCCAATAGGTATGGGCCAGACGCAGGCTGGCCAGCCATGTCTCGTTCACAACAGCCCCTTCACGCGCGCCAGGCCCAGGCCAATCACCACCATGGTGGCCGTAACCCATATCAGGGCGGTCCTCAGCTTGCGGTCGACATTGTCCGTTCGGCGCAGCAGAAGGTTGCCAACCATGAATACGGAATGGCCGACTATCATGGTCACTGGATGTTCGTAGGACATCAAGGCTTCCTGGCCTGTCCAACGGGCTTGCATAATCCAAACCAGAATCCCGAGCATGATTTGGATGTTGAGCAGCACCACAAAGATCCGGGTTGTGCGCAGCAGGCCCATGTTCCATGATCCTTGCCTGAATTGCACTGTGACAAGGGCCACCCACAGCACCGCGCCGATGATGCCTACCAAGGGCCACCCCAAGTGCCCGTGTACTTGGCCGAGAATGCTTGTAACCATATTGCGTAGTCCTTTCGTCCGACCTCCGGACGTGTGCAATGAAGAATGCAAGGTGTCGCCGGTACCCTAGTGTAATCCCGCACAGCTGTGTTCGGCACTCTTCCTGCCGGGTTGGCCAGCTTGCCGGACGACGGCCCGCAATTTGAACGGAGACCGTACATGAACCGCCCCAACATCGTCATGATCGTGGCCGACGACCACGCTCCCGCCGCCATCGGCGCCTACGGGGCACGGGTCAACCGGACGCCGAACCTCGACTCCCTGGCGGCAGACGGGTTGCGGTTGGATCGCTGTTTCTGCACAAATTCGATTTGCACCCCGGCCCGCGCTTCGATCATGACCGGCAAGTACAGCCACACAACCGGCATCAGGACCCTGAACGACATGATTGACCACGATCGGGAGAGCACGATCGGCATGTGGCTGCAAGGGGCCGGGTACCAGACGGCCATGATCGGCAAGTGGCATCTGGGACACGGCGGTTCGTCGGACCCGCGCGGTTTCGACTACTGGAACGTCCTTCCGGTGCAGGGGGCGTACCGGGATCCGACAACCATCGAAATGGGCCGGGAGCAACGCCACCGCGGCTACGTGACCGATTTGCTGACCGATTTGTCCCTGGCGTGGCTGGACTCCTGCGAAGGCGACAGGCCCTTCTTTCTGTACCTTGGCAACAAGGCCCCGCACGACAATTTCGAGCCGCATCCGCGCCACTTGGATCGCTACCTGGAGGAGCTGCCCGAACCGCTGACCCTGCGGGACGACTTTGCGGACCGGTCTCCGGCTTCGTTCATGTCCACAGCCCGTGTCGACCGCATGCACCTCAAGCATCACCTGCCCGAAACCCCGCCGGACGACCTGTCGGGCGAGGCGCGTCTGCAGGCGAACTACCAGTCCTATATGCGCAACTACTACCGTTGCGTGGATGCCGTTGACGAAAACGTCGGCCGCATTCTGGCATGGCTGGATGCCACGGGCCTCCGGGACAACACGATCGTGATTTACACGTCCGACCACGGGTTCTTTCTCGGCGACCACGGCTGGTACGACAAGCGTTTCATGTACGAGGAAGGCATTCGCATTCCCTTCCTGATGCGTTGGCCGGCAGGCATTCGGGCCGGCACGGAGTCGGATAAAATCACCCTCAACGTGGACTTTGCACCTTCGCTGCTTGAATGGGCGGGAGTTGACCCACCCACGGGACTTCAGGGCCGTTCGCTTGCGCCGCTGGCTGCCGGCGAGACGCCGTCCGACTGGCGCACTTCCTTCTACTACCGCTACTGGATGCATCTTGCCCACTTCAACATCCCGGCGCACTACGGAGTGCGGACCGAACGGTTCAAGTTGATTCACTTCTACGGCCGCGCCCTCGGTGCCGCCGGGGCGATCGACCGAGACACTCCGCCCGCATGGGAGCTGTACGACCTCGAAGCGGATCCCATGGAATTGCACAACCGTTACGGACTGGCTCCGTACGCCGAGACCCAGGCGGAGTTGCTCGGATTGCTGGCTCGCTGGCAGGCGGATTTGGGAGATGCGCCCGAACACTGACCTGCCGTCGTCTCCGGTCCGGATGACCGCAGCTCTCCTCCGTGGCTTCCGGCCGGCTACAGGTACTTCGCATTGTCGCCAAGCCAAGGTCACCAAGGAGCTGACGTGCCATGACCCGACCACCGAATGTAGTGTTTGTGATCACGGATGATCAAGGCTACGGGGACTTGGCGTGCCACGGCAACCCGATCATTCGCACACCCAATCTGGATCGGATGCACGCCGAATCCGTCCGCTTCACCAACTTTCATGTCGGCCCCACATGCGCTCCGACCCGCGCGGGCCTGATGACCGGACACTATGCCAACAGCGCCGGGGTCTGGCACACGATAGGCGGACGCTCCCTGTTGCGCCGCCACGAACATTCCCTGGCCGATGCCTTTTCGGCCAATGGATACGCCACCGGCCTTTTCGGCAAGTGGCACTTGGGCGACACGTGGCCGTATCGGCCCCAGGATCGCGGATTCAACGAGGTGGTCCACCATGCCGGAGGGGGCATCGGGAACACAGGGGACTACTGGGACAACAGCTACTTCGACGACAGTTATTGGACCGGCGCGGAGCACACGCGCTATGGGGGCTACTGCACCGATGTCTGGTTCAGGGAGGGCATGGACTTCATCGACCGCCACCGCGACGAACCGTTCTTCTGCTACATCCCCACCAATTGCCCCCACTTGCCGCTGGTGGTGGAACCTCGCTTCAGCGATCCGTATCTCGACCTGACTCCGCATGAGGAACGGGCCCTGTTCTACGGAATGATCGCCAGTATCGACGAGAATTTCGGATTCCTCCGCCGGCACCTGGCGCGTCTGGGACTGGAGGACAACACCATCCTGATTTTCATGACGGACAACGGTTCGGCCACGGGCTGCGACCTGGATGCCGACGGGTTCGTCCTCAACGGCTTCAACGCGGGCATGCGCGGCAAGAAGGGCCAACCCTACGACGGTGGGCATCGCGTCCCCTTCTTCGTCCAATGGCCGCAAGGAGGGGTTGGGGGCGGCCGGGATGTGGATGTTCTGGCGTCACACATCGACTTCATGCCCACGCTCGTGGATTTATGCGGTTTGGAGGTCCCGACAGGTCTCGACTGGGACGGCCGGTCCCTGGCGCCGCTGCTCACTGACGATGCTGCCTCCGCCGATTGGCCGGACCGGACCATTGTCACCGACACCCAGCGGCTGGTCTATCCGGTCAAGTGGCGACAGAGTGCTGTCATGACCGACCGCTGGCGGCTGGTCAACGGCATGGAACTGCACGACATGGAGGTGGACGCCGGCCAGACGACCGACTTGGCCTGCCTGTATCCGGACGTTGTCCGCGAACTGCGCGCCGACTACGACCGGTGGTGGCGGCGTGTCGCGGGTCAGATGAAGAACGACATTCCGTTCCGCATCGGGGACCCGGACTGCGGCGAGGTTGTGTTGACCAGCCACGATTGGCGCAACCTTGAAGTGGAAGCAGTCTGGAACCAGAGCATGGTTCGGGGCGGTGTGCGCTACAACGGCTACTGGGAGCTGGATGTGGCGGCGCGGGGCCTGTACCGGTTGGAGTTGCGGCGTTGGCCGCGGGAAGCGAACCTGCCGCTGTGCGGTTCGATTCCGGGTGCCTTGCGCGCATACGGCGACATTGCCTTCGGCACGGGCTACGGAGGCGGCGCGGCCATCGATATCCGGGCTGCCGTCGTTTCGGTCGGCGGACGCGAAGAGCGCCGCGAGGTGGCCCAATCGGATGTCGGCGCCCGTTTTGAACTGGATCTCGATCCCGGACCCGCCCACCTGCATACTTGCTGGGAAACCGCGGACGGCAGCGACGTGGGCGCGTATTACGTGTATCTGAGCAAGGTGAATTAGATTTACGGACGGTGCGAAGGAACCCAAACCGAGAGCGGAGAACATTTCATGTTGCGATGGGGAGTGATCGGGTGTGGCCAGATCGCCTTCGACAAGGCCATGCCCGGGATCAACAAGGCGTGCAATGCCGAATTGGTGGCGGTTTCCGACCTGCGGGATGAACGCCTCGCCTTGGTCACCGAGACCTGGGGCGATTCGGTCCGGACGTTCAACGACTATAACCAGCTGCTCGCCTGCAACGATGTTGACGTTGTCTATCTGGGCCTGCCCAACGAGGTCCATCATCCGGTGACCCTGGCCGCGGCCGCCCAAGGCAAGCACGTCCTGTGCGAAAAGCCACTCTGCATCGACGCCGCCGAAGCCCGCGCCATGATTGCCGCCTCCGAGGCGGCCGGCACGCGGCTGATGTGTGCCTATATGTCCCGCTTCGGGGATTCCTTTATCGAGACCAAACGTGTGATCGAGGAGGGACACCTGGGGCAAATCGCCATGGTGTCGGCCAGCTTCTCGTTCAGCGCCTACAAGGGCTACACGCTTGACAAGGTCGGTTCCTGGCGCTGGACCGGCAAGCGCGGCGGCCCCCTGTTGGATGCCGGCATCTATCTCGCGTTTGCCATTCGGGAACTGCTTGGTTGCCGCGTAAAAAGGGTGTCGGCCAGCATGTCCACGGTGGTGGCCACGGACTTTCCGGCCCCGGACACCACCATGGGATGGTTCCAAATGGAGGACGGGACCCCCGGTATCCTGTCGACCTGCTACTCCCACAACGACAGCACGTTCGCCATCATGGGGACCAACGGCAAGGCCGAGGTCTACGACTGTTTCGCCCAGAACCCGGGCGGCCACCTGATTGTGAAGGCGGGCGGATACCAGTTGGACTTCGAGTCGCAGTTGCCGCGGCTGGACCACTTCAACAACTACTGGAAGGAGATCGAACACTACTCCGACGCCATTCTGAACGGCACGCCCCACACGCCTTCGGCCCGGAACGCTCTGGAGGACATGATGTTCCTGGATGCAATCGAGGAATCGGCCACGTCCGGCTCCATCGTCGAACTGACCTACTGAACCACAGACAGTCTGCCAAGGAGACCAACCGGTGAAACTTGCCATCAACGGTCAGATGCTGGCCCGTGAGCACTCGTTGCCGGAGGCGCTGGCCTTCGTCAAGGGGTACGACCTCAACGACATGGAAATCTGGCCCCAAAACCTCGAGGGCGGCGCAACCCCCGAGGAAAGGGAACGCTACGAAACCAAGGATATCGATGCGGCCAAGCGCGCCTACAGCGAAGCCGGGATGAATTGTGCCTGTGTGACGCTGGGGTTCAACGCCATGCGCATCTGCACCGCATCGGGCGGTGTGGCCAATGCCACGCAGGCCCTGGTGGGCGCGGTGGACGCGGCCGCGGCGCTGGGCGCCCCGGTCGTGAACTGCTACTTGGCCCACATGCCCGGCAACCTGTTCGTGGAGGCCATGAAACCGGCGGCCGGCCATGCCGGCACCAAGGATGTTGTCATAGTGCTGGAGAACGAGGCCCACGACGGATCCGGGCTGGCCGTGGACGTGCGCGACATCCTGGAGGCCGTCGATTCGCCCAACTTCAAGACCCAGTACGACCCGTGCAACTACTACCACGCCGGAGAGGAGCCCTATCCCTACGTCTACGACGTGGTCAAGCCGTGGATCGGCTATGTGCATGTCAAGGGTGGCATCCAATGGGCGGAGGACAAGGACTGCTTCCGCGGCGGTCTGATGCGCAACAGCCGTGATGCGTGGATTGGCTATGTCCCGCTTCCGGACGCCGCCTTCAACGTGGAGCGCATCCTGCGCCGGCTGCAGGAAGACGGCTACCACGGCTATGTGACCATGGAGCCGCATGTGCCGTCGGAAGCCCTCAAGCAGTACTTCGACATTGAGGTGTCCTACCTGAAGGACCATTTGGGCCTGTAAAACCCGCAGTCCGCCGACGCCGCTGACAAACATCAAACGCACCAACGTGCCGCACCGGAGCTTGACCACAATATGAGCATTACCCTTGGAGTCCTGTCCGATTCCTACCGCCGCCAGCTGCGCCGGTTGAAGGATCAACCTGTCATTGACGTTGTTGTCGAGAAAGTGGCCGCCGTGGCCCGCGCGACCGACATCGGCCCCATCGGCATCGACTTTGGCGTCGGCGCCCTGCCCAGCACCGACAGGACCTATCTGGCAGAACTGAAGACGAAGTTCGCGGACCTGAACATGGTGCCTACGGTCATTATTGGTACCTTGGGCCTGCACGCCGACCAGGACTTCGCCGGTCCACCGATCGAAGCCAGCATCCGCAATCTTGAGGTTGCCAACTACCTGGGTTCACCCTTGGGATTGTTCTATTTCAGCTACGGCGGGAGGGTCAAGCGGGAGGGTCGCATCCGCATCGCAGTGGAACAGATTGGCAGGCTGGCCGAGGCCGCCAGACAGTTCGACATGACGGTTACGACCGAGAACTACGATTTCTTCACCAGCGACGACTTCCTGCACATCTTCGAGCAGGTCGGCGCCGACAACGTGGGTCTGCACAACGACACCGGCAACTGGTTGATCCTCGACGAGGACCCGCTCACGGCCACGCGCAAGATGGCGGACTGGACCTATCATGCCCACGTCCGCGACTACCGCATCGTGGACGGCGTGTGCAGTTCCGTGCCGATCGGCATGGGCGACGTGGACTTTCCGTCCGTCCTGGCCGAGCTCGGGAAGGCCGCGGGGCGGCGCGACCGATTCGTCATGGCCATGGAGATGGACATGGATGTCGGAGATGCGGCGGCCGAGGACGAGGCGGTCCTTGAGTGCGCCCGTTACATGAAGAAGTGGCTTGACGCCCAAGGTTGATGCGGCCGCGTTGCAGCCTTTCCGGAATCATCGGGACTGCCTTTCCATCGAGTGAATTTCGATGTGCGAATCCCGCGGGAACCACAATTTTCCGTACAATGACGAAGTGCGCTCTGTCTGGCGATGCCGTGTGCTTGCGGCTGGTTGCCTTTGGCGGGTGCCGGTCGCGTATTGTGAGCATTCCCAAGCGGGAAAAGGTGTGTAGATGACTGCCCAGCATGTAACGGTACCGTCCGATGGCGAGAAGATCACGATTGCGGACGGCCAGCTGCGGGTACCGGACAACCCGATTGTCGGGTTCATCGAGGGTGACGGTACCGGCCCCGACATCTGGTACGCCTGTCAACGGGTCCTGGATGCCGCCGTGGACAGCGCGTACGGCAGCGGTCGCAGGATCGCTTGGATGGAGTTGTATGCCGGCAGCAAGGCGAACGATGTCTACGGCGAGGTGATTTGGCTGCCGGAAGAGACACTGGACTGCATCAAGGAACACCTGCTGATGCTCAAGGGACCGTTGGCCACCCCGGTGGGCGGCGGTATCCGCAGCATCAACGTGGCCCTACGGCAGCGCCTGGACCTGTTCGCATGTGTCCGTCCGGTACGGTGGTTCCAAGGCGTGCCCAGCCCGGTGCGGCATCCGCATCGGGTGGACATGGTGGTGTATCGGGAAAACACAGAAGACATCTACGCCGGCATTGAATGGGAAGCCGACACGAAGGAAGCCGGCAAGGTGATCCGCTTCCTCCAAGAGGAGATGGGCATCGACAAGATTCGCTTTCCCGAAACCTCCGCAGTGGGCATCAAGCCTGTCAGTCGGGAAGGCACGGCGCGGCTTGTCCGGGCAGCCATCGACTTTGCGATAGCCGACAACCGCCGCAGCGTGACCCTGGTCCACAAGGGCAACATCATGAAGTTCACGGAGGGCGGATTCCGGAATTGGGGCTATGAGGTTGCGCGCAACGAGTTTGGAGGCAAGGAGATTGACGGCGGTCCCTGGGTTGAACTGCCGCAGGGCATCGTGGTCAAGGACGCGATTGCGGACGCTTTCCTGCAACAGATTCTGACCCGGCCCGACGAGTTCGACGTGATCGCCACGATGAACCTGAACGGCGACTATATCAGCGACGCGCTGGCGGCCCAGATCGGCGGCATCGGCATAGCTCCGGGAGCCAACATCAACTACGAAACCGGCCGGGCGGTGTTCGAGGCGACGCACGGTACCGCGGACAAGTATGCGAACCTCGATCAGGTGAACCCCTCGTCCATGATACTGAGCGGCGAGATGATGCTTCGCCACATGGGCTGGACCGAGGCCGCGGACACCATTGTCCGGGCCATGGAAGCCACCTTCGCGCAGAAGACGGTCACGTACGACCTGCATCGCCTGATGGACGGTGCAGAAAAGGTGTCCTGCAGCCGTTTCGGCGAGTTGTTGATCGAAAAGATGTAGTCCGGCGCGCTTGGCGGCAGTTTGACATTGGCCCCGTACGGGTACCCTGTGACATGTGGCGATCCTCGATCGGCAAGAAGATCATCATGGCCGGCACCGGCTTGATTTGGATTGGTTACCTGTTGGTGCACATGTACGGCAATCTGAAGGTGTTTGCCGGCGAGGAAGCTTTCAACCACTATGCCGAGAGTCTGCGGACACTGGGCGAACCCATGGTGGGACACGGTCACGCCCTCATGTTGGCGCGCATTGTCCTGATCCTTTCCTTGGCAGCCCATGTCTGGGCGGCCATGGCCCTGACCCGCACCGCACAACAGGCGCGTCCCATGGGCTACGCCAAGTTTCGCCAAGCATCCGGCAACTATGCCACGATCACAATGCGCTGGGGCGGACTGGCCCTGGGGCTGTTCATCCTGTATCACTTGGCGCACCTGACATGGAACGTGCCGGCCCTGACCGGGGAGTACGAGCCGGGCAA
>DAOUIC010000426.1:0-6700 GCA_034428255.1 Anaerolineales bacterium
TTCCCGCCGGTTCACTGAAGCTCGACTACACCATTGGCCACTTCGCAGCCGGGTGCATGGCGGACATTGCAATCGTGGACGACGCCATCAATGTGGCGGCCACGATCGTTGACGGCCGGGTCCAATACCTGAATGCGGCCTACGCGGACCGGATTTCGGGAACTCGGCGCCCTTGATCGCGCCCATGGCCGAGGTCAGGCCAGTTCAACGCCTACCGTGTCCACGGCCCCCGCCTGTTCAAGGCGGGAGGCAAGTTCGGCCTGCCGGTCGCGTCCGCACAGAACCAACACCAGTCCCCCCAAGCCGGCGCCCGACACCTTGGCCGCGGATGCGCCACCAGCCAGGGCAGCTTCGATCAGCCGTTCGCAGGCCGGATGGCTGACCCCAATCCTGCGCAGGTACTCCTGGTTGCGATTGAGCAACTCAGGCAAAACATCCATGTTGCCCGCCACCAGGGCATCCTTCACCGCGAGACTGACGGAGCCCATTTCCCGCAGCCATTGGTCGTAGTCGGCAACATTGGCATCCCTACGAGCGGACACGCCGGCCACGGCTTCGGCGGTTGCCCCCCGGACACCGGTATCGGCGAGCAGAAAGGTTGCCTTTGCCTTGGTTTGCAGCCGGCTTGGGCCTGCCGGTCGTTCGAACCACACCGGTTGTTCCCAAACCACCACCGCGTTGTCTACGCCGCTGGGATTGCCGTGTTGCATCACCTCGCTTTCCAGGACAATCCGGTTGACTTCGTCTTTCGACATCAACAATGACAACGCATCGCCGACGGCGCGCACCAAGGCACAAGCGGCGGCGGCACTGCTGCCCATCCCGCCGGCAACGGGGATATTGCCCCTCAAATAAATCATCCAGTCCGGAATCCCTGCCTGCCCAGCCAAGTCCAACACGGACTGCAACGCCCGGGTCAGGGCCGACAGTGAATCCGCTGTGCGGCCCAGGCGCGCCACCACCTGCATCTGTTCCGAGGCAATTACGGTGCCATACCCCGGCGATGCCGCATGGATATAGGCATGCAACCGGCGCTGTGTGACCGGAACGGCAATCGCTCCGTATCCATACACCACCGAATGTTCACCCGTGAGGATGGCTTTGCCAGGTGCACTGGCATGGCCTAGCAGAGACACGATTCTCCGGTCCTGGCACCGACTATTCCTGCAGCTGCCTATCCATCAGCTCTTGGCGAGCCCCATGGTTTCCACGGTTCCGAACCGCGAGTGTTGTTGCGAACCAAGCCCGTTGCACAGGTTGGCTGCAACCGACACCGTGGCATTGGAATGCCGGACAGCCCGCCTGACCGAAACCTCGGATGTGTTGATTCAACACCGATGGCCGTCTGGTAATCGAACACGACGTCAGCCTTTGCAACCCGACCTGCCAAGGGCGTGTCCGAAATCGGACATTCCGGCCCGGTACCATCCATGAGAACCCAACGGGAAGCACCAGCCAAGGCATTGTTCCAATGCGCCCACGGTCGGTGGTTCAAACAGCCGGCAAGGAGATGTGACCATCATTGGGAACATTGCTCAATCCGGTTGCAGCAACTCAATCATCACTCCGTGGGCGGCTTTGGGATGAATGAACACCACCGGCCCGAACAGGCCCTGCACCGGTTGCGTGTCGGTTAGTTGCACACCGGATTCGATCAGCTCCGCGATCGCCGCATCCAAGTCCGCAACCTCATAGCAAAGATGATGCATGCCGGGGCCCCGCTTTGCCAGAAACCTGCCGACCGCACTGTCCTCGGATCGGGGAATCAGCACCTCAATCAGTTCGTCCCCCTTGCCGAAGACCAGTGCCTCCAACCGCTGGGACGGCACGTCGTCCACATGGGACAGCTCGTACCCGAGCAAATTCCGGTACAGGGACACCACCGCCAACCGGTCGCTGGCGGCCAGACCAACGTGGTGCAATGCACCCAGCCCGGATACCGTTTTGAACACGGAAGCTTCAGCCATGGGGCTCCCTAAATCCAGCTTTGGGCATGGTATTCGCCCCAGACCGAACGCAGTTCATCACAAATCTCGCCCACGGTCCCTCCGGCCTGCACAGCCGACAGGATCGGGGGCATCAGGTTACCGTCCGGAGACTCGGCCATCGCCCGGACGCGCTTCAGAGCCTCAACAACAGCGGACCGGTCGCGCCGCGCCCGGTGATCCCGCACCTGTGAGCGCCGGTCTGCCTGCACCTTCTCATTCACGCGCAGCAGGTTCAAGTCTGCGACCTCGTCTTCCTGGCCGTCGCGAAACGCGTTGACGCCCACAATCACTTCCTCGCCGGCATCCACGGCCCGTTGCGTTCTGACGGCGGCCTCCTGAATCTCGAGCTGCATGAAACCGCTCTCCACGGCCGCCAGGGTGCCACCGAGTTCGTTGATGCGGTCCAGGTAGGCGGATGCCGTCTGCTCGATCTCGTCGGTCAGTTGCTCCACGTACCACGACCCTCCCAGCGGATCCACGGTGTCCGCGACACCGCTTTCGTGAGCCAGGATTTGTTGCGTGCGCAGAGCGGTGGAGGCACTTTCGGCATTGGGCAGGGCCAATGCTTCATCCTTGGAATTGGTATGCAGACTCTGCGTGCCCCCCAGGACGGCCGCCAGGGCCTGGACGGTCACCCGCACGATGTTGTTGGCCGGCTGCTGGGCCGTCAGTGTGCTACCCCCGGTCTGGGTGTGGAAGCGCAACCGCCAGCTGCGGGGATTCTCGGCCCCGTAGCCGTACCGCATGATGCGGGCCCACAACCGGCGTGCCGCCCTGAACTTGGCCACCTCCTCCAACAGGTTGTTGTGGGCATTGAAGAAGAAGCTCAGGCGGCCCGCAAAGGCATCCACGGGCAAACCCGCCCGGAGGACGGCATCCACATAGGCCTTGGCGTGGGCAAAGGTGAACGCAACCTCCTGGGCCGCCGTGCTGCCGGCCTCCCGGATGTGGTAGCCGCTGATGGAAATCGGGTTGAAGCGCGGCATTTCGCCCTGGCACCACCGAATCAGGTCGGTGGCCAGGCGCAGGGACGGAGCCGGCGGGAATATGTAGGTGCCGCGCGCCACGTACTCCTTGAGAATGTCGTTCTGGACCGTCCCGGTCAGGCTGGCGAGGGGAAGGTTCCGGTCCAGGGCGACCGCCGCCAGCATGGCCAGCAGGATCGCCGCCGGCGCATTGATGGTCATGCTGAGACTGATGCCATCCAGCGGGATGTCCCTCAACAGAACATCCATGTCCTGCCACGAACAAATCGACACACCCGACTTGCCGACTTCGCCCTCGGCCCATTCACTGTCGGCGTCGAAGCCCATCTGCGTGGGCAGATCGAAGGCGGTGGACAGGCCCGACTGCCCCTGTTCCAGCAGATCCCGGAAACGCCGATTGCTGTCCTCGGCCGTGCCGAAACCGGCATATTGGCGCATGGTCCACAGACGTCCCCGGTACATGTCCGGGTGAATGCCGCGGGTAAAGGGAAATGAGCCGGGCTGGCCCAGCCTGCCTGCATACGGCTCCTGTGCCTGCTCGGCTTCCGGAGGACCATAAAGACGCGCAACGGGCCGACGGTCCGTTGTCGTGGGCTCGCTCTTCAATTTCTTGCGCGTTGGGTTTCCGGGACCAGGATCGGCGCTCATAGGCACTGCCTCCGCGACACGGCACGGGCCTCCGTCGCCGACAGTGGCGACCTGCCAATCACAGTATGCGACGCCCTTCCAGCGCAAACCGAAACGACACGTCGTCGGCATACTCCAGGTCGCTGCCGGCGGCCAGGCCGCGGGCGAGTTGGGAAACCTTGATTGGATGGTGCCGGAGTTCGTCCGCAATCCACTGGGCCGTCGCCTGGCCCGGCAGATCCGGACTGGTGGCCACAATCACTTCCCGCACCTCGGCCTCCCCGCCAACCTCCAGGCGCCGCCACAATTCCTTGAGGCGAATGTCCTCGGGCCCGCGCCCGTCAAGGGGGGAAAGCGTTCCGTGCAGCACATGATAAAGACCGTTGAACTGTCCCATCCGGTCAATCACCGACACAATCTGAGGCTCTTCAACCACGCAGATGACGCTGCGGTCCCGCTCCCGGGACGAACACAAGCCACATGGCTGGGTGTCGCAGATGTTGCAGCAGATGCGGCACAGTTCGGTCTCCGCCTGGAGCCGCATCAGAAGATCCCCCAGTTCCCGCGGCAGGTGCTCCGGCGCCTGCAGCAGGAAATAGGTCAGGCGCTGTGCGCTCCGGGGACCGATCCCCGGAAGCCGGGACAGGCTGGCGATGGTATCCGTAACGATTCCAGGCAGAAGTTCCGAGGACATGGCCGAATGCTGGGACTAGCCTAAAAGGCCTGGCGGCAGGTTGAGGCCCTTGGACATCTTGTCGACCATGGCATTCCGTGCCGCCTCGAGCTGGTTGTACAGGTCGTTGAAGGCGGCCATGATCAGGTCCTGCACGAATTCCGGATCGTCCGGATCCAGGATCTCCGGCTTAATCTCAATGGACTTCACCTGGAAGTTGCCGTTGGCCACCACGGTCACCATGCCGCCCCCGGATGTGGCCGTGAACTCCTGGTCCGAGATGTCGTTCTCGGCCATCTCCTCCTGATACTGCTGCATTTGACGCATCAGGTCCTGCTGGCTGACGCCTCCGAAGTTGCCTCCCATGCCGCCTCCGGGGATTCCCTGTCGGCGCTGGCTGCGACTTCGCTTGGTCTTGCGCGGCATGGTGTTCTACTCCAAGTTGTGTGGTTGTTGCATGCGGGCCAGCAAGGCATCGACCTCCTGCCGGTCCAGTTCGGTTGCGCCGATTTTGTCCTTCATGAATGCGCCTATTTCGTCAATCATGGTTTGGGACAGCGTACCGGCGTCGGGTGCAGGCGGGGCTTCCGCCCCCTCCCAACCGGTGCGCGGTCTGCGGATCATGACATCGTCTCCGTGTTGACACTCCAAAGTGGTGTCGTCACCGGCATAGTCGCGCATCTTCTCGTGAAACCATTCGCTGGCGCGCGCCAGGTTGCTGTCCGCCTCCGAGGCAAACAGGACATGGACACAGTTGTCGACCACGCGCAATCCCTTGATGTGGCGCAGGGCGTTGCGCAGCCGATCGCTTCCATGCTTCTTGGCAAGCTCCCAGATCCTTTCTTCCGCCCACCGCTTGCGCATCCTGGCCAGTACCTTGCGCTCGCGCTCCGTCTCGGGCACGCGGCTGCCGGGCCGTGTCCGATCCGGGTCCGTTCTGGCCGGCGCGGCCTGGGTTCGGGCACCGTTCGCCTGCGGGGCCGGAGCCGGTGCCGGTGCCGTCCTCTTCGGTTGCGATACCGGTGCCTGTGCCGGAACCGCCTCGCGCGCGGGCGGCGGCATGGGCCTGGCCGGACCGTCGATGGCCTGCACCAGGGCGATTTCGATCAGGATTTGCGGATGCTGGGTCTGGCCCAGCGGCTGTTGCGACGCGCCCATGCGGGACAACGTGTCCAGAAACAGGGACAACGCATGCAGCGTGTGCGCCTCGGGCCAGCGTTCCGCCCAGCCCCGAATTATCTTCGCCTGGTCGCGCGACACTTCATCGAGGGAGGAGCCGGTCCGATCCATCTGCATCCGGAAGACCCAGCGCAACTGCGTCACCAACTGCTTGAGAAACTCGGGCAGACTACGGCCCTGCTCAACCACGGATTCGAGCACCTCCAGTCCCTGCTGCTTGTCTCCCGCCACCAGGCTGTCGATGAAGGAGTTGATGGCCTGGATGTCCGACAGTCCCAGCATGGACTGCACCAGTTCCAGGGACACGGTGTCGTGGCCGAAGCTCACGACCTGGTCCAGCAGACCAATGGCATCCCGCATCCCGCCCTGGGCACTGTCGGCAATCATCGCCAGGGCCGCCTCCTCGACTTCACAACCCTCTTCCTTGGCAATGGTCGCCAGATGGGCTTCGATCTCGGCGGATCCTATCCGCCTGAAGTCGAAGCGTTGGCACCGGCTGATCACGGTCGCCGGGATCTTATGCACCTCGGTCGTGGCCAACATGAAGTACGCGTGCGGCGGAGGTTCCTCCAGCGTCTTGAGCAGCGCGTTGAACGCACTCGTGCTCAGCATGTGCACTTCATCGATGATGAAGATCTTGACCTGTCCCTCGGTCGGGGCGGACTGCACCTGATGCCGCAGTTCGCGCACGTCCTCGACGCCGTTGTTGCTGGCGGCGTCGATTTCATTCAGGTCGAGGTAGCTGGAATCGTCAATCGCCCTGCAGGCCGGACACGCCCCGCAGGGCCGCGCGTCTCCCTCGCCCACACAGCAAAGGGCCTTGGCCAACAGGCGCGCGGTGCTGGTCTTGCCGGTGCCCCGAGGGCCATTGAACAGGTAGGCTTGGGCGACGCGCCCGGTCTCGAGCGCGTTCTCCAGCGTCCGCACGATGTGCGGCTGCCCCACGAGTTCGGCGAAACTACGGCTCCGCCACTTGCGATACAATGCCTGCGCCACTGCGGTTGCCTTCAGCCCTGAATGCGATGCAGAATCCGACCCATGTCTTGGGCTTGGCGGAAAGTCCTGCTATCGTAGATTGTTTGTTCCAAAAACACAACCGGCGAATTGCCGAACCACCAGGTGAAACCCATGACGCGCAAGAAGAGCATCGTGCTTGGCGGAGGCTTGCTGATCCTGGTCGCGTTGATGGCCGTAATGGTGGTCTCCACCAATATAAATCAGGTGAGTGCAGAGGAAAACGTACCGGC
>DAOUIC010000427.1:0-5122 GCA_034428255.1 Anaerolineales bacterium
CAGCGTGGCCACCGGTTCCAGTTCCAGTCGGGGTTCAACCATGACGGTCGGGATCTCCGCTGCCGGGGTGTCGGGAAGCGGAGTTGGTGTCGCCTCGGATATCACTTCCTCGGTTGCCCGGCCCGGTTGGTTCGAAGTTTCGGGTATGGGCGTGTTCCCGGGAACATCGGTGCCGGAGGCGCAGGCTGCGACTATGGCTGCCAGCAGGATTCCCAGCCAGACGCCAATCAGGCGGTTGGAGAGAATCCGGGAGGGTTGCGTGGATTTCATGTGTATTGAGGTGAGTCTGGGCAACTGGCTGCGCGAGCGTAGCAGGCTGGGCGACAATCGTATGTACCGGCTACGGAAACGGTGGTGGCATGGCACGGCGGAACTTCCTGTGGTGTGGTCCGGATCCCGATGATGTCTGGGGCTGGCACCTGATTTCGGCTCTCGTCCCGGGAGGTTGCCCGTCCGCGGCGCAGGTGGCCGAATATCCCTTGGCGGCGGCCGCTGAAGTAAAATGCCACGGCTTGCCATGAATGCGACGGGATTCAGTCGCGGTCGGCTCTGGAGTGCATGGATTGACTACCCATTTCATAACCGGCGTTACCGGATTTGTCGGCTCACACTTGACTCATCGCCTGTTGTTGGAGGGCGATCGGGTCGTGACCATGGTCCGCGCCTCGAACAACGAGGCGGCGCGGGCCCGTCTGCTGCCCGTGCTGGAGGCGATTGGCTCCGACCGGGAGTTGCCGCTGGAAAACCTGCTGGTGTTTGCCGGCGACGTGACCCAGACCACGGACGAACTGGTGGCGGGACTCAGGGCGGCCACCGACGAACACATCGACATTACGTGGCACTCGGCGGTCACCTTCAAGTTCCGCAAGCGCGATCTGGCCGAGATCGAGGCGATCAACATCCAGGGATCGCGCAACATGATCCTGACCACCCTCGGCCTCAACGGCGAGCGGGAACGGCCCAGGTACATGCATGTCAGCACTGCCTACTCCTCCGGACGCCTTCAGGGCACCGTTCCCGAACGGGTGGTGGAGTCCACGCCGGACTATCGGGGCCTTTACGAGTGGTCCAAACACAAGGTTGAGCTGGACATGGCTCGGATCCAGCAACAGGAGGAATTGGATGTAACCGTGTTGCGGCCGGCCATCATTGTCGGGTGTGAGGACACGCGGTCTGTGAATCACTCCGGGTACTACCAAGTCATCGGCACGATGTACAAGCTCTTCCTGATGCGCCGTCAAAAGCTGGGTGATGCCTGGGACCACAGGGTCCCACTGCGTTTTGAGGCCAACCCGGCCATGCGTCTTAACCTTGTACCCATCGACTATGTCATCGACAGCATGGTGGCCTTGGCAGCCCGACCCGAGCTCTGCAACCGGGAACTCAAGGTGTTCAACCTTGTGAACGAGGATGCTCCCGTGATGCAGGACATTGTGGACGTGATGGAGGCGTCCCTCGGCATCAGCGGTTTGGAAATGGTCGATGAGTCCGTTTTTGCCGAGAGGCGGATGAACGCAATCGAGAAGGTTTTCTCCCGCGCCATCTCCTTCCAGGCACCGTACATCAAGGAAGACATCCGGTTCGAGACCAAGCGTTTTCGCGCCCTCGTTGACAAGGACGAGGTGCCGGTCCCGGTTCTGGATGCCCCGGCCATCAAGCGTCTGAACTACGCCTACTTCGATTTGATTCGCCCCGAGATTGAAGCTTCGCTGTCTGCGGCTGTTTGACTAACCGCCCACGCCGCGCTTGGCGGCCTCGATGGCGACCATTCGGTTGCGGCCGGCCTTGATCATGCCTGCCGCGGTCTCCGCGAGTCCGTAGCGTTCCAGATTGTGGGCGCTGACCCATGCTGCCGCGCGCACATCGTCGCCCGGAGTCAGCTCGCCGGCCTGCCAACGGCACAGGTAGTCGATCACCACGTAGTGGTACAGGACGGTTTGGTCCCGGTCGCGGATGATCGGCTCATAGACTCCGATCTGGTCCAGAATCTGGACCTCGATGGCGGTTTCCTCGCGCAGTTCCCGGCGCAGTGCGTCGTGCAGGTTCTCGCCCAGTTCCACCAGTCCGCCGGGCAGTCCCCACTGCTCCTCGTGGGGCGGGTTGCCACGCTGGACCAGGAGCACCCGATCCAACAGGTCGAACACCACCGCACCGACGCCCACCATCGGGAACTGCGGATGTCGCCGGTCGGCCGTCGTCGCCGGCTCGGACGCGTCGGCGGAGCGGGGCTTTAGTACAGCCATGGTTGTACCAGGTCCATGAACTGCCGCCAGTCCGTCAACGTCGCGTCGGGACGGACCCGACGGGCCAGTTGTTGATTGTCATATGTCGTCTGGCGATCGGTTGTGCCCAGGTCACAGTGCATCGTCATTGTTCCCAGCTTTGCACCGCCGCCAATGTCGTGGCGCAGGCTGTCGCCCACCACAGCCACTTCATAGGGTTGCAGCTGCCATCGGTCCAGTACCGGTGTGAAGATCTCCGACGAGGGTTTGCGCCACTCCACGCTGGCACTGCACAGGACCACATCGAACCACTGGCGGAGTTCCAGGTAGTCCACGATCCGTTGAAACACGCGCTCGCACGAATGGTTGGCCACAATCGCCAGGTTCACGTCCAGTTGTCGCAGGCGGTCCAGGGTGGCCCCAACGCCGTCGTACAGGCGCCAGCTATGCATCTCGGGTGCATAGAAGAGGTCAACGGACATGGCAAGGACCCGACTGTCCATCTTGCTGGCCGGGTAGCCGCAAAACTGGAGCAGGAAGCTCATGGTGTCGTTGGCGATGTGTTCCTCGGCCTCCTCCTCCGACTTCTCCTGGGCAAACTGGCGGGCGCTGATGATCTGCTCCCAGAAATCCGGGAACAGTTCCATCCCGCTCTGTTCCATATAGTCCTGGGCCATGCGCGCGCCCTCGGCCATCAGGTCCTCGTGCGGACGGTCCAGAAATGCCAGTGTATGGTCGAAATCGAAGATGATGCCGGCCAACAACCGCGGACCTTGTCCGTCGCGGGCGGCCATCAGGTCCTGGAGGGTCGCGATTTCGTCGTCGGCACCGCGTACGGATGGGAATGGGGCTTGATGCATCGGTGGGGGAAACGGTTCCCGAGTCTTGGACATGTTCGGAGACTTGGATTATATCGCCGGACCGAGCCGACCGGTGCCGGGGTCCGGCCCTATAATCGGGTCCCTGATTGATGTAGTCCCGAACATTCCGCGATTTTAGACTGGAGGCATTTGCATGGCCGGTACGGCTCCCCCCCGCTTGCAAATCGGCGCAACGACCTGTCACATCCTTTCCGACGGCAAGCATCGGTCGGACGGCGGGGCGTTCTTCGGGGTGGTGCCACGTATCCTGTGGGAGCGGGTCGTGCAGCCGGATGCCCGCAACATGATTCCGGTGGACGTGCGCTGCCTGTTGATCGAAACCGGGGACCAGAAAATCCTGGTGGACACGGGCCACGGCGACAAGTTCGACGCCAAGTTGCGCAAGCGGTACGGTCTACCACCGGAACGGGATCGCCTGATCGCGGATCTGGCCCGCGCCGGCTTTGCGCCGGAGGACGTCACCATGGTCCTCATGACCCATCTGCACGCCGATCACGCGGGCGGCATGACGCGCTGGCGGGATCAGGTTGAAGGAGGGCCTGTCGAGTCGACTTTTCCCAACGCCGCGTACATCGTCCAGGGCCGGGAATACGACGCCGCCACCCATCCCAACGAGCGGACCATTGCCACCTACTATCCCGACAACTGGCAGGTACTGACCGGCACCGGTCAGCTGCGCATGGTCATGGGGGGCCACGACTTTGGCCCCCATGTGCGCACCGAGACCGCGGCCGGACACACGGAGTCGCTGCAGGTCGTGTGGATCGAGTCCGAGGGCGAAAGTCTGCTCTTCCTGGGGGATGCCGCCAACTTTGCAGTACACCTGGAACGGCTTCCCTGGGTGCCCGCCTTCGACGAGATGCCGATCCTCAGCATGGAAGCCAAAAAGCGGTTGCGCACGCAAATCCTGGAGAAAAACCCATTGCTGGTTTTCCAGCACGATCCCCGGGTCGTGACCGGCCGTCTGGTCCAGTCCGCAGACGAACGGTTCACGGTTGTCGAGGAGATTGTCGAGGATCCCGCGTGGGATCGGGGTCGCGGTGCTCCCGTCTAAGTCGAGGAGAGCGTGACTTCGCCGGCCAGCAGTTTGTGGAGTCGCCCGTCGGCATCCCTGATCATCAGGGAACCGTCTTCGCCCGTTTCTTCTGCGACACCCACCAAGGGCTGGTCCAATGTGCCTGGCATCCTGGCGCCAACCCGGTGGCCCAACGTGCGGAGGCGCTGTTCCCAGATGCGTTCCTGAACTCCCCCGGCGCGTGCCCGGTGGAGGTGGAAAGACAGCCTGTGGCACAGGGATATGGCCAGGCGGCGTCGGCTGATCTGGCAGCCGGCCACCATGCGCAGCGATGTAGGCGGCACGCGGGATCCCGGTGTTGGTGGTAGTTGGTGGGGAGTGTGGTTGACGTTAATGCCGATGCCCAGGACCGCATAGGGGGAACCATGCGGATCCCGGCCCGCCTCCAGCAGCACGCCTGCCACCTTGCGCGGATGCGAGTTTGCAGACGCATGCACCACGTCGTTGGGCCAGTCCAGGGCCAAGCCGTCCAGTCCGGGGTGGGTTTCCTCGATGGCCTCAAGGACTGCCAGGCCCGAAAGGAGGGATATGCCGTCACCTGTGCCGTCCCAAAGCCGATCCCGCAACAGGATGCTCATGGCGATGGAGCAGCCGCCGACATCCACCCATCTGCGTTGGTGGCGCCCCCTGCCTGCCGTCTGGACCTCGGCGAAGACCAACGTGCCGCCGGGATGGGTCCATGCCAGCGAATGGACCACATCCATGGTGGAGTGACAGCGCCGGTAGGTGTAGACGGTATGGCCAATCACCTGGTTCCCGAGGCTGGCCTCGATGTCGCTGTAGTCCATGGCCCTGCCGTGTGCACGCAATCGAAGGAGTGAGGAATTAATATTAACGTTGGCGGGACGCGCAGCTACAGCTGGATGGAACCGTTCGCGATGCCTGTCGGGGTACCAGCACACTGATACACGGGGTAGGAATGCCGTCGAATTCGCCATCGTGCA
>DAOUIC010000428.1:0-1687 GCA_034428255.1 Anaerolineales bacterium
CCAGCCGGTGGCCGGGCTGGGCCCCACGCCCACACCGGCTGTGCGCGAGCGGTTGGCAAAGGTTTGGCCCTCCTCGTTGGCCAGCAGAATCATGGGGTTGACCATGTCCGAGAAGTACATGTCCAGGTCCAGGTCGTTGTCGTAGTCGCCGACCGCCAGGCCCATGCCGTGGATCATGAGGAAGGAGTTGGTGTCGCGGGAGGCGTCGGTCCAGCACCAGCCACCGCAGCCGGGCCCGTCGTTGCGCCACAGGATGTTGCCCACCGGGTTCTGCATGCGGTCGTTGACCACATACAGGTCGCTGTCGCCGTCCCCGTCAAAGTCCAGGAAGCTGGCCGCGAAGCCGGCGCCCCTGAGCAGTTCGGGCACGAGCAGGTGGGAGACCGGTTCAAAGGTGCCGTCGCCCCGGTTGCGGTACAGGGCATCCTGTGCCAGTACCGGATCGATGGGATCGCAATCCGGCCAGCAGGACCAGTTGACCACGTACAGGTCCAGGAACCCGTCGCGGTCGAAGTCGGCCCAGGCCGCCCCCTCGCCCTTGCCCGGATCGTCAACCCCGGCGGCCGCGGCCACGTTGGCAAATCCTTGGCCTTCCAGGTTGCGGAACAGGACGTTGGGTCCATGCACCAGTACATAGAGGTCCTTCCAGCCGTCGTTGTCGAAGTCCACCCACATGGCACCGCCGGACTCGGCGGCGGTCAGGTCCGTTTGGTCGTTGAACACCGATCGCTCAAAGGTGCCGTCGCCCCGGTTGCGGAACAGGGCGTTGGGGGCCTGGTTGCCGGTGACGGTGCCATCTCAAGCGGAGGCTTCCCGTTTCCATGGCAGGAATGTTCGCTTCGGTCGGGCACAGAGAGTGGCTGCCCGGCATGATTCGGCGAGGAATCGGGATGTAGAATGGAATCTCGACAAGCGGGAGACGGAAATGGATGCGGCTGTAATTCGGGAGCGGACTCAGGCGATGCCCAACGGACGCGTAGGGGAGTTGCCACCCGATGCCGACCCGACCATGACGCGCGCGGCGCGGGAGAAGCGGATCGCCTGGCGGTTGGAACACCTTGACGCGTGGTTCCGCGGCCTTGAGGAACTGGACCACCATGATCCGGAGTACGAGTACGGCGTTGCCCATGAGTACGAGGACGACTGGACAACCGACCCCGACTACGGCGTGGTGGGGGTTGACCTCTGCGAGTTCGACGAGGACGGCGTGATCATCCTGCCCGACCCCCGGGCAGGGCGAATCCAGTACCGCATGTGCGACACGGCCTGCGACGCACTGGGCAACCGCGTGGAAATCGAGACGCATGTCCACTACCGGCTGCCGGGTGCCGGGCACGGGGGACGACGACGGCGGGTGAAGAGGGTGCGGCCGGACCTGATGGTGTTGCCGTCGGCCCTTGAGTTGCCGCCGGAGGAAGACCTGGACCCGGACGACAAGCCGGACCGTGCGCTGCGGCTCCACGAGGGGGACCCTCCTCCGGAACTGGTGCTGGAGATATTGTCGGAGGGCGGCGCACAACGGGACTTGGACGAGAAGCTGCGGTTGTACGCGGATCTGGGGATTGTCGAGTATTTGGTGTACGACTTGGGCGGCAAGCGCACATCCGGTTCGAAAGTGGAGTTGCTGGTGTTTCGGCTGACGGACGGAGCGTACCGGAGGCTGGATCCCGACCCGGCGATGTCCAAA
>DAOUIC010000429.1:0-2143 GCA_034428255.1 Anaerolineales bacterium
GGGAAATGGTGGAGGAGCGGGGTGCGCAGTTTGTGATTTCCACCCACTCGCCCATCCTGATGGCCTACCCGGGCGCCACCATTCTCAGTCTGGACGAGTCCCCCTGGCAGCAGGTTGCCTGGGATGAACTGGAGCATGTACGGCTGACCAGGTCCTTTCTCAACAACCCGTCGACATACACGAAGCACCTGTAGGCGGCCCGATCGGCCTTGCGCACAGCGGCTGAACGGAGGCAACCGAGGTTGGTGTGGGCCGGTTCCCGCGGTGCTGCATGGGCGCCCAACGCGGATAATTCAGGGGGAACAGACCGTTCGGGTTTGCCGGTACCGGCCGAGTCTCCCAATCTGACCGTCCGCGTTTTGCTCGCCACCCCAAACCATGATCCCCGTTGCCGAACTGCTGGCCGACATGCGGTCGGACCCCTACTACGAGGCCCACGTCACCCATGCGGAACGGCTCCCGGCCGGGTCTCCGCAGTGGACCGACGTGCCGGAATGGCTGCACCCCCATATTCGTCGCATGCTGGCCGGACTGGGCCGCAAGCGGCTCTACAGCCATCAAGGCCAGGCCCTGGAACTGGTTCGGTCCGGAAAGGATGTCCTGGTCACCACCCCCACGGCCAGCGGCAAGTCGCTGTGCTACCAGCTGCCGATCCTGGATCGCCTGGTCCGCGACCCGTACGCCAGAGCCATCTACATGGCTCCGACGAAGGCGCTGGCCCGCGATCAACTGGTCGAGTTTCAGGACATGGCGGCCGCGTTGCCGACGGGCAGCCCCCTCAAGCCCCATCACGTGGCCGCCTACGATGGCGACGTGCCCATCGCGGAGCGCGGCGAACTCCGCAACCGGGCGCGCCTGATCATCACCAACCCGGACATGCTTCACTATTCCATCCTGCCGTGGCACAGGCAGGACTGGGGAGCCTTCCTGTCCGACCTGGCCTTTGTGGCGGTGGACGAAGTCCACTACTTCCGGGGTCTGTTCGGCAGCCATGTGGCCAATGTCCTGCGCCGCCTGCATCGGTTGCTGGCACTGGCCGGCAACCGGGACGTCCGGTATATCTGCGCCAGCGCCACCGTGGCCAACGAGCAGGACCTGGCCCGCCGGCTCCTTGATCGGGAGGTGGCAGTTGTGTCGGAGAACGGGGCTCCCACCGCGGCCCGCCACTGCATCTTCTGCAATCCGCCCCTGGACTCGGACGGCGTGCGGCGCGAAACCATGGAGGCCACGCTCTGGTTCGAGAGCCAACTGCGGCGGGAGCGGCTGCAGACACTGATCTTCAACCGTTCGCGGCGCGGTGTCGAGAACACCATCCGCTGGTTGCGCACGCATGCGATCGAAAGCGGCATCCGAGGCCACGAGGCGACACGGCTGATCCGCGGCTACCGCGGAGGCTACCTGCCCAAGGAACGGCGCGAGATTGAATCGGGATTGCGCAACGGCGAGATCCTGACCGTGGCTGCCACCAACGCACTGGAACTGGGTATCGACATTGGACAGCTGCAGTGCGTGATCTCCTCCGGCTATGCCGGCACGGTTGCAAGCACGCGACAACAGTGGGGACGCGCCGGCCGGCGGGGCGAGGAGGCGGAGGCCCTGGTGGTGTTTGTCGCTTCGGCGGATCCCCTCGACCAGTACATGATCCTGGATCCGGAGTTCCTGCTGGCCGGCAGTCCCGAGCATGCCCGGCTGGACCCGGACCACCCGACCCTGTTGCGGCAGCACCTGCCTTGTGTGCTCAACGAGGGTCCGTTGCGGGTGCGGCCGCCGCGAAAGGAACAACCGCGCCGGACCCACGCCGTCTTCGCGGGCCTCCAGGACCTGGAACGCGCCCAACGCGCCTTTCACCGCAACTTCACCTGGGCCTTCTGCGGACAGCCGCAGGACCTGCGGTTCGGCCTGCGCAACATGGAGGGTTCGGTGGATATTGTCCTGAAGTCCGCACGGGGCCGGCCCGAGGTTCTGGGCACGGTGGACTTCGAGAGTGCCGACATGATGGTGCACGAAGGTGCCGTCTACTGGCACGACGGGCGCCGCTATCTGGTCAAGGAACTGGACTACGTCGACAAGGTGGCCAGGGTCGCAGCATCAAGGTCCGGGACCTACACCACGGAACCGGTCCAGGATGTGGATGTGACGGTTA
>DAOUIC010000430.1:0-2835 GCA_034428255.1 Anaerolineales bacterium
GGCTTGGGCAGCCTACGTGGAACCGTTGGCTTGCGGGATCCATGCTGTCCAGCGAGCCGACATCGAACTGCAGCATACGGTAGTGATCGCCGGTGCCGGTCCCCTGGGATTGGGCATGGTGGCAGCCGCCCGGATGAAGAGTCCGGCCCAGCTCATCGTCATCGATCTGAACGATGGCCGTCTTGAGGTTGCGCGGGCATGCGGAGCCGACTTGGCATTCAATGCCGCCAATACGGACGTTGTGGACGAAGTCCTGGCCTTGACGGACGGCTACGGATGCGATGTCTACATCGAGGCAACCGGTCACCCCGCCGCCGTGCAACAGGGCCTGGACATGATTTGCAAGTTGGGCACGTTCGTGGAATTCAGCGTCATGCGCGAACCGGTGACCGTGGACTGGACCGTCATCGGAGATACCAAGGAACTTAATATCCACGGTGCCCACCTGAGTCCCCACAGCTACCCGGTTGCCATTCGGATGCTGGAACAAGGCCTTCTGCCGATGGATCGCATCGTCACGCACAACCTGCCGTTGCATGGTTTTGAGGATGGATTCGGGCTGGTGGCCCAAGGAACGGAGTCGATCAAGGTCACCCTTCAGCCTTGACGCTCCTTTTGGTCCGCAATCGAGTGTCTGCAACTGCCCGCAAACAACCCTGATAAGTTATGCGCATCCTGCTCACCGACGCCCGGTCCCTGCTGAGTACCCGTCTGATCGAATTCCTGAACCGCCGGCAAGGCACAGCCGTGCGAGTCGCGGGCCGCGAGCATCCGGACGTTTCGCCCGAAATCGAGTACCTAACCGGTGAACTGTCGGACCAGCGAATCGCAGCGGAGGCGGTGCGCGATGTCGACGCTGTCGTCCACCTCCTGCCACTTCGGCTGGCGGATGCTTTCGAAGGGGGCAAGATTTCCGAACCCGATGCGATGGATCTCGCCATGCGCGGTACCCGGAACCTGATCGTGGAGTCGGTTCGGGCATCCGTGCCCCGCGTGATCGTGGGCAGTTCACTGGCGTTGTTCGACCGGCATCCTCCGCATTGGGACGTGACGGAGATGTGGCGGCCGCAGCCGTCGCCCGCCACCAGGGAATTGTTGCCCTGGGTCACCGAACTATCGGTCCGCGAACTGATCAGGCTCGGTCCAATCGAAGCGATTTGCCTGCGTTTCGGCCACATGGTGGACGAGAAAGAAATTGACGGCGAGCCGTTTGATGCCCGTTGGGTACACGTGGACGACGCGGTCCGTGCCATCGACAGGGCCTTGGCTGTGGACCTGTCCCAAGCCATCGATGCAGGCAAGCCAGAATGGCACGTGTTCCACATTATGGCACCCGGACCCAACAGCAAAATCAGGCATGGGCTGAAAACCGGCATCGAGGAACGATCCACCAGTGGCAGTTCCCCGTTCAACTACGTACCCTTTCGGCGCCTTGAGCAACTTGCCGGAGTCTTGCCTGCCAACCCGACCGTGAAGGACACCCGACCCTGGCAGGAAATTCTTGCGCCCGTCAATCCCATTCGATCCCGTCCAATCCGGAAGGTGGTGCTGTTCGGTGCCGGCGGTCCCATGGGTGCCTTTGCGGCCCGGACCATGATGGACAGTTATGAGGTTCGCCTGGTGGACATCGAACCGGTATTGCTCGCCTGGGAAAGACTCGACCCGGCAAGGAGCGGCTACCTCCCCATATCGGCCTCCCATATCGAACCGCCCCACGAGCTTGTTCAGGTTGACGTACAGGATCCGGAGCAGGTCAGGGCCGCTTGCGAAGGCATGGATGCCATCGTCAACTGTTCCGTGCTCCGCGATGACGAGGTCAAGTCGTTCCGGATCAATGCGGTCGGGGCCCTGAACATGGCGCGGGCCGCCGTGGAGTTTGGGATTAGACGGATTGTGCAGACCAGCCCCTTGCTGCACCTGGTCAATGGCCACGGCAGTCATCTCTGGGACTACCAAATTCCGGTCGAGGCGGCCAGCCGCCCCTACGCGTCACTCTACTTCCTTACCAAGTACCTCGGCAACGAAATCCTCCGTGTCTTCGCCGAGTACCATGGCTTGGAAGTTGCCGTGATGCTCTACTGGGAGATGACCAACCCCGAATTGCGGTCCGTCAAACCCCCTTTCATGGTCTCGTGGCCCGACTCTGGCCGCGCCCTGCGGAGAGCCTTGGAAGTTCCGGAACTGCCGAACCCGTTCGAGGAGTTCAACGTGAGCGTGGACATGCCTCACGGCAAGTTCGACCACAGCAAAATTCGCCGAGTACTTGGCTGGGAGCCATTGGACAACCTTGATCACTTCTGGCAAACATAGCCACTCCGGGGCCTGTCCCGGCCCCTCAAACAGCCAGCCTCCGGCAGCATGCGGACGAGCCGTGTGCGAGCCAAACGGCTGATGCGCGGTTGGCCAGCCGCTCTCCATAAGGAATCCTGGGGACAGACGCGAGTTCTCAGCTCTTTTGGTGTAAAAAATGGGTCCGGTGGTCTGTCAGTCAATCACCCGCGCAGTTTCCGTCTCTGCTGACACCTTCTGATCAATGGGGGCATTGGTGATTCCGTCCTTGTCAACACATGTGTGAATGCCGAACCTTGGCGCGCTGCGCCGCCCGTAAATTCCATGACAGGCTGGTCCCCGCGGACCAGCAGTGGGTGGCCAAACTTGCCACGCCATGTTCAGGCAGGGCATATATGCAGATCCGGCGGTGGTGTCCCGCAACCCACACAATCCGATGAAGGAATTGGACAAAAAGACAACTTTCCCCGACCTGCCCAAGGTGATTAGGCCATGGGTCGCAATTGACTTGGAAGTGCATCGCAACGGCAGATTATTGTCGGACAT
>DAOUIC010000431.1:0-1995 GCA_034428255.1 Anaerolineales bacterium
CAAATCATCGATCTGGTGGACCGGCTGCGCAAGGAGCTGGGCATGGCCATCATCTGGATCACCCACGACCTCGGCGTCGTGGCCGGCATGGCCGAACGGGTGATCGTGATGTATTCCGGCTTCATCATCGAAGCGGCCACGGTGAACGACCTGTATGCCCAGCCGCACCATCCCTATACGCTGGGCCTGCTGCGTTCGATTCCGCGGCTGGACGAGGCCCACAGGGAAAGGCTGGTGCCCATTGACGGCCTGCCGCCGGATCTGTTGGACGAGCCGGCCCATTGTCCGTTCGCGCCGCGCTGCGAGTTCGTCATCGAAAAGTGCTGGCAGGAAAATCCCCCGCTCGAGACGGTTGCCGACGATCACCTGTCGGCCTGCTGGCGGGACATCAGCGAGATCCGGCTTGAACTGGACGCCGGCCCGGCAGGAGGTGCTGCATGAGCGAAGCCGCCAACATGAACGGCAGCAGCGAGGTACTGCTGGAAGTCCGCGATCTCAAGATGCACTTCCCCATCACGCGCGGGATCCTGATTCAGCGCCAGGTGGGCTCCATCCGGGCCGTGGACGGCCTGGATTTCGACCTCATCAAGGGGGAGACCCTGGGCCTGGTCGGCGAATCGGGCTGCGGCAAGTCGACCACCGGGCGCGCCATCCTGCAGCTGCACCGTCCCACCGAGGGCAGCGTGCGTTTCGAGGGCGTGGAATTGACCGAAACCTCGGGTCCGGATCTGCGTCAGATGCGGCGACGCATGCAGATGATCTTCCAGGATCCCTATGCCTCGCTCAATCCCCGCATGACGGTCGGCAGCATCGTGGGCGAGCCGCTGGACGTCCACCAGTTGGGCAACTCCAAGACCGATCGTCAGGATCGGGTGCGCGAACTGCTGGAAATCGTGGGTCTCAATCCCTATTTCGTCAACCGCTACCCCCATGAGTTCTCGGGCGGACAGCGGCAGCGGATCGGTGTGGCTCGGGCCCTGGCGGTCAATCCCTCATTCATCGTCTGCGACGAACCGATTTCGGCTTTGGATGTGTCCATCCAGGCCCAGGTCATCAATCTGCTTGAGGACCTGCAGCGGGAACTGCAACTGACCTACCTGTTTATTGCCCACGACCTGAGCGTGGTCCGGCACATCTCGGACCGCATTGCCGTGATGTATCTCGGCAAGATTGTGGAACTCGCCGAGCGCACCGATCTGTACGAGAACCCGCGCCACCCCTACACGGAAGCCCTGCTGTCCGCCGTGCCGGTGCCCGACCCCGTGGTCGAAGCCAAGCGTCAGCGCATCATTCTGGAGGGGGATGTGCCCAATCCGGCCTCTCCGCCCACCGGCTGCAACTTCAGTACCCGTTGTCCCAAGGCCATGGACCGCTGCTTCCAGGAGGAGCCGGAGTTCCGCGACGTGGGTGGCGGCCACTACGCGGCCTGCTTCCTGAACGAGGAATAACCATCCTCGGGGGCAGTATATTTTCGGCTCCGTACGACCCGTTTCAATCGCCTGTCCCGGACGGACAGAGGAGACAAAACATGAAGAGACTTGCTTGGCGCCGGCTGTTGGCCGGTGCAACCCTGGTGGCGTTTGTGTTGCCGTTGCTGGCGGCCTGCACCACCGTGGCCGTGCCCGCGGCGTCGGAAGCGGCGCCGGCTGGACCCATTCAGGGCGGCACCTGGACTGAGGCCAGCAGTGCCGACGGCACCATTCTGAATCCGATCCTGGCCTCCGACTCGGCCAGTTTCGACATGATGCCGTATTTCCCGGGCCTCTTGGGCACCAACCCCAAGACCGGTGCGGTGGAGGCCACCGAGATGGCCGAAAGCTGGACCGTCTCCGAGGATTCCCTGGTCTGGACGTTCAACCTCCGGCCGGGGGTTACCTGGAGTGACGGCGAGGCCGTGGATGCCCACGACTTCAAGTTCACCTATGATGCGATTGCCAGCGAGCTGGTGGAGACGCCCCGCAAGGCCAACGTAGCGGGCATTGACAGCATCGAGGT
>DAOUIC010000432.1:0-5974 GCA_034428255.1 Anaerolineales bacterium
TCGGGAAGCTCTTTGAGAAGGGTCTGAAGCTGGGGACGGGTCAATGCAACGTGAAGCAGTACAACGCCTACTTGCGCGACCTCATCATATCCGGCAAGGCCACGCCCAGCTTCGTAGTGTCCCACGAGGTGCCGCTGGACGATGCCCCCGACGCCTATCACAAGTTCGACCAGCGCATCGACGGGTACACCAAGGTCATCCTGAAACCATAGCCGGAACGCGCTGGTTCGTTCCCGGTCAGCACGTACCTAAAGAAGCAGGGGCCGTGGGTGCGACACCACACCCGCGGCATCCTCCGGCCCGCGTGTGATCACTCGGGCTGCGAAGCTTCTCCCTGCATGTTGGGGAACGGTAGGCGCGCCTTAAGCGCAGGCAGACGCTAAAATGGCTGCCCTTGGAGTTCAACCAAGGAAATGGCAAGTACAGGAGGTTGTGTCATGCGGGTAGGAAGCGAAGAGCATTCATACAACTGGATCGACAACTGGGCCAAGATTCCCGAGAGTGACAGTTCACGCAAGGGATGGGCGCATCCGGGCATCGTGGCCACGCAATCGGGAAACGTTTTGACCAGCCACCCCGGCGAACCGGAAGTGATGACCTTCGACGGGGACGGCAACCTGATTTCCTCGTGGCGCGGCGACTTTGTCGAGGCGCATGCGATCACCCTCGTCAACGAGGGCGGAGTCGAGTACCTGTGGATTGCGGACCACGGCTCCAAGAATCACTACCTTCACGGCTATCAAAACCCTCCGGGCGTGGGCGAAGCACCCGGTCAGGTGTTCAAGACGACATTGGACGGTGAAGTGGTCATGAGGCTGGAGACGCCTCCCCTTCCCGTGTACAACAATACACGCTACTCCCCCACAGACGTCACGGTGAACGAGGAGCGATTCGGTGGCAACGGCGACATCTGGGTGGCCGATGGATACGGCGCGTACCATGTCCACAGGTTCACGAAGGACGGCGAGCATGTCGGTAGCATCAATGGCGAGGAGGGAGCCGGGGCCTACGATTGCCCGCACGGCGTCTTCGTAGATTTTCGCAAGTCCGAGCCGGAGCTCTATGTGGCGGACAGGGCCAACAACCGCGTACAGGTCTACGACACCGAGGGGGGATTCAGGCGGATGTTTGGCAACGATTTTCTGACATTGCCCAGCTGTTTCGCGGCTCATGGCGAACTGATGATCATTGCCGAGCTTCGCGCGCGCCTCACGGTCGTCGATCAAAATGATGAACTACTCACGTACATCGGCGACAACCAGCAGGTGTGTGACGTTGAGGGCTGGCCCAACAATGTGAACGAATCGGGGCAGTCGGTACGCACAAGCCTTCTGGAGACGGGCAAGTTCAACAGTCCTCACGGTTTGGCTGCGGACGCCAACGGCAACCTGTATGTGGCCGAATGGCTGATTGGGGGCAGGGTAACCAGGCTGAATCGGTCCTAAGCACCCTTGGGACGCTCTGCGTCGCCGCCTGACAAACGAGCGGAAGCCACACCGTCCTGCCAGAATTCCAGCACGGTGGCAAGGAGTGCCGGGCGTCCTGCAATGTGTAAGGCGTCCGTACCCCGTTGAAGCCGAAATCCACCCAAGGGACGTGATACCGGTCAGGCCAGGGATGCAAGGCGCTGGCGAGGGCCAGCACGCCCTTAATGCTGATAGGGTCAGACGATGTGGGGTTTTGGGGGCCCCGCCAAGGGGTGTCGAAGGCGCTTGATGGCTGTGTTGACCCGGATTTACAGGATACGCTGACTGCTCAGTCAGGTACATAAGTCTCCCCGCGGCCACATCCCACAGGCGGACGCTGTCGTCCGTGCTGGCACTGGCCAGAATCCGGCCGTCGGGACTGAACGCTGCACTGTAGATTCCACCCGCATGGTCCAGTGTGTGCCGGATGCCCGTGGCGGTATCCCGTAGATAGATGTCGTACGGCGACCAATTGGTGTCGGACGCGATGGGACGGGTAACTGCCCTGTCTACTGCCAGCAGTACCTGTTATCAACGAAACTGAAACAGTGCCATTCTTCTTGGGGCCATTGTGCATTCCACTGATCGGCCCGTTGCCGGAATACTCCCGGATCGGTCCGCCACTCCGCATAGCCGATGTTTCGGTTGTCAGTCAGCCAATCAATCCTTTCGTTGATGCAGGCAATCAAGCTTGCATTTTCCACCGGCAACGTAAAGCCGCCGAATTCGACTTCACTGTCAAGTCCGGTGACCGTGAAGTCAGGTCCCAGTGCGTGGACTGCATCGCGGTTGCCAATCTCTCCTCGAGCCACGGCATCGACTTGTCCCAGGCGCAACGCTTCGGCAATGTTCACCTCCTCGCCCAAATCGTCTCCCAAATAGACGACCTGAGGCATGTCATCGCGCGGAGGATACAGGTGCATGCGCCCCTTTAGGGCAGACGAGGCACCGGCGGCTGTGACAGCGTAATCCGCGCTCCCGTCCGACACCACTGACCCCTGTGGCGTGTCAATACGCGTGCCTGCGCGCAGCATCCCCGCGTCATCGGCCAGACCCGTCAGTTGCAGCAAACGAGCCTCGCCCGTCGTTCCCGCCAGCACACCCACGCGCACGTCGCTTGTCAAGAGATCGTGGCTTGCCAGACGGTCAGCGTCCGCCACCCGCACCATGAGCGACTGTCGAAACGCGATATGCCCGGCGGTGAAGGCCACCACGCGTTCACCACTAGTGTTGTAGGTACGGGAGTCAAGAATGGTAATACCGCCTCCGACCATATCGAACTGCGGTTGGGCAGACAGCAGCCAGATCTGATCCCAAGCCGCGATCCCGCTTCGGACAAAGGACAGGCCTGTGTATTCCATGGCTTCCAGGGCCAATAGGAGATCCGCCTCATAGCCCAGGTGGGTATTGAAGTCAGGCACCTCAGGGTTGTCATCGGCACTGTAGCTCACAGGTTCGAAATAGGCATAGAAGCCGAAGTCAAGAGCCGTTTCATGATCCATGCAGGGTTGCGGCGGGGATGGCGGCGGCGGAACAACCATCTCACAGGCAACCAGATTCCACACCAACAAAACCGGCATCAACAGGCGGATCAATTTGACAAAGATTTTCATGGAAATTTATTTGGGGTATTTTGTACGATTTTTCAATCAGATGGGTCGGAAGCCAAACACATTGCGTCCACAGTAGCACGGCACAGGATATTGTCTCCCTTGTTGGACCACCTGGCAACCACCGATGTTGCGCAGTCCACCACAGACGTGGAGGGAGGGCTCCCGTGAGCAATGCCCTTGAACAACCACGCAGCAGGGGCAGACACTACTTGAAGCACCAGCTCCACTTCTGCCATATACATACTTCCCGAATCTCCGGACCACCATTGGGACTCCGGATTTGCCATACGGAAACCAACATCAGTGCAGTCGGCCGGTTGCGGATGATGCGCGCCGACTCCACGGACACGGTGACCAAGCGCGCCAGATGCAGTCCCAGTGCCGCCGGATTGTCTGCGAACCAAGCGTTGGGATGGTTGCCGATGCCGCTGCGCCACAAGGCAAGATCAACTGGCCGCGGTCATGTTGGGTGGCAAAGCCTCCACGAGTCTTGTCCATGGCTACCTGCTGGCAGGGAACGTGTAGGGTTCACGTATCCGATCCGGTTGTCCACGTGGCACCGCCAATCCACGTCCCAGCTGTTCAGTTCCGCAGTACCGGACATTCGGCACGGCTTGGGTGCCCTGCAGGCGTTGCCCAAGCCGTACGCTGGACCACCCCGTCCGTGTTGACGCTCAGGCGCGAGATGTACTGAGTTGGCACCGACTTCGCTCGAAACGAGTCAATGGTCCACTTGGGACAGGCCAGTGGGGATCAAAGAACTCGTGCTGAATGGCACAGAGGCCCCCTTCCCGCTCCTCGACCACCAAATCGAAGCCGGTGTCCGGTCCCTCGCGGTCCGGCCATTCATGCCGCAGCCACACGCGCTGGAAGCGGTCTCCCAAGATGCAAGTCGCCCTGCTTAGGACGACTTGCATCAGGCGTTCAAAGAATCGGTCCATGTTAAGCAAGTTGGTGGCGCGGTCGCGGAGAAGGGTCAGGGCCTTGTCCAATTGAGGTGCTCAATGGTTTCCCGGTAGCCGTCCAGTCGTCAACCATGCCATGATGAGGCTTGATTCACGAGACGGTTTCTCGGCGGTGCTCCAACACGTAAATACCCTTGCCTTTCACGCTTGTAAACCAAGCCTTCAGAACTCTCCTTCCCGCACCTGACCGTCCTGCAGCTTGAAGATCTTTGCGGGCTGGACCGGCCCGTTGTCTTCCAATTCGCCCACCCCCTTTTTGATCTTCTTGGCCGCGACACTGTCAAGGCCCGCCAAGCTGGCCGACCCTGACAGCACAGCCAGGTCGCCGTCGTAGTACTCGAACCAAGGCAGACCGGCCCGGGCGTAGTCCGCGGCGGACGGAGGGAGCGAAGGAGGCCTTTCCCCAGTAACTTCCAGATACTGGACACTGTTCACAATATGCACGAAGCAGCGGGAATGATGGGACAGATCCCATGCTTCAAGTCCGTACTCGTCCTCGTAGACTTCCTGCCTCATAAGACCTCCCGGTGCGAGGCCCATCTCGGACGCTTCCGCTGCCGGAGCCATGGGACTGTACATTATGAGTTCTTCCGGTTCCCGGTGCAGGGCCTCATACACGTCCGACTTCATCGGATAGGCCTCGATCTGCAGGCCTCCATGCCGCGCTTCCCCGGTCAACTGCTCCTCGGCGGAGTAGCCTTCACCCAGGGGCATCGCCACAAACTGGCGAATTAGGCCCGGGGCGACACAAAAACCATCCAACCATGGCTGATCGGGAACCACCAGGTAACCCTGGGGTTCGGCAACCAGTTTGGACGACCAGGCTTCCCCAGTCAGGGCACAAACTTTGCCTGCCGCGATTTTCAGGGCCATGGGATAGCTGCTGTTGAAGTCAATCCACATCGCTTCAGCCTGGTACATGGGCAGGAACACGCCGCCATGCCGCTTCCAGGCCGGAGGTACCGTGGTACCAAAGTCGTCGACGTGGTGAAGCGGAAAGTGTCCCAATCCGGGCGGCAGCGGATAGCTCCGATTGTCGTCGGGCAGGCGCAGCGTGCGCATGAAGCTGATCGAACATCGGGCCTTTCCATGCACCTCCGGAAACCGGAACTCAAGGCGGTCGTCTTGCAGAACAATCATGGGGTTTTTCTCCTTTCCTGAACCGTACGGTTCCGAATCACCAATCCCCGTCGCGCACTTCGCGCACGACGGTCCATATCGCGTGGTCGGGTGCATCCTTCAGCTGGCGCAACAGGTCCGCAAAGAGCTGGGGCCGCTGCAGGATAATGGCCTGGAGGTCGCCGGACACCTTGCCGGCCATGGCCAGCAGCAGGTCGGTGTCCTCATCCAGCTCGCAGGCCAGCCGCCGAATGGTGCCTTCCGAGGGTGGGGGAACCTGGTCCCGCTCAATCTTGCTGAGATAGGCGGGTTCCACCCCGATGCGCAGGGCCACCTGACGCAGGGAGTAGGTCCGATCCCGCTCCCGGCGCCGCTCTCTTGCTTTGCGAAGGTAGCGTCCTAGTGTCATGTGTACTACATACTACACACTATTGCGTTGCAATGCAAGTCTTGATACAGGGCAGTCGGAGCCACAACCGGACACAACTTCCCGGCCGTGAACACACCCGGTGGAAACATGTTCCGTGCACCGAACACCTCACCTTGGCGGCTGTGCTCGGAACCCCCGTTGGTGGCGAGCCACCTGGCCTGACTGCACCGGCTGTGCTCGTCCCGACAACCCGCCTGGAGCACAATACGAAACCCAGAACAACGCTTACACCGGGACTCTGGTCCTGGAAACTTCACACGCTGTGGATTCCTGACGGTGGGCTTCCTGATAGGATCCGTGCCGCTGGTCGTCCCATACTTCTTCACCAGCCGATGGCGTGTGGAGGATCTGACCTTCGGCGCCATCAGGATCTGAACCCGG
>DAOUIC010000433.1:0-1532 GCA_034428255.1 Anaerolineales bacterium
TCAACCCGAACCTCCGGTCCAAACCCCCTTGCCATCAGGAAGTCAAGCGCATCGGGCCGATCCTCCCTGGCTCCCGATTCAAGCCAGCGGATGCGTTCCGTGGCCGATGCCAGCGACAGCAGGCGTTGCCAGATGCGGGTTCCTATGCCTCGCCTCCGCCAGTCCCGGTCCACAGATACGTATATCCGGTAGCGTCCGGGCTGTTCGAGCCACCACGCCCTGTGCAGGGAGCCGTACCCGATCATGCCGTCCCCCGACCACACCGCCTCTTCGCGTGCAAAGTAGAACGACTGCCGTTCGCGGGCCCGGTACCGCAGGACCTCGACGGTTGTGGGTTCGTCGGGGAAGTTGCCGTTCTCCAGGCGGACCAGCGCTTCGAGTTCCGCTGTAGAGCCGTCCATGGCGGTCGTGGTCCAACGGGGCACAAAAAGCTTCCGAATGGCTCAGCGGACTTATGCAACGTACGTGAGGACAGGCAACCGAGCCGATGCCGCAGTCGCAGTTGACATAATTCAGTCGACTGTAACCTGCATCCGGTGTAGTTGCCTGCGGGCGAACAGGTGCAGCTTCAGGTAGTTCACAGTGGCGCCAATGGCCACACCGATTCCCAAGGGCAGAGTCTTCGCCAGAATTCGACCGGCGGAATCCCGCAGTGCGGCGGAGGCCCCAATCCTTACCAGGAAGCGGTCCAGGGATCCGGTGGCGGCTGTCACCGACTGGCGCAGCCTGGCCAGCAATCTTTGGGCGAAGGCCTCTCCACCCTTGTTGATCCATTCGTAGTTCAGGAAGCCTTCGGACAGCAAGTCGGCATCCGCCTCGGAGTAGGCCATGCCGTGCAGGTACAGGAGTTCCACCTGCAAACACCACACTTGATACCGGATCAGGTCCATTTCGGGCCATGTTGCAGCCATGCCCAAGGCAAACTGGGCCGCGGTGCCGATGCCCGGTACCGTGCCGGGCAACGCAAACAGTCCCCCAATGGCTGCACACAGTCGTGCCCGTTTGGCGATGGTTGCCTTGACCAAGTGGGTCCGCGTAGTGTCGGCCTCAAGCTGTTCGTCCAGCGCGCGCCGGAGCCGTTCCCCTTCCTCCGCCCCAGCCATGGATACCGGGTCGGCCTTGACGGGCATGCGCCCCAGGTTGGCCCTCAGGTAGCCAACCGCGTCTTCCGTTCGTTCCAGGATGCCGGCCAACCAGTCCAGGATGCGGTTTGGCGGCGGCAGGCCGTACTTGCCCGAGGTGTTTTTGGTGGCTGGCTTGTCTTGGCCCAATCCGATTCGAATGGTCGGCTTGGACCAGTTTGGCAATCTCGACGGCTTGGCGAGGCCGGCTTGAAGTTGGTCGCTGGGAACTGCTGGCACTGCGGCATTGGTTGTGTGTTTCATGCGCCCATCACGGGTCGGGGGCGCGGCTTGGTCTGTTGTCAAGTCCACCGCATTGAGATGTTCACTGGCTGCGGTCTCCGGGTCCGCAGTACGACCCACTCTGTCTCCAGCCATTCGGTTGCTCATGTCCAACCTGTCCAAGACCAA
>DAOUIC010000434.1:0-6135 GCA_034428255.1 Anaerolineales bacterium
ATGCGTTGCCCTCTCTCCATGCCTTGCAGGTACACCCAGGCCCGACCCTTCCAAACCTTCGTGGTGTAGGAACCGCTGTCGGCCACGATCTGGTTCGTCACATGGGAACGACCGCCCTTCCAACGGTTCCGCATCTGGCGGTGCAGGAACGGGTCCTCGGTCCAACGATTCCGCTTGAGCAGCGAGTAGAGGCGTTTGCGTTCGGCATCGTCGTTCCGGGTGCGGTGCCGGATGGCGCGCTTGACCTTCACCTTGGTGGCTTCCCGCGCCGCCGCAATGTCGCCCAGTGCGTCGGTCAGCACGGCCTTGCCCAACCGCGCCGGCAACCCGTGCCAGTCGTAGCCCTCCGCCATCCAGTCGTCGCGCACGTCGTAGGGGGATTGCCGGACGGTGGACACCCCGCTGCATCGGCGCCACGCGTCCGCGCGGACACACCCGCACAGGACGGCCATCTCGGACAGGCGGCTGTACTTGGACGCATTCAGCCCCTGGCTGTGCAGGATGCGCGTGACCTTAACTGGTCTGGTCACCGCGGGTACCCAACTGCAAGATGCGGCAGATTTTGCCCATGACAAGACGATACCATGCAAACCCCCGCAATATCAGGGGCTTATTGAGGCTCCCACGAACCTGTGTCCCGCACGTTCTGCAAGTGGGCATAGTATTCCGGTCTTCGCTGCTTGAAATAGTGCGACAGATACAAGACGGGATGTTTCAGCTTGCCTTCCCGCTGCAGCGACAACGTAATCAACAGGCGGCCCAGGCGGCCGTTGCCGTCAAAAAACGGATGGATCGTCTCGAACTGGACATGCACCAACCCAATCCAGATCAGCACCGGCAGGTCCTTGGACAAATTGATGTACTCAACGAGACTTTCCAGGGAACGGGCCACTGCGCGGGCAGGCGGGGGTACGAACGCTGCCTGTGCAATCGGTGTGTGCCGCGCACCGATCTAAACCTGCTGGTCGCGCAACTCTCCGGGCAACAGTTCGGAACCTCGTGTCTCGCGCAACAGAATGCCGTGCAGTTCGCGTAGAAGCAGAACCGAAATCTCCCGGCTATCCAGGGCTCCCAGGCCGTGGTTCAACGCCCGTACATAGTTCAGCACCTCGGGTACGTCCTGAGGGGTATCCGGCATCGAAATCCGAGCTTCGGCAGCCAACAGGTCCAGCAGCGAGCTTTGGGTACCCTCAATCTGTGACGAGAGTACCGCCTCCCTGCGTACATACATCATCGCGAACCGATCCGGATTGGGAAGAGTCTGGATAATGCCGTCCAGGCGACCCAGTGCGAGGCTTGCTTCCTCCAACCGGGTTGACAGGGATTCCGACCAGACCACAGGGGGATCAGGAGGCAGATCGGCCGGCAGGAATGCCCGAAACCCTTCCGGCTGTTCCTCATGGTGACCTGCCCTCAAAGAGGAAATCACATGGTCGGCCATGTTGCCCTCCCGGTCCTGATGGTTGGGCGGCATCTACTGGTAGGCGATGCCATGTTGCAGTTCCCATCCGGCAAGACAACAAACCGGTGACTGGGCCAACCCCCGGTCCGTTGTTGAAGTCCGTTATCGGGCGCAATGATCGCGCGATGGGACAGCATCGGTGTCGTTTGCCATGACCCTTGCCCGCCACAGCCAGCCATCTACATCATGACCAACCTGCATGAAGCACCGCCCTCGCCAACGCCGTAACCGGGAAGGATTGGAACACGGACTCGCAGTCCGGACAGTCAACCGGGATTGGCCCGGGCCCTATCCCGACCAGCCTCGGTACAAACGACGCATCCGGGGTGTCGGGCCGGATCGTGGGTGGATTTGAGCCGATCAGACCCTGGATTTGGCATTGAAGCCTTGTTTGTGTCCGACGCAAACATGGAACACCACAGACCTGTTGCTTGCACAACATGCCGCGATAACACATCAACGATCCCTTGTTTGGATTTGATGCCTCCATTTGCAAACAACAGGCGCATGTTTGCACGCGCTGCAAACATGGAGCCGATTCTGATCCATGGTTGCGTGTCAGAGCTTCCAATACAAACATGGAGCAACCCGACACCGGCCACGAGCAGGACGGTGGCTGCGGGATCCCTTGGCGAGTTGATCACACCCCCCGCACTGTGTGCAATCCGGCGGTGTCTGTCGAGAAGCCCGGTTGGCCAGGACACGAGGCCAGCCACATTGTCCTTGAATGCCCCCTACAATCGCACAAGGGCCGACCATCGCGGGACGGGCACGGACTTGGTTCGGTTCCGACCGCGTACGGTCTTGAAGTTCGAGACACCGCGTGCCCGACAAACACCAAGAACCCGGGTTCTCGGCCCGCAAAACAACGGCCCTCGCGTGGAGGGCCGTGGCCAGATTCGGTTTCGGAACCGGGAAGTCCCTGGTTGGGACGCCCCTGTGAGGGACTCGAGCGATCAGGCCAGCTGGGCCCTCGCCACGTCGACCAGGGCGGCAAACCCGGCTTCGTCATGGACGGCCATGTCCGCCAGGACCTTGCGGTCGATCTCGACCTCGGCCAGCTTCAGGCCGTGGATGAACTGGCCGTAGTTCATGTCGTGCATGCGGGTCGCGGCATTGATGCGCGTGATCCACAGGCGACGGAAGTCGCGCTTCCGGGTGCGCCGATCACGGTAGGCGTAGTGCAGCGAATGCAGCCGCGCCTCGTTGGCGGTGCGGAACAAACGCGAACGGCCGCCAAACTGGCCCTTGGTGCTCTTGAGCACCTTCTTGTGCCGATTGCGCGCGTATACCTTGGGGCGGGAACGGGGCATGTCTCTTTGTTTCCTGGTGCTAGTCCGGCCTGCAACCGACGCAAGCCGTACGCGTCAGCTGCTGTCCACAACCGGAGCCATGCGCCGAACCATCTTGCGCATGCTCTTCACATCGCCCACGACGTTCTTCTTGTAGATCCGCCGCATGCGGGAATGCTTGTTGCGCCGCAGATGGCCCCCGCCCTGGGTGCGGCGGATGACCTTGCCGTTCCGTGTAATCCGGAAGCGGCTGGCGGTGGCTTTGTGGGTCTTCATCTTGGGCATGGCACTCGTCCCTACGCAGCCGGCACCCGCTGGCGGGCCGGCGCACTGCTCTTCTGGGTTGCCGGCAGCAAAACCATGATCAGCGTATTGCCTTCGGAGGAGGGTTCGGACTCGACCGTGGCGAAGTCCGCGACTTCCTGGGCCACCTTGCGCAACATCTGACGGCCCACTTCCTGGTTGAAGCGCTCGCGCCCGCGGAAGCGCACCCGCACCTTGACCCGCGAGCCGTCCGCGATGAACCGTTGAATCTTGCCCACCGCAATGGCCACGTCGTGCTCGCCGGTGCGCGGGCTGAGACGGATCTCCTTGACCTCCACCCGCGACTGAACCTTGCGCTTGTCACGTTCCCGCTTTTGGCGGTCGAACATGTACTTGCCGTGGTCCATGATGCGGCAGACCGGAGGATTGGCGTTGCGGGCAACCTCCACCAGATCCAACTGGCGTCCCGTTGCCATGGCGCGCGCCTCTTCCAAGGCGATCACCCCAATCTGTTCGCCGGCATCGTCAATCACCCGCACCTGGGGCGCGGTGATCTGCTCGTTCACGCGGATGTCCGGCAGGACGATCTGCGGACGTCGGTTGTTGTTGCGTCTCCCTCTTCTTATGGCTCTCTACTCCCTGTCAGGCATGGCTTCCGGCCAACACGATTTGGACTCCGTCGCCCGGACTCCAAAGTATACTCTAGCATTCCGGCCGACCGAACTTCAAAATTGCCTTCCGCCCCGGCCCCGTCCGGGACCGGTCACGCGGCCAGCAGTGCCGGCAGGTCCGCGCTGCGTTCGGACACCAGGTCGGCTGCGCGCGCCAGGCAGGCGGCGCGGGGCATGCCCTGCCGCCGCTGACCGCTGCGCAGCCGCAGGGACACGGTGTCGTCGGCCACCTCCCGGTCCCCGATCACCGCCATGACCGGGATACGCAGAAGCTGTGCCTGGCGAATCTTGGCGTTCATGCGCGCGGACGAGGCATCAACTCCCGCCCGCAGGCCGCGGGCCTCGCAGGCCGTCCGGAAGGCCTCGGCGGAGGCCACATGGTCGTCGGTGATGGGGACGATGCGCACCTGCTCGGGAGCCAGCCATAAGGGGAAGTTGCCGCCGTAGTGCTCGGTCAGGAACCCAATCATGCGCTCGTGCGTACTGAGCGGGGCCCGGTGAATGCAAAGCGGCGTCTCCTCCGCGCCGTCCGAGTTGACAAAGACCAGATCAAAGCGGGTCGGGACGGCAAAGTCGACCTGGTTGGTCGCCAGCGTGAACTCGCGGCCGATGGCACTCCAAACCTGCACATCGATTTTGGGTCCGTAGAAGGCGGCCTCGTCCGCCACCTCGACGTACGGCACCTCCCCCTCCTGCATGGTGCGCCGGACCAGGTCCTCGGTGCGCGCCCACAGCCGCGCATTGTCCACATACTTCTTGCCCAGGCCCTTGGGATGGTGGGTGCTCAGCCGCATCTGGTACTGCTCGATGCCGAACAGCCGGAAGTAGTGCAGGTAGAGATCGATCACGCCCATGAACTCGGCCGCGAACTGTTCCTCCGAGCAGTAGATGTGGGCATCGTTCATCTGCATCGACCGCACGCGCATGAGCCCCATCAGCTCGCCGCTCTTCTCGTACCGGTAGCAGGTGCCGTATTCGGCCAGGCGCAATGGCAGATCCCGGTAGCTGCGGGGCTCGCTGCCGTAGATCTTGTGGTGCATGGGGCAGTTCATCGGCTTGATGTAGTAGCGCACCCCTTCCATCTCCATGGGTGGATACATGGAATCCGCGTAGTACGGCAGATGGCCGCTGCGCTCGAACAGGCTTTCCTTGGTCAGGTGCGGGGTCCGGACATGGCGGTAGCCGGCCGCCGTTTCCATCTCGCGGGCCAGTTGTTCCAGTTCATTGATGATGACCTCGCCGTTGGGCAGCCACAGGGGCAGGCCGGGCCCCACCTCCTCGTCGAAGACAAACAGCGACAGTTCGCGGCCCAGCTTGCGGTGATCCCGCTGGCGGGCCTCCTCCAGCATCTTGAGGTGGCGCTTCAGCTGCTTGCCGTTCGCCCAGGCGGTGCCGTAGATCCGCTGCAGCATGGGCCTGTGCTCGTCGCCGCGCCAATAGGCGCCGGCCACACTCATCAGCTTGACGCCCTCAATCGGAATCTGGCCCGTGTGCTCCACGTGGGGACCGCGGCACAGGTCCTCGAAGGTGTCCTGGGTGTAGGTCGAGATGACCTGGCTGCCTGCAGTCTCCTCCCCGTACTCGTCCACCGTGCCTTCGACCAGTCCCTCGATCAGTTCCAGCTTGTAGGGTTCGTCAACAAACAGCTCGCGGGCCTCGTCGGCGCCGACCTCCCGGTACACAAACGGATGCTGGCCACCGATGATGCGGCGCATGCGCCGTTCAATCTCCTCCAGGTCCTCCGGCAGGAAGGTGCGGGGCCGGCCCTCTTCCATGCCCAGGTCGAAGTCGTAGTAGAAGCCGTCCTGAATTGGCGGCCCGATGGCCAACCGGGCATCCGGATACAGTTCGCGTACGGCCTGGGCCATGACATGGGCCGCGCTGTGCCGAATTCGGTACAGCCTGTCTTCCTGCGTGCCTTGCTGCTTGCTCACCGCGATTCCTCCTGATCCACGTTCGGGACTGTCACAGTCCGCAGAATCAAAATGGCAGTGCCTTGTCGCCTGGACGATGCACTGCCTCGCGGTCCCACCTGGCTTGCGCCCCACGGGCGCCGCTCATGCGGCCGGTAACGGAGCCTGCCGGGGATGGTTGGATCCGGCCCTGCCGGATGTCCCATCCCGCTCCCGGGTGGTATCCGGCGGCGATCCGGGCTCCCGCTTGCAGCCGGGGCGGGGGCTCTCTGCATCCGGTCGGGATCTGCCGGACATGGCCCGATCCACGCTTTAAGGGCCAAACCCCAAGGCTGACCCTGAACTGGGCCGGGATTGTAGCAGGCGAGAAGGCGGGGAAGGGAACCGGGCGCCAACACGGCGCAATCCACCATCGGAGGCCCGGACCGGAAGAGTGGGAGATACTGGACTTGAACCAGTGACCTCTACCATGTCAAGGTAGCGCTCTAGCCAACTGAGCTAATCCCCCACGGGCCGGTTAGTCTAGGCATTCC
>DAOUIC010000435.1:0-11054 GCA_034428255.1 Anaerolineales bacterium
TCGACGTCACCCAGCCCGGGGACACCACCGTGGCCTGCAGCAACGGCAGGACCACGTGTCCTCCGCCGAACACCAAAGAGCCGGAACTGAAGAAGCTCAGGAACACCTTCACCAGCTGGTGGTCCGCCAGCGCGGGAACCAGACCCGGCAGTAGTGCCGGTGCCGCCAACAGCACTGCAAGCAGAACCAGGCAAAACACCGAAAGACCACGACCAATGCCCAACTCCCGAGTTGCGGACGGCGGTTCCCTGTCGTCCAGGACGAGCCACTGCCCGGCCACGGCGGCCAGCCCCATCATCAACAGGGGTGCCAGGGGAGAGGGAATCAACAGGGAGCCGGCTGCTCCGACCACCGCCATGGACACGCGCACGCGATCGGGGCAGAACTGGTTCGCCATGCGCCAGACCGCCTGGGCAACCACCGCCACGGCCACCGTCTTGAGTGCGGTCAACAACCCCGGGGGAATGCTGTCGCGCCACACCGTCACCCCGTAGCCAAAGGCCACCATAACCAGAACGGAGGGCAACAGGAACGCGATCCAGGCGAGAACCGCTCCGGCCATCCCGGCACGTGCCAGGCCAATGCCGATGCAGACTTGGCTGGAGGCCGGCCCAGGCAAAAACTGGCAGATGGCCACCAGGTTCCCGTAATCGCGCGCGGTGAGCCACTTGCGCCTTTGTACAAATGCTTCGTGGAAGTAGCCCAGGTGGGCAACAGGGCCGCCAAAGGAGGTCAGGCCCAGCCGCAGAAACACCCGGAAGACTTCGGCGAGGTTGCCTGGCTTCATTGATCGCAGCCTACAGGCCCTTGGCCGGTTTCGGCTGCCTGATCACCATGGGCGAACACCGGGATGCCGGCATCATGCGGACCGCGGGCGCCTGATTGTGCCGGCCAACCGCAATGCAAGCGTCTCCGCTTCAGCCCCAAGGTCAATAGTAGAGAATCTGCCTGGTTCCCGGATCCACGGCGCGGGCCAAGGCATCGAAGTTCCGCTGCATGAGACGGAACCGCAGGTCGGCACTGCCGGGATCGTCCCACAGGTTGTTGTGTTCCCGCGGGTCGGCCTCGAGATCGAACAGCTCCCCCACGTCAAGACCGTGATAGTTCACAATCTTGTGGGTTCGGGTGCGCAGCATGGTGGCATACATGCCGGTGAACTCCTCGCGGCCCGGCACGTCGGAATTCAAGGCGCTGTAGTACTCGGCCCGCACGAACTCCCGGTGAGCCCGATCGTCGGCCTGGCCGGTCAGGATGGGCATCAGGGACCTGCCCTGCATCCGCTGGGGGATTTCCAGCCCCGCCGCCTCCAGCAGCGTCGGGGTCAGGTCCAGGAGCTCCACCAGGGCGTCGCTGACCCGACCGGCCTGCACGGTCCCCGGCATGGAGATGATCAACGGTACTCTGACCAGGCCTTCGTAGAAGCGGCATCCCTTCAAGACTAGGCCGTGATCTCCGAGTGCCTCCCCGTGGTCCGACGTGAAGATGACGAGCGTGTTTTCCCGCTCACCGTGTTCATCAAGCCAGTCCAGCATGCGGCCCACGTTCTCGTCCACCAGTTCGATCATGGCGTAGTAGGCCGCATGGATCTCCCGGCCGTCGAACTCGTCCGGGTGCTGGGGCGAAGTTTGGAAATCGACTCCGACCAGCCCGGCCTGGGCCTCCAGGTCGGAATCCCTGAACCAGGGACCCGGCAACCGATCCTTGTCGAACCGCGCCCGGTAGTCGGCCGGCGGATCAAACGGAGGATGGGGATCGAACATGTTGACCGACATCAGCCATGGGCCGTCCCGCTCCTCGGCCATGAACTCCAGCGCCCGGTCCGTGCAGAACGTGGTCTGGTGGTACTCGGCCGGGATTGGTTCCGCCGCCGCATGCAGTTCGCCCAGGTCGGCGCCCTTTTCGCGGACCCAGCGCCGGTAGGCGTGATCCTCGCCCCATTCGTCGCGGGGCGAGTGGCTCCACTCGAACATCCGGTAGCCGTCGTCCCGGGGCCGCGGCTCGGTGCGATGGCTGGCACCGGCCAAATGCAGCTTGCCCGACAGGCCGCAGTCGTAACCGGATCCGTCCCGCAGTGTAACCGTCACCAGCTCCGCGGCCTCCGCCCACAGGTCGTTGCCGTTGCGACAGCCGTGGACCGTGCTCGGGTAGAGCCCGGTCAGGAAGCTGGAACGGCTGGGGGTACAGATGGGACTCTGGCAGAAAGCCAGATCAAAGGCCGTGCCTTCGGCGCACAACCTGTCCAGGTTCGGCGTGTGCACATGGGGATTGCCCAGGGCGCCGATTGTGTCGAACCGCTGCTGGTCCGAACATATCCAGAGAATGTTGGGAGCTGAATTCGGCATGCCTGCACTCCTGAGGCTAGAGATCGGGACTGAGGACAATCTTGACCACCGTGTCGTCGCCGAGCCGATAGTCGCCGTTCAGGGCTTGGAAACCGTCGCGGACCTGTTCCAGCGGCAGGACATGGCTCACCATGTCGGCATACGGGAACTCCAGCTTCTCAAGGATCGGCATGGCACGCACGAAGTGGTCTTCGCCGCTGCCCCAGATAGCCTCAACCCGGCAGTTGCGGACCATGAGCGAGCGGTTGATGTTGAACTCCAGCGTGCCCATGTCGACAAAATGGCCCACTTCGATGAAGGTGCCGCTGTGCCGCAGGTATCCCAGGCCTTCCGGTGTGGCCGGCAGAAAGCCGGCGCATTCGAACACCCGGTCCGCACCCCGACGGCCCGGTGTGGCATCCAGGACCAGCTCCGTGCGCTCCTCGCCGGATGTCACTTCTTCAATGTCAATCGTGACATCGGCACCGAACTTGCGGGCCAGATCCAACCGCGCGGCCGGACCTCCGACCACGATGATTTTGCCGGCGCCGGACACCTTGGCGCAGATTGTGGTGACCAGTCCGATGGCGCCGGAGCCCTGCACGACCACCGTGTCCCCGAACTGAATGTCACCGCGCATGATGGCGTGCACCCCGACCGTGAACGGCTCGGTCAACACGGCCACCTCGGGCGGCAGGTCGGTCTTGATGAAACAGGTGTTCGGCTTGTCCAGGTACACATAGTCCGCAAACCCGCCGTAGAAGTGGGGGGCGGCGTCCGGTTCGGTGTAGAAGCCGTAGGCGCCCGCACTGGTGCCCGGCTTGAAGATGATGCGGTCTCCTTCCCTGACCGAAACGCCGTTCCAGTCCGTGGCCACATCCTTGCCGAGATCGGTGATGATGCCGACGTTCTCGTGGCCCAGCACCATCTCGTCTCCGAAACCGTTCTGCCACATGTGCAAGTCGGTGCCGCAGATGCCGGCCATCTCCTGCTTGATTACCACGGCGTCCGCCGCCGGCGCAGGGACGTCGTATTCCCTGATGGCGAACTCCTGTCCCTTGGCTACGACGAGTCGGCCGCTCTTCATGGGAGGATGCTCCTTGTGATTTGGATCGGGTTAAGGGGGTAGGAAATGCCGGGACACCCCTCTTGGCAAATCGGTCTGAATTCGCGCCTTCTGCCAGCGTTCCATTATCCGCGACAGGCAAACAATGGCTTTTTTCCGCCGATACAGACCCGGCGGCGGATCGCTGTCGTACCCACTGGTCAGGTCGTCTCGGACCCGGCTCCGCTCAGCCGAACATCGCAGGATCGCGGGCCAGGGCGATTTTGACCACATCCTCGCCGTCCAGCGAATAGGTCCCGTTCAGGGCGTCGAAACCGGCCTGCACCCTTTCCAAGGGCAACACGTGGCTCACCATCTCGCCGATGGGCAGGTCCGACTGCTCAAGCAGGGCATGCCCGCGCACGAAGTGGGGGAAGCGACTGCCCCAAATCCCTTCCACCCGAATGTTGGGGATCAGGATGTGGCGAGCCGGGTTGATGGGAACTTCGCCAATATCGACAAAATGCCCACACTCGATGAACTTGCCATCCTGCTTGACATATCCGAAGCCTTCCGGCACGGCCGGCAGGAACCCGGCGCACTCGAACACGACATCGGCGCCTTCACCCCGGGTCAGGTTCATCACCAGTTCATGGCGGGCCTCCTGCTCGGAATGGACCGCAATGTCAATGGTTTCGTGGGCTCCCAGACGCCTGGCCAGCGCCAGACGGCCGGACGGTCCCCCGATCACGATGACCCTGGCCGCGCCGCTCAGACGGGCACAGATCATGACCATCAGACCGATTGCGCCGGAGCCCTGCACGAGCACCGTGTCGCCCAACTGGACCTCGGCCCGCATCACGGCATGGGTGCCAATGGCAAACGGCTCCGCCAGCACGGCGGTCCGCGGGTCCGTTTCGGTCCGAATCACGCAGGCGTCCGGATCATCCAGATGGATGTATTCGGCAAATCCGCCCGAAAACGGCGACTCCAGGCCGCGGTAGCCGAACGGCTTGCCAAGGGCGTTGCGCGGGTGGTACACAACCCGATCGCCCTCCCGCAGGGGGTTGCCAAGATAGTCGCGGCTGCGACCGGAGCCCAGTGCCGCCACCGTACCCACGGCCTCATGTCCCAACAGCGTGGGTTCGGGCAGACCGTTTTGCCAGTTGTGGAGATCGGTGCCGCAGATTCCACCAAGTTCCTGTTGCAGCAGCAATCCGCCGGCCACAGGTTCGGGCACCCGACCCTGCTCCACCGAAAAGGCCTGTCCGGTGACGACCACCGCGCGCCCTGTCAAGTCCATGGAAATCCCCTATCCTGTGTGGCTGTTTCGGTTTTTCTCGGCGGCGCCTAGCGGTCGTCGCCGTCCCCGCCAATTTTGCCCCGCTCCCGGCGGGACGACAGCTTGGCAATGTTGGCCTGGGCTACCTCTGCCAGGCTCAGGTCCAGCTGTGTGCAAATCTGGGTCAGGTACCACAGGACGTCGCCCAGCTCGCCCTTGAGCGCCTCCCGGTCCGCCTCGGTGATCTGTCCATTGCGATCCCGGAATATCTTCTTGACCTTGCCGGCCAGTTCGCCGGCCTCGTTGGTCAGGCCCAGGGTGGGATAGACGATCGGATGATTGGTTTCTATCACTCCCCAGGTGGCGAAGGACTGTGCCTGGTACCAGTCGAACATGTCCCTGACATCGCCCGACGCGACATCGCCGGACACCGGTGGCTGCTTGCCCACGGCCAACCCCTTGCAGCCCGTCATGCTGCGGTTGCAGGTTCCGCCGGCGGAACCCCGTTGGGTGAAATGACATCCGAAAACTGGCGGGTGTGCAGATCGGCATAGAGGCCGCCCAGCATCATCAGTTCGTCGTGTGTTCCGCGCTCCACGATCCGACCGTGGTCCATCACGAGCACCATGTCCGCATTGCGGATCGTGCTCAGGCGGTGTGCGATCACGATACTGGTCCGGTTGCGCAGCATGCGCTGCATCACGTTTTGGATAACGACCTCGGTGCGCGTATCCACGCTTGCCGTAGCTTCGTCCAACACCAGGATCCGGGGATCCGCGACGAGGGCCCGGGCAAAGCTGAGCAGCTGCCGCTGCCCCTGCGACAGCGTACCGCCGCGCTCCCCCAGCTCGGTGAGATAGCCGTCCTCGAGTTCGAAGATGAAGGGCTCCGCCTCAACCAGTTGGGCCGCCTCCGCCACCTCGGCATCCGTGGCTTCGAGCCGGCCGTAGCGAATGTTTTCCTGCACCGTGTCGGAGAACATGAAGTTCTCCTGCAGGACCACCCCGATCTGCCGGCGCAGGCTGTCCTGGATCACATCGCGCACATCGATGCCGTCGACGCGCACGGACCCGGACTGCACGTCGTAGAAGCGCGCCAGGAGATTGATCAGGGAGGTCTTGCCGGCCCCGGTGGGGCCCACCACCGCGCAGGTCTGGCCGGCACCCACCCGGAAACTCACGTCCCGCAGCACGGGTTCGTCCGGGTCGTAGCCAAAGGTGACGCCGTCGAATTCAACTTCGCCCCTGACGTCCGGCAGTTCAACGGCATCGGGCGCGTCCTCAAGGTCCGGCTGCTGATCCAGCAGTTCGAACGTCCGTTCGGCACCGGCCAAGGCGCCCTGGAGAACATTCCACTGCTGGGAAATCTCCTGGAGGGGAAAGAAGAAGCGGCGGATGTACTCCAGGAAGGAAATCAAGACTCCCAGGGTCACGCGACCCTCCAGCACCAGCCAGCCACCCAGGCCAATCACGGCCGCGGTGGTCAGGGCATTCAGGGACTCGATGGCCGGGGCAAAGGCCGCGGAAATGCTGACGGCCCCGACGTTGGCCTCCAGATTGTCCCGGTTCAACCGGTCGAAGTGCCGCTGGTTGGCCTCGACGCGGTTGAAGGCCTGGGCCACCTTGACCCCGGCAATGCCCTCTTCCAGCTCCGTGGAGACGGCCCCCAGGGACTGTCGGCTTCTCCGGTAGGCCACCCGGGCCATGGCCGCCAGCCGCGTGGACACCAGCAGGATCAGGGGCACCGCGCACAGCGAAATCAGCGCCAGCCGCCAGTCGAGCACCGCCATGGCCCCCAGCAACAGCAGCATGCGCACCAACCCGCCAATCAACTGGGTCAACCCCTGGCTCAGGAACTGGTTCAGCACGTCGACGTCGTTGACCAGCTTGCTCATCAGGTCGCCGGCGTCGTTCTTGTCGAAGTAGGAGAGCGACAGACTCTGGATGCGGACAAAGATGTCCTCCCTGAGTTTCGTCATCAGCTTGCCGGTCAACAGCCCCATCGTGTAGAACTGCCAGCGGAAACCCAGGTACTGCAGTCCGTAGTTCACCAGCAGAATGGCCAACGGCAGGTACAGGCCCTGGACCGTCGGCGCCTCAATCAGGATCCGGTTGTCGATGGTCCAGCCGATCATGAACGGACCAAAGGCAATGGCACCGCTGGCCAGGGCCATGGTGGCCATGACGATCACCGAGTTCAACCGGTAGCCGATGACCAGGCGCATGATGCGCCATGCAGTCTGCTGCAGTGAACGGGAATCGGTTTCATCGACCTGGGCAGCCAGCTCGAAGCTGCGGGTGGCACGGCTCAAGGTACGCGCTCCTGTAGGACCTTCGTCGGCGAAGACTGCTGCCTGAGTACCGCCTGCTCCCGTGCCGCATCCCTGTTGAACTGCGAGGCGATGATGTCCGCGTAGATCGAGCTGTGTGCCACGAGCTCTTCGTGCGTGCCGCGGTCGACAATGTGTCCACCCTCAAGGACCAGTACCTGGTCGGCCTCGCGCACGGTGGAAATGCGCTGGGCAATCACAAAGGCGGTCCGGTCCTGCATCAGAAGCCTGAGGGCCTCCAGAATGCGTTCCTCGGTCTCGGCGTCGACCGCGCTGGTGCTGTCGTCCAGAATCAGAATCCGCGGATCCATCAACAGGGCCCGGGCAATGGCAACGCGCTGGCGTTGGCCGCCGCTGAGGCCCACACCGCGTTCACCCACGCGGGATTCATAGCCGTCCGGCAGTTCCGCGATGAAGTCGTGGGCGGCCGCGGCCCGGGCCGCCTGTTCGATTTCCGTCTGCGACGCCTCGGGGCGGCCGTAGGCAATGTTGCTGGCGATTGTGCCCGAAAAGAGGATCGCCTCCTGCAGGACAATCCCGATCTGCGACCGCAGCGACGCCAGGGTCACGGTGCGCACGTCCTCGCCGTCGATGGTGACCGATCCGGATGACACGTCGTAGAAGCGCGGAAGCAGGTTGATGATGGAGCTTTTGCCCGAACCCGTCTTGCCCATGATGGCAATGGTCTGGCCGGGCGACGCCAGAAAGCTCACGCCCTTCAGCACGTCCGTGGACTGGCCGGCATACCGGAAGTACACATCGCGGAACTGCACGCGGCCGGCAACCGCCCCCAGGACGCGGGCATCCGGGGCATCCGTCAATTCGGACGGCGTGTCCAGGACCTCGAATATGCGCTCGGCGCTCACCAGCGCCCTGACCATCATGCCCGCCAGAAAGCCGATGGTCATCAAGGGCATGGTGAGGAAGATCAGATAGGTGATGAAGGCGGTCAGGTCGCCGATGGTCAGCGCGTCCCGCATGACCATCCTGCCTCCGAATGCCAGGATCAGGGTCAATTGGATGTTGGACATCAGGAAGGTGGCGGGAAAGACCTTGGACACGCTGTTGATGAACTTCAGCAGGTTGAGCCGATAGTTTTCGTTCTCCACCGCGAAGCGATCGATTTCGAAGTCGGCGCGGGCAAAGGCCTTGACCACCCGAATCCCCGACAGGTTCTCCTGCAACCGGGCGTTCAGCTTGTCGAGCGTCGCCTGAATGTTGCCGAAATAGGGGCGGATGACCCTGACAAAGACGACCAGCAGCAGAATGTTCAGGGGAAAGATAACCCCGGTGACGATGGCCAGCCGCCAGTTCATGTAAATGAGCGCGGCGAACGTTCCCGCCAGCATCAGGCTGGAGGTGATCATGAGGAACAGCCCCTGCCCCATGAACTGGCGGACCAGTTCCACGTCGTTGGTGGCGCGGGTCATCAACTGGCCGGTCTGCGCCCGGTCGTGGTAGCTGAAACTGAGGTTGTGAACCTTGGTGTAAATCTGGTTGCGCAGGTCGAAGGCCACGTTCTGACTGGCCTTCTCGCCCAGGAAGTTCTGCAGGAAGTTGAACAAGCCCCGCCCCACCGCCAGGACACTGAGGAGGATGGTCCCGTCGCGGATCACCCGCCAGTCGAAGTCGGCGATGCCGGCGGCACCGCCCCGCAGGGCGTTGGCCAGATCGTCGACCACCCAGCGTATGACCTGGGGCGAACCCAGCATCGCGGCCGTCATCAGGACAAGGCTGATCAGGGCTCCGGCAGCCTGGCCGCGATAGGGTCCCAAGGCGCGCAGGAGGCGCCACATGGTGCGCGCCGAGGGATTGGGACCGCTTTCGGGTGGTTGGGAATCAGAGGATTGCATGGAGAGTTGTTGCCCGGTGCATTCCTGTGCGCAGGACGAAACCCGAGAAACGTAATACAAGCCGGAAGCGGGCCGAGATACTAAATATTGTAGTCAACGGCCGGCTACATTGTTGAGGAGACTGCAGCCGAATTCCTATTGGTTCGCTGGCCGAGGGGTCCGTTCAAGCGATACAGGTTGCCAAGGGCCACCCGGGTGGCCAACACGATGTCGATGCCGCCCAATGTGCACACGCGCATGGGGACGGCGGTGGAACTGCGAATCGCATCCGGTGGTTGCAATTGGACCACTGTCTGCCGGCTCCTCCACCGTACTGCGGCCATGCGGGTCGGATACGATCTTTCTGTTGACGCAACCCGTACCGACCAGCTACGGCGTTTTTGCTGGAACCAGCCAAAGCTGGCAACGCGCGGTCGTTCCGGTCCCGCACGGACCGCGGGACGGCATTCACATCAGGAGACCGAACGTGCACCGAAGCGAGCTTTTGCACCGGGCTCAGGACGCACTGAAGCTGGCTGTCCCCCGCGCCCAGGCGGATCCCAGCCGGCCGGCCTACCACTTCCGGGCGCCGGCCCAGCGCATGAACGACCCCAACGGGCCCATCTTTCACCGGGGCTGGCATCACATCTTCTACCAGACCAATCCGCTGACGGACATCACCAAGCCGTTTGGCACGAACTTCTGGGGCCATGCCCGCAGCCGGGATTTGGTGAATTGGGAACACCTTCCGTTTGCCCTGATTCCCGACCACGCGTCGGGGGAGTTCGGCTGCTGGTCCGGAACCGTGGGGGTGAACAGCGACGGCAACCTGGTGCTCCTGTACACCAGCGTGCCGGACAGGGCGGACCGGGGCCGGATCCCGTTCCAGCAACGGGCCGCGATCGGGGACGAGGAAGACCGTTTCTTTACCCCCTGCGACGGCAATCCCATCCTGGAACTGGACGATCATCTGCGGCTGCCTGGCGGACCAACCATGGATCCAACCTGGCGGGATCCCTACCTCTGGGTTCATCGGGGACGAACCTTCATGACCGTGGGCATGTGCGGCGAGGAAGCAGGTTCGCCGCTCTTCGAGGCTGCGGACGGCAGCCTGACCCGTTGGGCGTACAAGGGCTCGATGTGCCCGGTAAGCGCGGAGTGCCCCAACTTCTTCCCACTGGGCCGCCACTGGGTGTATCTGTACTCGCCCTTCGACGCCGTTGAGTACCGGGTGGGAGACTTCGATGCCGACACCCCGTCGTTCACCGAGTTGGATGGCGGCATCGTGGACCACGGTTGCCGGGATTGGAACGGTTTCTATGCCAGCAACGTGCATGCTGCGCCCGACGGCCGCCAAATCCTGCATGGCTGGGTGCGCGGCTTCGAAGAGGGCCACGGTTGGAACGGATGTCTGGCCCTGCCGCGCGAACTTGCCCTGGACGACGATTTGATCCTGCGCCAGAGCCCCATCCGGGAGCTTCAAACCTTGCGCGGCCCGGAGCGGCGAGTTTCGGGTATGGTACTGGACAACGCTAGGCAACCGCTGCCGGACATCACGGGCAGTCAACTGGAACTACGGGTGCGCCTGCAGCGTCTGTCCGCCGATTCCTGCGGTATCCGGTTGCGCGCGGACACCAACGGCGACGGCGGGATTTCCATTGGTCTGTCCGACGCGGGCCTGATCGTGGACGAACAACCGGCGGTGCCGCTCGCCGACGAGAATTCCGACCTGCACATCTTCCTGGATCGATGCGTGGTCGAGGTGTTCGCCGATGGAGGACGCGTGGCCTTCACCCGCGTGATCCGACAGGATCTGTGGGACACGGGCGTGGCCGCCTGGAGCCGGGGCGGCGTGGCTGTCCTGGACCAACTGTCGGGCTGGCCCATCCACGCGGCGGATATTCGCTGACCGAGCCCTGGTCGCAGTTCTGCAGTTCCACCGGAGGTTTCCGGGCAAATTCGGTGGCGGGAAACGCGACCGGCTCGTTGAGCACGGTCTGCGTTGCCAACGGCTCTTGGCGTCCCGGCCCGCCTGCCTGATGACCTACAATGATCATGCCTCGCCGACGGGCCCACGAACAGGCCGACCCAGCCCACAGTGGCCCGCGCGCCTGACGCGAAATCCACACCACACAGGTGAGCCATGACCACCATACAGGACATCGCGGCGGTATCGCAGCCGGATGCCCTGCTGCCGATGCCGGATCCGCCTGAACGCACACCCGAGGAAATGTCCGGCTTCAAT
>DAOUIC010000436.1:0-2442 GCA_034428255.1 Anaerolineales bacterium
TTGCGCGTCCGGCCGCAGGTTTGCCATTGTCCGAGGTCTACGTACCCGGCTCGCCGCTGGCCGATCTGATGCACCTGCCGGAAATCCAGGGCATCGTCCAGAGCCTGGTCGGTCCCGACCCGTTGTTCGATCACCACGCCGTCCACATCCGCCAGCCCAACGAGGGCCGCGCCCAGGGCCTGCACGGAGACGCCATCATCGACACCCGGATGCACTTCGACATCCAGTTGATGTACTTCCCCCACGACACGCCGCTGGAAATGGGCGGCACCCTCCTGCTGCCGGGCAGCCAGTTCCGCCGCATCAACGAATCGGACATTGCCCGCTACCAGAACTTCGTGGGGCAGATTCCCATGGTGTGCGAGGCAGGCACCGTGCTGGCCCTCCACCACGGGATTTGGCACTGCGGACGCCGCAACCAGACGGACCGGGTCCGCTACATGTTCAAGATCCGGCTGAATCCCCGGGTGCGCCAGCATCGGCTTTGGAACACCGGTGATTTGGACAACCAGATGCAGGCCGATCCGGTGACCAACCTGGAAGCCAGAAACCGGACAGAGGAGAACATCTACTCCATCCTCTCCCGCCCCGAACCATGGTACGAGTTTCCGGTGGGCCGCCTGGAGATTGTGAACCGGGTCAAGTTCTGGCGGTTCCTGACCGGCAGCAACACCTTTGATCTCAGCTACTGGCTCACCCGGTTGGAGAACGAGCCCGAGAATCTGGCCTTGGCTGCCTGAATTTGACGACCCAAGGAGCCGGAATTCCGATTCGTCCAGATGGCAGTGGCAAGGGGCAACGTTGACGACGATTCAACCGAACAAGACACGGAGGTCTCGAAGATGAAAAGATTAGGTTTGTACTTGGCGGCATTCTTGGCAATGGGAGCCTTCATGGTGGCCTGTGACGCGGAATTTGCCGCCGCCCCCCCGGAGGTGGAGCAAGAAGATGCCAGTGCGGCCGGAAGCGAAACGGTAGGCTGGGAAGTGTGGTTGTCCGATCAATCGGACAGTGTCGGCATCAATGCCGACAATCCGGCCGGAACCCATGGGAGTCGCATTGTCATTTACGAAAGCAGTGACATTCTCGCTGCTCCTCCGGGTTGGTATGCCGAAGACGATCCGGAGTACGGGCCGACTGTTATCGAAGCAGTCGATGTGTTCCCGTCCGCTTTCGAAGAACTCGGAGTGCATGTGCGACGCCTTCACGGCATGTTGCCACAGCCCTCGAACCACCGGTACATGAACGTCAACTTTTTTGGTCCGGGCGCGGGACTGGTGGGCATCATCGATGCCGAAGGACAATGCGAGCCGCTGGCCGACGGCCTCCGGAAATGCAAGCCGATTCAAGGCAGTCCGGAGGAAGCCGTGAAGCTGGGCAAGGCCCTGTTTCGCACCACCGGCCCGGAAGGCTCAGCGCCTTCGAATCACATGTCCTTCTTCTCGCCGGACGGCACCAAGTTGATCGTGGCCAATCTTGGGGCCAAGTTGCTGGAACGCATCGATTACGATGCGGAGTCCGACACCTTCACGTTTAACAAGGCCGCCACGCTCGATCTGGTGGGCGGCCGGGATCTGACCGCCCTGGAAGCTCAGGCTGATGCGACTCTGCCTGACGGCGGTGTGAGCGGCGAGTATGCCAATTTCCAGCCGACAACCACCCCAAGCGGCGCGCTCAAGGAAGGTCCGGGGCGGGCCAACAACGTCGTGGTGTGTCCCATAATCGGCAGCAACAACCGGCACGCCTATGTCACGTTCGGCGGCGGTGGATTGTTCGTGGTCGATATTACAACCGAGCCGATGTCCATCGTGGCGGAATACACCAACGACGTCATCAGCGTGGCCGGGTGTGGCGGTGTGGAAGGAAGAGGCTTCATGCACCTGAACGCGGGAGTCTCGGCGAGCCCCGCGGGTGCGGACGACTCAACGTTCATCATGTACCGTCTGCCGCTTGACTACCCCGATGGCGCAAATCCGCATACGACCCCGAACGTACCTCCGGTGGTGACGTTCCACGAAGAGAAGGTACTGGAGATCACCGACGAAACAGAGTTGTCCAAACGCCGGGATGCGCACGGTGCAGTCGCCTCCGTGGATGGCCGGTATCTGTATCAGTTTGATCGGATCCAAAACAATGCGGAAGTGTTTGATCTGGACAAGGTGATCAACGACCCCGACGCTACGCTGGAAGAGCAGGCAGCGGCGCACGTAGGCACTTTGGATCTCACGGGAACAGAATATTGTGTCGGCGAGGGGGCGCCCTTCGTCAACATGCAGGACGAAGGGTATGAATTCAATGATGATCCCGCTCCCGACCTCGTGGATATTTCCCCTGATGGCCGAATGCTTGTTGTCTCCTTCAGGGGAGCAAACCCCATAACTGTGAAACACGCCGGTTTGGGCAGTTGTCCCGGGTTTGGGGTGGTGACTCTCTCAGGCGACG
>DAOUIC010000437.1:0-1529 GCA_034428255.1 Anaerolineales bacterium
CGACGAAGGCGAACCGGGATGCTTCAAGGACCGGGCCATCCTCGAATACGACCCCTACGCGGTGCTGGAGGGCATGATCCTGGCCGCCTTCGCCACCGGTGCCACATTGGGGTTCATCTACCTGCGCTACGAATACCCGGAACTCCAGACACAACTGGAGGAGGCCTTGACAGCCTGCCGCACCGCCGGCCTGCTAGGCCCGGCAAACAAGATCGGTTCGGACTTCGACATCCACATCCGCCGGGGTGCCGGCGCGTATGTCTGTGGCGAGGAAGGCTCCCTGCTGAACAGCCTGGAAGGGAAGCATCCGTTTCCCCGCAACCGTCCCCCGTTCCCGGTGACACACGGCTATATGCAGAAGCCCACGGTCGTCAACAACGTCGAAACCCTGGCGGCCGTGCCCCACATCCTGCGGCACGGTGCCCAATGGTATCGGGACCTGGGCCGCGGGGACCTTGCCGGCACCAAGGTGATCAGCGTCTCGGGCGATGTGCAGCGGCCCGGAAACTACGAGGTGCCCTTCGGCTTCCCCCTGTCCCAACTCCTCTACGAATGGGCTGGCGGCCCGCCGTCCGGAACCAGTTTCCAGGCAGCGAGCATGGCGGGGCTGTCCGGCGGTTTTCTGTCGGAGAGCGACTTCGACGTGACGTTGGACGAACCGTCGCTGCGCAGCCGCAACTCCATGCTGGGGGCTGCCGGCATCATCGTGTACGACGATACGCGCGACATGGTGGACGAGACCCGCGTCGCGATCGAGTTCTTTGCCGAAGAGTCCTGCGGCAAGTGTTTCCCCTGCCGCATCGGCTCCCGGCGCCTCCGCGAACGGTTGGATGCCGTCGGCCCCGACACCGACCGCGACGAATGGCTGGACGATGTCAACGATCTGGGCCGCGTGATGCGCAACCTGAGCGCCTGCGGCCTGGGTGTGGCCGCGTCGTTTGTCAGCGATTCCCTGGTGCGGAACTTCCCGGACCAGTTGGAACAACGATTCGAGGCCCCCGAATGACCCCACCCCCCGCGGCCGGCACGTTTATGTTGAACGGTCAACAGATTGAGTTCCGTGAGGGCGAGTCGGTGCTGGCGGCCGCCAGGAGGCATGGCATCGACATCCCCTCCCTGTGCTACGACGACCGCCTGGAAGCATTCGGTGGCTGCCGCCTGTGTGCGGTCTCCGTCAAGGGCGTCAATGGCTTTCCGGCCTCCTGCACCACCCAGGCCCAGCCCGACATGGAGGTCGAAACCCGTACGCCTGAACTCGACGACCTGCGGCGAACCCTGCTTGCCATGGTGGTGTCCGAGAACGGCAGCGAACGCTTGGCGGTCGACCCGTTGCGGGGTCTGGCCTCGCAGGAGCTGCAGGAGGCCGTCACCGAACTGCAACCGGACCTGGACCGATTCAAGGGCGCCACCTCGGGAAGCTCGCGACCCGACGATGTCAATCCCTTCATCCTGCGGGACTATGATCTGTGCATCTCCTGCTACCGGTGCGTCAGGGTCTGCGCCGAACAGGAAGGGGACTATGCCATCAC
>DAOUIC010000438.1:0-6435 GCA_034428255.1 Anaerolineales bacterium
AACCGTGCCGGCGGCCACAGTCTCGCCTTCCGCCACGCACACCCTGAGCAGGACTCCGGATTCGGGACACGGCAGGTCCGTGTCGATCTTGTCGGTCGAGATGATCAACAGACTCTCGTCGCGCTTGACAGGATCGCCTTCGGCCTTGAGCCAGGCGGCCACAGTCCCTTCGGTGACGCTCTGGCCGAACTGGGGCATGGCGAGGGAAATGGGCATCAGGAAGCCGTGCCTTCGCTTGCAGGACGAAGCCGCGGCAGCCGACTGTCAGGCGACTTCATGCGGTCGGTCTCCCATCGCACATCAAACGATGATTGCATTCCATGAGTCTGACACAAATTTCATCGATGCGTTGGGCGACTACGGGATCCGAGCCGACGCGGTCCGCGACGGTCCGCCGACAGCCGCTGGTGCAACCACATGCTGCCTCCCGCCCGAAAATCGAATCCAGAAGACCTCCCACGCAATCTTTGCGAACGGCCGACAATCCCGCAGGCCAGGGCCCATTCAGCCTCCCAGTTCCTCCAAGGTCAGACGCGGCGACAGCGCTCCTTTGCGCATGCCGCCCGAAATCCAGCCGTAGGTGCGTCCGGCTCGCTCACTAAAGCCGGCGTGGCGACCATCCGGCGCCAACGCAAGGAATCCGATAAACTGGCCGTGCCCGCGAGACAGGTCGTCCAGCTCCCGCAGAGCCCCGCGGCCCGCGGCCTGAAGCGTCAACCCCCCGCGTAGGCCATCCACCACACACTTCGCCGTCAGTGTTCGCAGGCACAGTTCACCCATGCCGGTACAGGCGGCTGCCCCGTAGCGGTTGTCGCAATAGTTGCCGGCACCGATGATGGGCGAGTCGCCAACCCGACCCGGATGCTTCCAGCCCAGACCCGACGTGGACACCACGCTGGCCAGGTTGCCGTCCGTGTCCCGAACCAGGAAGTTGACCGTGCCGGTCTCCGGAGCCTCGGGAATCTCCCGCTCGTCGTCCTGCTCCGCCAGCAGGCTCAGCTGACTCGTAAGCCGGTTCACGGCCGTTAGCACCTCGTCATCGGTCAGGGCCTCGGGATCGATGCCGGCCCTGCCGAACCGCTTTCGCCACACACCCAGGCCGGATTCGTGTTCCAGGGTTTCCTCGGCCAGACCGCACGCCCGCGCCAGGCGATTGGCTCCCTCCCCAACCACCAACACATGGGGAGTCTCTTCCAACACGGCGCGGGCCAGACGGGAAGCCTGGCTGGTCCAAGTCAGGGCGGCCACGGCACCGGCTTGGCGGGTGCGGCCGTCCATCAGGCTCGCATCCAGTTCCACGTCGCCCAGAATGCCGGGTATGCCTCCGCGGCCGACCGAGTTGTCCGCCAAGTCCTGCTCCACATGGGTCGCGGCCGCCACGGCTGCGTCCAGGGCGCTCCGGCCCTGCCGCAGGAGCTCGATGGCCTCCTCGGCCGCGGTCAGACCGTTCTCCGAACAGACAATGACCGGGGTGGTACCTGCCATGACGCGCTCGGTTCCCTAATCCTCCCGATAGGCCGACGCATCCCAGTCGGCAAGCGGGTCGAACCCGTCCAGATCGAGCGCGGGACCGTAGCCGAACGGAGCCGCGACCACGCTTCCCAGTTGCATCCGTCCATCATCGATCACGACGGCCGGTGCGGTGCCATCGGGCCAAGTGTGGTGCCGGTACAGGTCCCCGTGGTGATTCAGCATCGCCTGCTGGATCGAATCGACATGCATGGACAGGCCGGTGAAGTAGTGGTGTCCGTTGCGCTCGGCATGGGGAATGCCCAGGGAAGCCAGGACGGCCAGGTCCTGCAACAGGGCGACGGGACCCACATTGGTCAGGTCCTCTCCCGACAGCACGTAGGCCCGGTCCGGGTTCTCGTCGCGCAGCTGCTGCAGGCGGCCCAGGTTGGCCACGCTCTTGAACACACCCTTGCAGTTCTTGTGGCTGGTGCCTTGATACCCGTTCGCGAGGGCCTGGGACAGACCGCCGACATCCCCGTCCGATTCGTCAATGATCACCGGTGGGTGATCTTCCCACGTCCGCAGCACTTCGGTGGTCTCCGGATCCAGGGCGATGTCCCGGTGCAGAGGCTGCTCGATAAACTCCAGACCGCCCCGGAACGCCTGCAGGGCCGGGTCCAGGGCCAGGGTCTCCCAGAACGTTCGGAACGTCCCGAAGTCCAGGTACTGCTCGTTGCCGTCCAGCGTGTAGCGGGCATCGGACCGCGAGCCGTCCAACAGGGAGGCAATCCGCCGGAGCCGATCCAGATCCTCCTCGGCTTGGCCGCCGATCTTGATCTTGAACCACCGCACCCCGTACCCCCGCACGACCGCTTCCAGGGACTGGGGCAGGCCGTCGTCCAGCCTTTCCTCCTCCGGGATATCGGTTTCCGTCAGCGGATCCCCCAACCCCACGGTGTGACGGGCCTGCAGGGTCCGCAGCGGCTGGCGGGGCAGAATCCGGTCCGGTGCGGCCCCGCGCAGCGAGGCGTGGAAATAGCCTGCCTCGAACCCAAGCCCGTCTCCTCGCAGGGCGTCGGCCAGGGTCTGGCCGCGGCTGCGGCACACCCCGTCCAACAGGGCCCTTTCCACCAGGCTTGTGCCCAGATTGGCCAGCAGTCCGGGTGTCCCGCTGTTGCCGGCCTCCTCGGCCCGGGCTTCATAGACCAGGCGCCACAGCGCAAACGCGGAGGCTTGCCCGCCCGCCGCCCGGGCAGCGACAACCGCCCCCTCAATCTGGGCCAACATGTCCCGAATGTCGTCCGCATAGGGCGAATCCGGATCCTTGGTAAACCACTTGGGAACCAGGCTCTCGGCCGCCAAGCCGCGCGCCCGGCGGCCGTCCGCCTCGAGTTCAAGTTCCACGACCAGGTGCGGAACCCGCGTCATGGCTGCGATGCCGTAGCGAAACGGCATGCGCGTCTGGATGTCCCTGACCCACAGGGCGTGGTCGACGACCCTCACACTCATGGCAATACCTGCATTGTTGATGGATGGGGTTCAGGCAAGGTCGGCCTCGTAGCGGCGCAGCTGCCCGATTTCGTACGGGAGATGTTCCTGCCAGGGACTGTAGCCGATCCACTCCCCGCTCATGTAACCGTTGTAGTCGATTTCGCGCAGGCCCTGGATCACCGCGCGGTGGTCGATATCACCCGTGCCCATTGGCACGTACCGGATGCGACCCGGCTCCAGCGTGGCATCGTGCATGTGCACATGCCGAATCCACGGTCCCAGCACCGCAAGCGACTCGGCCACCGAAATGCCCTCGGCCCGCACGGGATGGAGGACGTCCCAATTGGCCGCGACGGCGGGATGGTTGACGTTTGCCAGCACCGCGGCCACATGGTGGGGATTGCACCAGGCATCGTGCGTCTCCACACAGACCGTCACCCCGGCTTGGCCGGCCTCGTCCGCCACGCGGGCCAGGGCCGCGGACAGGTTGTCGATGGCGGCGTCCCGGTCAATGCCCTCCGCAATCTGCCCGCCGAACACCCGCAGGACCGGAACCCCCAAGTCTCCTGCCAGGTCGATTTCCCGCCGCGTTTGCGCCAGGTTCTCCTCGAGCGTGGCCGGCTCCGAGTAGCGTGACGAGGAGGCAATGCAGCAGATGTCGGCCACGCTGTCCGCCACCCGTGCGCGCACGGCCCGCCGTTGCGCCGGGCTCAGGGACGTTTCGACGCCGTGCGCGTGGTTGGCGTCCACGCGCGGCTCAATGCCGGCGTAGCCCAGGCCTGCCGCCGTATCCAGCATTGCCTGGAGTGACAGTTCAGGGCAGGAGAAGCTCATAAAGGAATAGCGCATTGGGTTATGACCTTTGACTACTGATGCACGCCACGCCGTGTGCGCGGCAATCCCGGGTGGAAACCCGGATGGAAGGGGCCGGCGGCTAGCTTTCCGTGCTGCTGGCGCGCGCGGCGCGGGCCTTCAGGTGTTCGGCAATCTGCGATGCAAACCGCTGCTCGCTGTTGTCTTGGGGTGCGTAACCGATAACCTTGCGGGCATTGACGATGCTCCAGAAGGCATGCGTATTCCCGCTGATCCCGTAGAAGATCTGAAAGGGAATCCCCTGTTCGTCGCGGATGTCTCCGTGCTCGAGGCTCTTCACGAACAGCTGCTGCATGTCCCGGTCGCTGATGTACACGGCCAGGGCGCGGTGCATGCGCCGCAGGTCGCCCGGCTCCACGCGTTCAATGTCGTCCTCGCGCGGACCGCCAATCCGGATTTGAACATTCTCCAGCGGCGTGCCGTTCATGCGGCCGCAGGCAAAGACAAAGCCCAGGTGCTCGTACACTTCCTTGGCCCAGCCGTAGTAGTTGTCCGACAGGGCCTTGTCCGCGGGGTTCACGCCGTCCCAGACCCCGTCGAGGATTAGATCCTCAAAGTAGTCCGCGGCATGGTTCGAGGAAGCCATGACCACGCGCCCGACTCCCTCTTCCCAGGCTGTCTGCATGACGTTGTAGGCCATCTGGACGTTGGCCTGTTCCGCCCAGTAGTTGGCATCGGCCGAATTGTCGCCTTCCGGCGGCCGCACGAAGCCGAAGTGGACCACCCGATCGGCCCCGCGGAAATGATGCCGGTAGGCATCCCGGTTGCGATCGACCAGGTCGGCAATCCGGATGCCCTCCACCCGTTCGCCCTCCCGGTTGATTTCCCGCACGTCGATCAGCACCAGGTCATAGCGCTCCCGCAGGGCGGGCAGAACCTGTCCCGCAATCTTTCCGGCCGCGCCGGTCACCACCACTCGCATCGTCCAGATCTCCTTGTGTTTGTCGCCAATCCGCCCTGCCGCGCATGCCTTCGGCGGCACACGTGGACAAGACGTTCAAAAGCCCGATTTAACCTCCACGGAACAACCGTCCCGAGCCGACCGGTACATTGCATCCAGTGTGGCCTGGACCCGAAACGAGAATTCCAATCCGGCCGCCGGCTCGCTGCCGGACCGCACGGCCCGGCAGAAATCCTCCACCACGCCGCTGTGCAGGTCGGCCGCCCGGTCGGGATGGCACTGCACCGTCTCGGACACGTATCCCGCCACATCGTCGCTGCGCCAGAGGGTATCGACCCGGCCCCGGTTCGGCACCATGGTCAAATCCAGGCTGCCGCGGTCGCCGAACACCTGGAATTCCGCGCGGCGCGGCCCCGGATGATACTCGCCCCTCTCGTAGGAAATCTGAAATCCGTCCTCGCATTCAATCCAGGCCGCGACATGGGTTTCCCCGTCGGAGTCCGGGACCACGAAGTTCCGGTAGTCCGGCCCCAGGCCCCACATCCGCGCGCTCACCGTGCGCGGCACAAGCGGCTCCGGCCACATGCCCAGCAGGTAGTCCAGGTCGTAGCACCCCCAGTTCATGAGTACGCCACCCCCGTTCAGGCGGGACTGCAGCCGCCACGCCGGCGGCAGGATCTCAGGTCGCGGCGGGGCCGGTGTCAGCGCCCGGAAGACCATGCCCTGCGGCGTTCCCAGCTTCCCGGCCGCCAGCACCTCGTGCACAGGTACAAAGGATTCGAGACAGCGGAACCGGGCTGCACAGCAGGCCACCACCTGGTCGGAACCGCGCCACGACGCGAGTTGTCTTACTTCATCGGCATTCAATGCCACGGGCTTTTCGAGCAGGAGATGGCGTCCCGCCGCCAGGATCCGCTTGGACATCGGCATGCGGAAGGCGGCCGGCACAGCCATGACCACTGCCTCGACCTCCGGCAGGGCCAGCATCTCATCCAGATCGGCACATACCTTGGGTACCCCGTGGGCTGCGGCCAGGGCCTCGGCCCGGTCACGCTCCAGATCCAGAACGGCCCGCGGACGGGCGCAGGGCAGTGCGGAGGCCACGCGGACGTGTTGCGTGCCAATGACGCCGCATCCCACCACACCAATTCCAACCGGGGACGTCACGTCCGGCCCAGCCACTGTGCATGCCACGCCTCGATCTGGTCTCCGGACGGCTCGCCGTCGCACACCAGGATGCGGTGCCGACGCTGCAGGGTCCGGCCGGGATCCAGGGGCAGGTATTCATCGAACGCAAAGGCAAAGCTGGCCAACGGGAAGGGTTGCGTGCGCACGAACCAGCGCAATGGAAACCGGACGTTGTCCGGATGATCCAGGAACACCAGCGTGGCCGTCCGGCCCGTATGGGCATGCACCGCGGTGTAGGCCAGCCATGGACTGCGCACTCCCATCTGATCATCGCCGCCCTTGCCTTCGGCGGTCCGCACGGTGCCGTGCAGCATGGCCAGCGGCCCGCGCCAGAACACCCCGCCGTAGCCGGCCATCTCCCGCCCCTCGGTGGTCGGGGAGCCGAACAGGAGACCGGCCTCGCCGGCATTCCGGAGTGCGATGTCGAAGTCCAGGGCCCAACTCTCCGTGTCGGGATCGGCGTCGCCGATGGTCAGGATCCGTTCTTCTGTCAACAAGGGCTCCTCCCGATCAGGGGTGAGCCAGTCCAG
>DAOUIC010000439.1:0-5266 GCA_034428255.1 Anaerolineales bacterium
CCGTTGCTGTCCGCGGGGTGGCCATGGCATGCACGCGCCGACCTCAAGGGTTCTCGTGGGGGACCGACGGATCAACCTGAATCAGCGCGTAGTGCAAACCGCGGGCACACCTTGCCCACGGCCAAGGCGGGCGCCTCCACTGCCCGAACCTGATGGCGGTCTCCATGGCCTGAGGCAGGGGTGCGAAACGGCCTGAAACACACGGAGTTGTCGATTCAGGGCTCAGAGCTAAGTTCAACGAAGCTGAAACAGTACCGATCCAGCCGCACGCAGCCACCCGATGGACCGCTTTTGGTAGACTTAGCCGATTGCGGTTCGAGTTTCAACCCAACCGCCTTTCCAAGCGCGTCAACTCATCCCTCCCCGCCTTTCGGCGGGCCGCTGCCGACGACCGGAGTTGTCTTGAGGGTGGGCGCGCTGTTTTTGCCAAGGTTCCTGGAGGTCAGGACATATGACTGTGACACACAGGCTGTCGAGATCCACGCTGTGGTTCGCCTTGACGGCAATACTGATGCTTGCGCTTGCCGCATGCGGTGCACCGGGCGAGGCCCCGGCGGACGATGCCATGGCTGCCGATGACGCCATGGATGCCGGCATGGCCAGCCCAAACCAGGCTCCTGAGTTCCAGGAAATGGTGAACAACGGCACACTGCCACCCCTCTCCGAGCGGCTGCCTTCCGAACCGCTTGTGGTCGAACCGGTTGAGTCCATCGGCCAATACGGCGGCGTCTGGCGCGCGGGTCTGCGCGGCGGCAGCGACAACGCCTGGATCTACCGCACCGTGGCCTACGACCAATTGCTTAGCTGGAACCGCGACTGGAGCGGGGTGCGGCCGAATGTCGCCTCCAGCTTCGACGTGTCCGACGATTCCACCACCTACACCTTCCATCTGCGCCCCGGCATGAAGTGGTCCGACGGCGAACCCTACACGGCGCACGACATCGCCTGGTGGTTCGACAACGTAATCCTTAACGAGGAACTGACACCGGCGGTACCCGTCTGGCTGAAGTCCGGCGATGTACCAGCTACTCTCACAGCCGTTGACGACTACACGTTGACATGGGCATACGCGGAACCCAACGGTGTGCTGCCCCTGCGGCTGGCAGCTCCGGGCGGCCCTGCGGTCGTAAGCTATCCCGAACACTATGTGCAGCAGTTCCATGCGGACTTCAATGACGAAGCAGGCGCGGATGCGACGGAAAACGGATTCGAGGACTGGACCCTTTGGTTCCGGGACCGGATTGGCGGCGGCTGCTGCGGATACTACAACGATGCCGACCTGCCTGTGATTTGGGCTTGGGACCTGACTACACCACCTGGTGAGAACACGACTTTCATCCGCGCCGACCGCAACCCCTATTACTGGAAGGTTGACACCGAAGGCAACCAGCTTCCCTATCTGGACGCGGTCGTCTTCAACTTCAGCGCCGATCCCGAAACGTTGGTATTGCAGGCCCTGGCCGGCGAGATCGACTATCAGGAGCGGCACATCAACGCGCTCTCCAACAAGGCAGCGTTCTTTGATGCCCAGGAGTCGGCCGGAATTGTGCTGACCAACGGTTTGGCCTCGGGCAGCAACGTGATGGAAATCTCCTTCAACCAGACCCATCCGGATCCGGTCAAGGACGAAATCTTCGGCAACAAGGACTTCCGCATTGGCCTCTCCTACGCCATCGACCGTCAGGAACTGATTGATCTCGTCCTCGTTGGACAGGGTACTCCCTGGCAGACTGCTCCCATGCCGTCCAGCCCCTACTACCACGAGCGGCTGGCCACGCAGTACACCGAGTACAACGTGGACAAGGCAAACGAACACCTGGACGCCACCGGTTGGACGGAACGGGATGATGACGGCATTCGCCTCGGCCCCGATGGCAAAGCCATCGCTTTCGTAATCGACGTCATTACCGTGGCACCGCAGCACGTTGACATGCTGAACCTGATTAGCAACTACTGGGCCGAGGTCGGGATCAAGATGACTCCCAACGTTTTGGACCGCACTTTGGGCCAACAAAAGCTGGAAGTGCTTGATTTCGATGCCCAGACCTGGGGTGGACCGGGTGGCATTGGTTATGCAACGTTGCTGGATCCTCGCAACTGGGCCGCAGTTCATGGCCACTCCCGCTGGGGATACGCCTGGAACCGCTGGTACAACTTTGGTCCGGATGATGATTTTGCAGAAGACCCACCGGAATCCGTGCGGAAGGCACTGGCCCTCTACGACACGATTCAGGCAACACCAGACGCGGCTGAGCAGACGCGGCTGATGATGGAAATTCTCGATATCGCCGCGGACGATTTCTACAGCATGGGTATCGCCACTCCGGCGCCGCCCTATGGTGTGGCCAACAAGAACATGCGCAACATCATGGACAACATGCCGTTTGCATGGCAGTACCCGACTCCGGGACCGGCCGACACCCACCAGTGGTGGCTGGACGAGTAAGGCAAGTACACTCGATCTGACACCAACCGGGCCGCGCAGCGGGCTTCTCCGCTGCGCGGCCCGCATGCCAACGCTGCGACTGAGACGTTCGGTCCCTGCCGTCCGCCATGCTCCAGTACATCCTTCACCGAGTACTGCTGATGATTCCGACCGTGTTCGGGATCTCCATTCTGTGCTTCGGCATCATCCAGTTGCCCCCGGGCGACTTCCTCACGTTCTATGTAGCCGAGTTGAGCGCACAGGGAGAGAGTGTCCCGGAAGCCCAGATCGCCCAACTGGAGCGGCAATACGGCTTGGGCCGCCCTTGGTACGTCCAGTACTTTCTTTGGATGAAGAACATCATCACGAAGGGTGACTTCGGCCGCTCCTTCACCTGGAACAAACCGGTCAGCGATCTGATCTGGGATCGCATCGCGTTTACGATGCTGATCACCCTGTTGACGGTGGTCTTCGTCTGGATCGTGGCTTTGTTTATCGGGAAATACGCCGCGACGCACCAGTACTCGCTGGGAGACTATGTCGCCACCTTTTTCGGTTTCATCGGGCTGGCCGTGCCCAACTTCCTACTGGCCCTGCTGCTTCTCTACTATTCACTAACTCTGTTTGGTCTTAGCCCGGCCGGCCTTTTCTCGCCGGAGTACCAGGACGCGCCGTGGTCGGTAGGCAAATGGATTGACCTCCTTGCCCACCTCTGGATTCCGATCGTGATCCTGGGCACTGCCGGTACGGCCGGCGCAATCCGCATTCTGCGGGCCAACCTGCTCGACGAACTGCACAAGCCGTATGTGATCACAGCCCGCGCCAAAGGTGTGCCCGAGCGAACACTGATTTGGCGCTATCCGGTGCGCGTAGCCCTCAACCCCTTTATCAGCACGGTAGGCTGGACGCTCCCCGAACTCGTGTCCGGTTCCATCATTGTGTCCGTAGTGCTGAACCTGCCCACCACCGGTCCCTTGTTGCTGGGCGCTCTCCTGCAGCAGGACATGTTCCTGGCCGGCAGTTTCATTCTCCTTGTCAGTGTCCTGACCGTGATCGGCACCCTGATCTCGGATGTCCTGCTGGCATGGCTTGATCCCCGTATCCGCTTCAGCTGAGCCGTCTCCCGTGACCGCAACACCCCGCGCGGCAACCCCCTCCGACCTGCCGCCTGTCGAGACCCCAGAAGCCCAGGAGGACATGCGCCTGCTGGTTGCCGGACAGTGGCAACTGATGTGGTGGCGCTTCCGCAAACACAAGGTGGCCATGGTTGCTACCGCGGTCAGCTTGTTGATTTATTTTGTGGCCGTCTTTGCCGAGTTTCTGGCTCCGCTGCCGCGCGATTACTACGCGGCGGACTACACGTTTGCACCGCCCCAGCGCATCAAGTTGATCCTGGAAGACGGGTTCGGCAACCGCGAATTCCGCCCCCATGTCCTGGGCTACACAGTCGAGATCGAAGCGGCGGCCCTGCGCCGGGTCTTCAAGCCGGATCCCGAGCAGGTGATCGAACTGGGGTTCTTTGTCGACGGGCTCGAGGAGTACCGGGTACTGGGGATCTTTCCCTCCCGCAAGCATTTCTTCGGCCCCAAGGATCCCACCCAGCCCTTCTACCTCTTCGGCGCAGACAAACTTGGCCAGGATCTTTACAGCCGCCTCATCTTCGGTACCCGCATCTCGATGACCATCGGTCTCGTGGGGGTGGCCCTGAGCCTGATCTTCGGCATTCTGCTGGGCGGTGTCTCCGGACTGTTCGGCGGCTCTGTGGACAACATCATTCAGCGCACTATCGAGTTCTTTCGTGCGGTCCCGTCCATTCCTCTCTGGATGGGACTGTCCGCAGCTCTACCGGACGACTGGGACGCAATCAAGCGCTATTTTGCGATCACCGTAATCCTGAGCATCCTGGGTTGGACCGGCTTGGCGCGGGTGGTGCGCGGCCGCTTCCTCTCCCTGCGCGAGGAGGACTTCGTCATGTCCGCACGGCTGGACGGGGTCGCGGAACTGGGCATCATCCTGCGCTACATGCTGCCATCGTTCCTGAGCCACATCATCGCCAGCGTGACCCTGAGCATCCCGGGCATGATTCTCGCGGAAACGTCGCTTAGCTTCCTAGGCTTAGGCCTACGGCCCCCCGTGGTCAGCTGGGGAGTGTTGCTCAAGGACGCCCAGAGGGTCCAGGTCCTGGCCACAGCTCCGTGGCTCCTCATTGCAGCCGTGCCCGTAATCGTTTCGGTCCTGGCACTGAACTATGTCGGAGACGGCCTGCGCGATGCGGCCGATCCCTATTCCCGCTAATGCCGGTGCGCGAGCCATGAGCAACAGCAACCACAACGCAGGCACGGACATCCTGCTCGACATCCGGGGGTTGAAGACCTACTTTCACCTCGACGAAGGAACCGTGCGCGCCGTGGACGGGGTCGACTTCACGGTGCCCCGCGGCACGACCATCGGCATCGTGGGCGAATCCGGATGCGGCAAGAGCGTAACCGCCTTCTCCATCCTGCAGCTGGTCGAAAAACCGGGCCGCATCGAGGAAGGCAGCATTGTCCTCAATACCGGCGGCCAAAACAGAGTGGACATTGCGACATTGGATCACGACAGCGAGGAACTTCGGCAGATCAGAGGCAAGGACATCGGCATGATCTTCCAGGAACCGATGACCTCGCTCAGCATGATGTACACGGTCGGCTTCCAAATGACGGAGGCCATCCGCCTGCACATGGATGTCGAAAAGGACGAGGCGCGCGACCGGGCCATCGAAATGCTGCAGGCAGTGGGCATCCCCCGCCCCGAACAGCGCTTCGACGCCTATCCCTTCGAACTGTCCGGCGGCATGCGCCA
>DAOUIC010000440.1:0-2043 GCA_034428255.1 Anaerolineales bacterium
GGCCATTGGGTGTCGGTCAAAATGATAATCGAGAACGCGAGCTTCGAGAACGAAGTGCATCAAATCCATACGCATGTGAACCCTCGGGGCCATCGGACACGGCGCCGGATTCGGCTGGCAGAATACTAGGGAGGACGTATGAAACGGGGACTTATCGGGGCGATTATTCTCAGTCTGTTTCTGGTCAGTGAGGCATGGCCGCAGGCAGGCCGACGCCATCTGACCAACCCAGACGCGCACCACCCCCGAGTGCATTCCGGTGCGCATTCCGAGAACGGGGCGGATGAGGTCAAGGTCGAAGACCTTGCGTCGGATTGTAGCGGACCGATTGAAGGCGATGCGACAGGCGGGGCACGGTGCGGCTCCTACCCCTCGTCACCAGACGCGGAGTTTGTGGTCGGCGCAGCCCACGCGGGACTGACCTCGGAGTGGGTGCTGGGCACCGATGTCTTGTTTCGATCCACCGACTGTGACGCGGAAACGGACAAGGCCATCGGGGCCGTGTGTTTTCAGTCGGACAACGCGGGCGCTTGGCGTCACGAGGGCAGCGACTCGTGGATTCAGGTTGCCGCGCCGGTGCCGAGTACGCAATATGTCCTGGGCGCGGCGCAGTCGGCGCTCGGCAGCGCCCAGGTGTTGGGAGCCGATGTCATCCTGACAGCAGCCGACTGTGCGGCTGTGACCGGCAAGCCCGTCGGAGCCGTCTGCCTGAACACCGGCCTGACGCGGATGTGGCGCCATGCGGGGTCGAACACATGGTCGGAAGTCGTGCTCAATGTCCAGGCCGACTGGAACGAAGTCGACACGAGTGACCCGTCCTTCATTCAAAACAAGCCGACGATCTCGACCACCCAGGCGACAAACCTGGGCATTGGCAGCCGCACCGGCACGACCTTGGACATTACCTCGTCAACCGGCACGGATGCGACGGTTCCTGCGTCCACGTCAACCCAGGCCGGGCTGATAAGTGGGGCCAACCACGCGAAACTGAGCGATATCACGCGGGGCACGAATCCGGCGCAACTTGCCTCGCGGAACTACCAGTGGCAGCTTTCCTCACGGGATATCAGCTCGGCGGCCAGCCCCGGCCTGTTCATTGGCCGCAACACCAACAGTGCGAACCAGCGGGCGGGCTATCTGGTTACGCAGGCCCGCGACGGCACGAACAATTATCTGTGGTTCGACAATGACGGGGATGTGTGTAAGGGCACGAGTGCGCCGGACGGAACGGACTCGAATTGTGAAGCGGTGGGCGTCGACCCGCAGATTATTACGATGGTTTTTAGCGCTTCGGGGGGAATCATTGCCGCAGACCAGACCACTTATACTCCGGTTTTTAGTGGTGCTGTGGCTTACGCCGATCCGGTTGTTACGAACGTGTTCTCAAATGAATATCTGGGTTCAGAATCCAATTTTCGAGGTACGACATTCCCGGCGGGCACGATTGAGCGTTTCAGCGCTTCTGCTGGAGGGCAGGGGTCAACTTGCGATTTGGAAGTCACCTTGATGAGGAATACAAGCCCCACAGGCTTACAGGTGAATCTTACCAATGCCGGAACGGCGGCGGTGAGTAGCGAGGATACAGATACGGTGGATATCAGTGCTGGTGATGAACTTGCTATCAGGCTGGATTCCTCTGCGGACTGCTCTACGACGGCAAGGCTAAGATACCTATCCATCGCTTTCAACTTCATCCCAGGTTAAGGAGTCTCTATGCGTACTCTATTGCTCGTGTGTTTTTTTCTGGCTGGTTCGTGGGTATGGGATACTCGGCCCGTAGTTGCACAGGTCCACTATGGGTATGATACAGCAACGCTTGATGTCATTTTCAGGCGCACGACTGATCCCTATACGGCCGGAGCAGGGTTAGGCGCTCTCACGCTGAACGCAGAACCAGCATATCCCGCACCCACTGGATGCGATACGGGCCGATACAGTTGGATGCGGGTAAATCAGCACCCGAATCCGACAACCATTGTCCTCAAGTCCGACCTCAAGATTTTCCGGTGTCAGCAGGTGTTTTCTGCTGCCGAGGTCGATGCC
>DAOUIC010000441.1:0-7000 GCA_034428255.1 Anaerolineales bacterium
CCTTGGCCATCCGATACGCCGAACCTCCACGGCATGTAGCATCATTGGCAGACTCGATGTTCGGTCTTCACATCAGCCGTTGATCGTTGAACAAGGCCTTGCCAACGAAACCGTCAAAGTTCCACACTCCAGACAACCATTCCGTGGCCAAAACCTCGCAGTCCATTCCCAAGACCATCCCCAAGGCCCAGGGACTGCCCGTACTTGGCAGTGTGACGTTCGACTCTCCCTTGTGGCTGGTGGAGCAGTACCACGAACTCGGACCGGTGTTCCGGATGTCCATCCTCCAGCATCACATGATCGTCTTGGCCGGTCCCGAGGCGAATCTCCTCATGCGCGAAGAAGGAGACACCCTCTTTACGTCCAAGGACACATGGAAAAACGTCCTGGAAGCCTTCGGGTCCGACAATCCCTTCATGCTGGCATGGGACGGCCCCGACCACGCTACGCTGCGCGCGGGCCTCAAGGTGGGCTACGCCGGCTCCACGCTCTACCCTCAGATGCCCAAGCTGATGGACAGCCTGGTCCGCCTGATGATGCGTTGGCCTCGGCATCAGGCCATGTCGGTGACTCCCCTGGTAAAGCGGCTGGTATCCCTGTTGCTGGCGTACATGGCCATCAATCAAGAGCCGGACGAGGTCATGGACGATCTGATCTACCTGTTTCGGACCGTCATCAAAATCCATCTCACGCGAACCCGCCCGGGGTTCGTGAAGTACATGCCGCAGTACCTAAAGTCCCGGCGGAACGTGCTCGCCATGGGCAAACGGATCTGGAACGAGCATCTCATGCACGACATGGCCGAGGAGGGCGGCAACTTCATCGATCACGTACGACGGTTCCGGGCCGAACATCCGGATCTGATGACCGAGAACGACGCGATTGCGACCATTCAAACCCCCTTCCTGGCGGGCATGGACACGGCTGCCGGTTCGCTTTCCTTCCTCCTGTATCACATCCTCCGGGATTCCACGCTGAGGGAAATGGTCATTGCCGAAGCGGATCAGCTCTTTGCCGACGGCGTCCCCACCCGTGCCTCCCTGCGTCGGATGCGCCAAACCCGCTGGATCGCCATGGAATCCCTGCGCATGCACCCCATCGCGTTGACGTTGCCGCGGACCTCCACACGCGACTTCGAATTCCAGGGACATCACATTCCGGCGGGCGCCCGTTGTCTCATTGCCATTTCCGTCACACACCACCTGCCGGAGTTCTTCCCCGAACCGCAGCGGTTCGACATCGAGCGCTACGCCCCTCCGCGCATGGAGCACACGCAGACACACGCCTATGTACCCTACGGCATCGGGTCCCACGCCTGCCTGGGTGCCTCAACCGCGGATCTGCTGTTCCTGATCGTGACCGCAGCCCTGTTTCATCATCTGGAGGTCGAGATGTCGCCTCCGGATCACGTCCTGAATGTGATCCGAAATCCTCTTTCTTGTCCGGATGACAGTTTCCGCATGGTCGTCACGGGTGAGAGACGTGTTTTACAGTAAGGGGCTGATTGGGTCACTCCAGACCACGGCCTTGTTTGACGCAGGGGTTGGAGACGGAAACTGACGTACGCCACTTCCTGTGCCTGAAAGCCCGAGGGAACACACAGAGCTTAGCCACGCGCAGAGATGAGAGATGTCGATGGCAGGGCCGTCCCCGCATCAACAAAACTGAAACAGTCCCCTATGGATGGCACACTTGACACAAAAACATAAACTGGCTATAATTGCAACATGCTACCTGATTTCCGATCATCTAACGACATAATATCGGAAAGATACCATGTCATCCTATACCGGACCTCTATTCACTCACATGAAACCAGATCCTCTCATCGATGCGATTTCCCCATATATGGAAATGGGAGCATTTGAGGCACTTTGGGATCAGCCGCGGATGACATTCAAGAAGGTTGCAGAACTCCAAAAACGGGTTCCCGGTTCCCGTCTTTCACAATTTGTTGAAGAGCAGAAGGCACGCGATTGCGCCGATCGCGTGCTTGAGTTATTTAATGATGCCAACCTGGAGGATGTTGGCTTTCGTGTTCACGGCACGCACGATTTTCCAGACCGCCTGAATGACGCAATCAACCCATTGTCATTCTTTTACTTCAAGGGAAGATGGGATCTGGCATCAACACCCATCGTTTCGGTCATCGGCACGCGCAAACCATCTACTGAAGGCATCTTGCAAACCAAACAACTTGTTGAAGAATTGGCAAGAGACGGTTACACAATCGCATCGGGTCTAGCAGCTGGCATTGACACAGCAGCCCATGAAACCGCAATAGATTCTGGTGGCAGGACGATTGCCGTGATTGGCACACCGCTCACAGAAACGTACCCAAAACAGAATAAGTCCCTTCAGGACCATATTGGAGAGAACTTCCTGCTGGTCAGCCAAGTCCCCGTGCTGCATTACCAAAAGCACGATTACAGATCCAACAGAAAATTCTTCCCGGAACGCAATTTAACAATGTCGGCATTGAGCGAAGCCTCAATTATTGTCGAAGCCGGGGAAACCTCGGGCACATTGATCCAGGCACGCGCATCTCTCAGGCAAGGGCGCAAACTCTTTATACTGGATCACTGCTTTAGGAACCAAGATCTGTTGTGGCCTGAAAAGTATGTACAGAAGGGTGCCATCCGCGTTAATGACTACAGTGAAATCAGGAGGCATCTTGGCGGGTTTGACAAAAATCGATGAGGTTTTGCTTCGGGATCATCACTACCTTGAACGCGACGATCTCTGCGGATTTCTCGGGGAGTACAATCCTAGGGGCAACTTGCCCTTCTCAAAATACATACAAAAAGGCCTGAACAGTTTGATTTTGAATTTCAAGAAGCCTGTCGATAAACTTGGAGAGGCCTCCGGAAAGTACAAGACCAGCGCCATCAATGAAATTTCAGAAATGCTCTTGGGTGCAGGCGAGAGTTTCAATGCTTGGCTCAAGCAGGCTACTTTGGTGCCGATTCCTCCTTCCAAGTCCAGGGATGATCCCCTCTATGACAACCGAATGTTGGAAGTGTTGCAAACACTGAACATGGATGGTTCCCTGGATGTCCGTGAGCTGATCCTGCAACGTCAATCAACACCAACAGCGCATCAGAGTATAGTACGTCCGAGTCTTGAAGAAATCAGGCAAAATTATCGTGTTAATGAACAAGAAGCTCACGAGTTAGGAGATTCCATAGGGCTCTTTGACGACGTAATCACAACGGGTGCCCATTTCAAGGCTGCCAAGTCGCTTCTCACAGAGAGGTTTGGAGATGTGACCATATATGGCATATTTGTCGCAAGGCGAGTCCCAAGATCGCTGGACGTGGAAGATCTGGAGTTGTGATCCTTCCAGTTTGCACGTAACTATCACTGCAACGAGAAATCATGTGGCAGGTTGTGGGGGTTCGATTCAGCCCCCGGAGTTCTGCCATGGCCGCGCTCGCCTCCCGGGCCCCGCCGTTGACCTGCGACGACCTGCTGCAGCTCAAACCCTGACTGGGGGCCTACCTGGAGAACTTCCTGCCTCTGTTCCCGCGCACGGCGGCGCCTGGCGGAACAGCCACCCCAACTTCTCGTTGCAGTGAAGTTACCAGTAGAAGAGGTGTGGATGACATCCTGGCTCGGAAGAACGCCATATGTGGTGACGTAGTAGATGGTCTAGCCGTCGACATGAATTCCCTATGCCGCGAAAGGGATGTTCTGAAGGAAATCGGTGCCTTGGCCCATGAACCGGAGAACACGGACCAAAAACCCGATTCTGGCAATGCACTGCAGACTGGATAGTCCATTGAAAACCTACTGCTCCACAGTCATCGAGTTCACCAGCCAGTTCCACACGATCCTGTGCACAATCCTTTCGATTGGCGCCTTGTCATCGGTCCAGACTTCCAGGCCCGGGTCCGGACCCTCCACCCTGATTTGGTCAACGGTCGTTGCGGCGAAGGCACGAAACTCTTCGGGCAAGTGTCCGGGCAGCCCTGCGACGTTGTCGGCAAACTCTCCGACGCCAGACGGCTCCCTCACGCCGACCACCAGCACATTGCCCAAGACATCTTCCAGTACCGGCTCCTCCAACACAAACACCCGGGGCCAAACATCCGACATCGTCGTTACCATAGCCTCCACCAAGCTCAGGTCGGTCTCGGTCCGCCCCACATTCATCGCCACCACACCGTTGGCCGCCAGGTGCTCATCCACCAGTTCGAACCACTCCACCGTGGTCAGGTGAAACGGGATATAGGGAACCCGATAGGCGTCCACCAGCACCACATCCCACACATCGGAGGGAGCCTGACGTGACAGCCACTGGCGGCCGTCCGCCGCAACCGCGGCGATGTTCGGCCGGTCCATGGCAAACCACTCGCGCCCCACTTCCAAAATCGCAGGATCCAGCTCCACCCCTGTAATCGGTGCAGGCCCGTACACGTCGGTCCAAAGCGAACCGACCGTGCCGGCCGCCAGGCCGATGACCAACACCCGGGCCGTCGCGGGATCCGGCGGCTTGGCAGAGAACCAGGGTGCCAACAGGAAGTAATCCCAGATACCGTGGCTCAGGATGCGGTCCGGGTGCCATACGCTGTGGATGCCGTTCCCCTCGTTGAGTTTCAGCCAGCGTTCCCCGCCTGCCTCCCTGACCGCGATGTAGTTGTAGCGACTCTCCTCCTCATGCAGGAGGCGGCTCGGAACCGAGCCGGCAACCGGCCCCGGACGAATGCCCGCCGAGCCGGACAGCACATCAAACCCGAGGAGCGCGGCCATCACCAAAACCCCCGCCAACCCGGTGACATGCTGCCTCCTTGCAACCCAAGGGGTACCGCACAGCGCCAACAGAACCAGCCACAGTCCTATCAGAAGAAAGGTTCGGCGGGTTCCGTAACTTGGCACCAGCCACAGGACGGGTGCCAACGTGCCCAGGATGCTGCCCACCGTGCCCACCGCGTACAGTGAACCGGCCGTGCGTCCCCCGGTGTGGACCGAGGACAGGGCAATCCGCACAACCCAAGGCGTGACCGCGCCGAGCAGCACCAAGGGAAACGTCAAGAGAATCGCAACCGCCAACATGGCGGCCAATAGCAGTCCTGCCTCCAATTCCAGCAGGTCGCGGATGGCCAGTTGCAGGACCGGCTGGGCCATGACCGGAATGATGGCCGTTGCCACCCCGGAGACCATGACCACAGCCAACAATGGCAGGAGTCTGGGGGACCGGTCCCCGACGCGGCCGCCAATCCATGCCCCAAGGGCCAGACAGGCCAGAACCAGGGAAATCAGGGCCGCCCAGACGATTTGGCTGTTGCCAAACCACGGATCCAGGAGCCGGGCCGCAGCCAATTCAATCGCCAATGCACCGGCGCCAACGCCGAACACAAGCAGGTAGAGGTAGGCTCGCACGGTAAAAACTCTGTCTCCCAAGGTGGTCCTGCCAAACACCGGACCGTCTTTTAGGCGATCATACTCATGAGGCCAAGCCGGCTCGGATTGCCAAACCCACCTGCCACCCACGGAACGACCCGATCTTCCGGTGGCAGTGCCGCCCGACCTCTGGGGAGCAAGTCACCCGGCAATCCGGCCCTGCGCAGCACATTCGCCGGGATCAGGCCAAGAGTGGCGATGAGCCCAGCTCATCCCGGAACAACTGCAAAGAATTTTTCCGGATTCATGACACCTTGACCGACAACCGCGAACCACTCCGCGCTCCGGCCGCGGCGCTCCAAGGCGATACCCCCGCAGACTTCGGCATGCCCCACTGTCAGGGAGACATCCGGCGGATAATCCGGTCAAACATCCGATCACTGAGCAGCCAGCGCAGAAAGAGAAGCGGCTTGGCGTACTGACCGGCGGCATAGCGCGCCTTGGGCCGCTTGGCCCGGAGCGCCTTGAGGATTGCGTTGGCAATAACCGACGGCGGCGACCCCAATCCGTCCACTCCCAAGTTTTCCATTGAGGCCGTCATTCGCTTGACGAGATCGGCATAGGCCGAGTCTTCCGATCGTGCCTGCAACGACCCGAGGGTAACATCGCCGAATTCCGTACGGATGAGGCCAGGCTCGATGACGATGACATCAATGCCAAATTGCTTCAGCTCGAACCGCAGGCAGTCAGACCATCCTTCGAGCGCATACTTCGTGGCGTGGTACCAGGACCCCAGAGGCAAGTAGATCTTCCCGCCGATCGACGAGATGTTCACAATCTTCCCGGCGCGGCGCGTACGCATGGAAGGGAGAACAAGCTGGGTCAGCCGCGCCAAACCGAACAGATTCACCTCAAACTGGTACCGTGCGTCGTCGAGCGGCAGGTCCTCCACCGCCCCATACAGCCCGAAGCCAGCATTGTTGACAAGAATGTCCGTGCCTCCGCGCTCCGCGTTGATGCGCTCCACGCCGGCAACGACCTCCTCTTCCTTGGTGATGTCCATCTTGAGTACAACGGCACCCAACTCTTCGAGATCCTGCATCCGCTCAACGCGGCGTGCCGCGGCATAGACGGTATACCCCTCCTCCAGGAGCTTCTTCGCGGTCTCCTTGCCGATGCCGGCCGAAGCACCGGTGATCAGTACCGTCTGCCCGGCTGCATCGCTTATGTCACGTTGATTTGACGTAGTCATCATGGAGTCTCCCTGGCTTGCATCCTCCATTATGGGATGCATGATGCGCCACCGATCCGTCTCTTGCAAGGCGGCAAGGAATAGGAGCTTCGAAGGCGCGCCGCCCAACCTTGTGGTACCAATGAAGAGGATGCCGACCACCCTCCGACCACTCCTGACGATGGCCTGTCAAACGTTCTGTTCGTCGCTCTCGCCGACCTCCGCCGGTTCCGATGCCGACGGCCAGTGCAAGGGGACCAACACGGGCGAATGATCGGACTCCGCCTCGATGTCCAGAACCTGCGGTCGACCCGGGGCCAGGTCCCTGGAACAGAAGGCGTGGTCCAGCCGCAGGCACGGCCGGAACGGCCAGCCGATATGGGGCTCAAGGTTGTGGGGCCAGGTCCAACCGGGTCCCTGGCCGTA
>DAOUIC010000442.1:0-7545 GCA_034428255.1 Anaerolineales bacterium
GACTCGTCCAGACTGAGAATGGTGGCGCCCGGGTAGGCCATCAGGATGGGCGAGTGGGTGGAAATCACAAACTGCGCACCCCGCTCCTCCACCATTTCCCGCAGCAGGGCCAGCAGCCCCAACTGCCGCAACGGGGACAGGGGCGTTTCCGGTTCGTCCAGCAGGTACAGGCCGTCGGGCACAAACCGGGCCTGGAAGAAGGCCAGGAAGCCCTCGCCGTGCGACTGGGCGTCCATGTCCCCGCCGTAGCGCTCCGTGATGCCGTGCAGTTCGTTGGCATACGGGGTGCGCGCGTACATGCGGGCCGCGGCCGATCGCCCGGCGTAGGTCCGATCCACCTCCTCCAGGTCGGCCCGCAGGGACTGCGCCATGGCGCCCATGCGCTGCACAAACCCAAAGAAGTCCTCCGCACGCAGAAAGAACCCGCGGTGGCTGCGTTGGTTCCAGGTGGCCTTGAAACACTTTGCAAGACCGCGCACCTTGGCCAGGGATGGATCCCGATCCAGTTCCTCGCGGCCCGCGGCCGGCAGTCCCGCATGACAGGCGATGCCTTCCAGCAAAGTGGACTTGCCGCAACCGTTTTCTCCGACCAGAAAGGTTACCGGATGCTCGAACTCAAGCGGTGCCGACCATTCCGCGATCACCGGCACCGTGAAGGGCCATGCGGCACGTTGCCGCACGGCAGGCGGTCTGAAAGCCACGGAGCGAAGGTGAATCATCGGTCCCGCGATGCCGGTACCGGACCAAGGCTCGTCCCCTGTGTCCGCGGTGCGTCAATCAGGAGCCACGCTCCGGTTGTAGGGGCTCAGAGCCGGATACAGATCCCGGTACCGCGCATGCACTTCCTTCATGGTTTCGACCGTGTCCGGATTCGGCCGCACCGAGCCCGTCTCCGCCACGAGCGAAGCGGTGGCCGCGTCCACATCGGGCCAGACACCGCCGGCCACACCGCCCAGTACGGCAGCCCCCATGGCGGCTCCCTCGCCTTCGGCGACCGTCACCAGTTCCCGGCCCAGCGTGTCCGAAAGGATTTGGCGCCAGAGGGGACTCTGGGACCCACCGCCCGACAGGCGCACAGTCTGCAGTTCGGGCAAACCGGCACCGTCCATCAGGTCAAAGCCGTCCTTCAAGCCGCAGGCCACGCCCTCCAGCACTGCCCGGGTCATGTGGTTCAGGTCGTGCCGAACCGTCAGGCCGACAAAGGCCCCGCGGGCCAGGGGATCGGGGTGGGGCGTGCGCTCGCCGGTCAGGTACGGCAGGAAAACCAGGCCGTCGCACCCCGCGGGGGCCGCGGCGGCCGCGGCCGTGAGTTCGCCGAAATCGCGGCCGGGTGCGCAGGTGTCCCGAAACCAGCGGAGACTGCCGGCGGCGCTCAGCATGACGCCCATGAAGTGCCAGCGGCCGGGGACGGAATGGCAGAAGGCGTGGAGCCGGCCCTCCTTCTCAACCCGCGGCTCGGCACTGGTGGCAAAGACCACTCCCGAGGTTCCCAGAGTGACCGCGGCCATGCCTTCCTGCACGGCCCCCACGCCCACGGCTTGGGCCGCTTGGTCGCCGCCCCCGCCGGCAATGGGAATCCCGGCCGGCAAGCCCAACTCTCCGGCCACCTCGGAAGACAACCGGGCCGAGACGGAGGTTCCTTCGCAGGCCGCGGGCATGTAGGTTTCGGGGATGTCCAGGGCGGCCAGCATGTCGCGGGACCAGGTTCTGTCCTGCAGATCCAACAGGAGCATGCCGGAGCCGTCCGCCGCGTCCGCGGCGAACTCTCCGCTGAGCTTGAACCGCACATAATCCTTCGGCAGCAGGATGTGCCGGGTGCGTTCCCAGATCTCCGGTTCCTCCTCCTGCACCCACAGGATTTTGGGTGCCGTGAAGCCGGTCAGGGCATCGTTGCCGGTGATCTCCAGAAGGCGCTCGAAGCCCAACCGCGCTCGAATGGTGTCGCACTGGCTCCCGGTCCGCTGATCGTTCCAGAGAATGCAGGGGCGCAGCACCTCCTGCCGGGCATCCAGCAGAACCAGGCCGTGCATCTGGCCGGAAAGGCCGATGGCGGCCACCTGCTCCGGCCGCACGTCTTCCTGTGCCAGAACCGCGCGGACGCTGTGGCGCGTGCCCTGCCACCACAAGTCCGGATCCTGTTCGCTCCACAGCGGCTGCGGGGTTTGGAAGTCGTACTCCGAGGCGGCGGAGGCCACGACGCGGCCGACGGAATCGACGAGGATGGCCTTGGTGGCGGTGGTCGAGATGTCCAGACCCAGGACAAGGGCGTCGGTCATGGCGCGTTCCTGACTGAAATGGGCCTACAGCCGCAGCCGGGGATCCAGGGCGTCCCGGAGTCCGTCCCCCATGAAGTTGATGCTGAGGATGGTGAGGGAGATGAACAGGCCCGGGAAGATGATCAGGGCCGGGTTGTAGGTGATGAAGTCCTTGTTCTCGAACAGCAGGCGGCCCCAGGTGGGCACGTCCGGCGGAAAGCCCAGTCCGAGGAAGGAGAGGGCCGACTCGATGAGGATGGCGCTGGCCACGCCCAGGGTGGCCGAGACGATGATGGGCGACAGGATGTTGGGCAGCACGTGACGCCACAGGATCGTGTGCTGCCGCACGCCAACGCTGATGGCCGCCTCGATGAATTCCTTCTCCTTGATGGAGAGCACGGTCCCGCGCACGATGCGGGCCGTCGGCATCCAGCCCAAGGCACCAATCACGTAGACCACCAGCACGAAGATGCCCAGCTCCGGCCCCAGCAGATTGCGCATCTTGTCCCGGAACAGCATGATGATCACCATCAGCAGGGGCAGGCTGGGCAAGGCCAGCATCATGTCGGTGAAACGCATCAGCGGGTTGTCCAGCGACCGGAAGTAGCCGGACAGCAGTCCCACCAGAGTGCCCAGGACAATGGCCACGGTCATGGCCACAACCCCGACTGCCAGGGAGATGCGGCCTCCCTCCATGTTGCGCGCCAGGGTGTCGCGGCCCAAATCGTCGGTGCCCATGGGAAATTCCAACGAAGGCCGTTCGTCGGCGCGCAGGATGTCGATGTACTCCGCGTCCTCCGGATAGATGATCGGCCCAACCAGGATGCCCAGGATCAGCAGAACCTGAATCGCCAGCCCGGTGACGGCCAGCTTGTGGCGTATGAACCGGCGATAGACATCGCTCCAGAGCGTGCGCGGGGCACGCCGGCCCAGCACTTCCGCGGCCGGGACGTCGGCGGTGGCGGTCATGCGAGGTTCCGGGGCGAACGGCCCCGGCGGCGGAACCGGGGGTCAGGCATAGCGGATTCTGGGGTCGAGCACGCCGTAGATGATGTCCGCAATCAGGTTGAAGAACACGATCAGGACGGCGAAGATGAACGTAACCGTCTGGATCATGGGGATGTCGTTGACCTGGATCGAGCTGATTAGGAGCGCGCCCAGGCCGTTCACGCGGAAGATCTGCTCGGTGATGATAGCTCCGCTGAAGATGGTGGGCACGCCCAGGGCCACCAGGGTGATGACCGGAATCAGGGAATTGCGCAGGATGTGGCGGATCACGACGTAGCGTTCCCGGAAACCCTTGGCCTTGACGGTGCGCACATAGTCCTGGGTCAGGTTGTCCAGCATGGACGACCGCGTGAAGCGCACCAGGGCGGCCGTCTGGAAGAAGGCCAGGACCGCCACCGGCATGGCCATCTGCCGCAACTGCGCCATCAGGGAGCGCCAGTCCCGGACCTCCAGGTTGGTGTCGTAGATGGACGGCAGCCAGTTCAGGTTCACGCTGAAGACGATGATCAGGAGCAGGCCGGTGAAGAAGGTCGGCACGGAATAGCCGATCAGCGAGAAGAGCGTGCCCAGCTGATCGAACACGGAGTACTGGCGGACGGCCGAAATCACACCCACCGGCACGGCGAGCAGGACGGATATCAGGTAGGCGAGCCCGACGACCCACAGGGTCTGGGGCACCCGTTGCGCAATCAGGTCGAAGACCGGGGTGCCGCGGCTGCCCCAGGAGGTAATGCGCAAACGGGACTCGGAATCACCGATCTCGATGCCGAGCGCGCCCTCCAGCAGTCCGATTGGTTCGTTCCAGAAGAACTGCCGCAGCCAGAGCAGGTACTTGATGTGCATGGGCTTGTCGAGGCCCATGGCTTCCCTGATCATCTGGCGCACTTCGGGCCGGATGGTCTCCGGCAGGGCCCCGGTCGGGTCGCCGGGCGCCAGGTCCAGCACGGCAAAGATCACCATGCTGATGGCCAGCAGGGTCGGGATGGCTGTCAGCAGCCGACGGGCCAAGTACCTGCTCACGTGCCAACCGCCACCAATTCCACCGCGCCCCGTGCCTGCGACCTCAGGGCATCATTGGGTTTGCCATTGTCGGCTGCAGCGGGCCACAGACAACCGTACGGCGCCTGCGGCCCGCAGTTCGGCAACGGCCGAACAATCAAAGTCGACGTTGGACCCTATTCCTCCCTGGTCCAATCACCGACGTTCCACAGCTCCGTGTCCCAGCCGTTGATCCACACGCCCTGCAGGGAATTCGTGCGGGCAGCCACCCGGCCGCGGTAGACCAGTGGGATTTGCATGCCGGCCTGGACGTTCATGTCGTTCAGGGTCTTGACCAGTCGCTCGCGTTCGGGCCCCACAGGCGTCTCGACCAGCATCTGGAAGAGTTCGTCGTACTCGGGGTCGCAGCCGCGGAAGATGTTGCCGCCGGCCCACGAGTTGGCCCGTTCCGGAATGTACTGGCACTGCCACTGGGACAGGTGAATCTGCGGGTCAATGGAAGGACCCGTGGTGTACATCTGGATGTCCGTGTAGAACTTCTGGTACGTGTCGGGACTGTTCGGGTCGCCGCCGAAGAAGACGGAGGCGTCGTGGTTCAGCAGCTCGGTCTCGATGCCGATTTCCGCCCACCACTGCTTGATCACGGCCTGGGTCTTCTGCCGCACGCTGTTGGTTGAGGTCTGGTAGCGCACCGACAACGGCATACCGTTGTACTCCCGGACGCCGTCGCCGTCGGTGTCCACGATGCCCGCCTCGTCGAGGAGCGCGTTGGCACCGTCGATGTCCTGCACCAGGCAGCCGTCATTGGCCGTGGACACGTAGTGTTTCGGACCGGGAATGACGTTGCAGACGGGCCGGCCGGCGAAGCCGTAGAGGTTCTCGGCGATCACGGAGCGGTCAATGGCCATGGACATGGCCTGGGCCACCGGGGTGCCGACCAGGAACGGATGGGGGTTGGTGCCGCCCAGGTACTCCGAGCGATCGTCGCCCAGGGCCTCGGCCGGATTGGTCTGGTTCACCAGCAGGCGTTCGACCAGACTGTCGAAGGCCACGATGATCTCGCCCTGGCCCTTGGCCTCCATCTCCGCCAGGATCTGGGGTTCGACCTGCAGGTTCCAGGCGTAGTCGGCCTCGCCGGTTTCCAGTACGGCCCGGGCCGCCGAGGCCGCGTCGCCGCCGCCCTTGAAGACGACCCTGTCAAAGTAGGCCGGCTCCCCGCGGTAATGGGGGTTGCGCTCGTAGGTGGCCACATCGTTGACCTTGAAGTCGGTCAGGCGATAGGCACCGGTCCCCAGCGGAGCGAGGTTCTGCTCGCTGCACGCCTGGGCCGCCGCGCCCACGCACTCGCCGAACTGCGTCCGCGAGATGATCGGCGACTGTGCCGTCACGAAGGCCGTATAGGGATAGGGGGTGAACTTGTCGAAGGTGACCACGACCGTGGTGTCGTCCGGGGCTTCCACGCTCACGACCCCGTCGTAGGTGTCGATGGAGGCGCAGCCGGTCTCCGGATGGGTGCAGTATTCCCAGGTAAACACCGCGTCGTCGGCCGTCATGGGCGTACCGTCCGACCACAACAGTCCTTCCTGCAGCGTCCAGGTGATGGTGAGGCCATCCTCGGATACCCCGCCGTTCTCGATCGTGGGAATTGCGGTGGCGAGGCGCGGCACCAGCACGCCGTCGGGATCGACGCTGGCCAGGGGCTCGAGCGTGACGGCGCCGGCATCCTGATCCTTGGTCCCGCCGGACAGGAACGGACCGGGCAGAGAGGCGGCCTGCCAGTAGAGGATTGTGAGTTCCTTGACTTCGGGCTCGGCCGGGGCTGCGGTGTCGGTCGCAGCCGGGGCTGCGCAGGCGGCCACCAAGGCGACTAGGGCCACCAACAACAAGGCGACCACAGGCGCCCTGAGGGCGGCTCGTGTGAGTTTCTTCATGTCGGACATTGCATGCTCCTTGGCTGTCATGAATCGAATGCCTACAACTTTCAAGCGGCACGTCTCGCCGCAGTTCCCTCGTCGGTCAATCGGGAATGCCCATGGGGGATATCCGCAACCAACCGGTTCCGGTTTCACACGGGACCTGTGCCAAGCAGGTCGCCGCATTCCGTGGCGGAGGTGCCGAACATCCGGGGGGAGCATCGATTATAGAGCAAGGCCGGTACCACCGGCTCCCCCAAAGACCAAGGCAATCGCAAGGTAATGCGAGACCCAAGACTTGCTCCATGTAGGCGAGATTGAGGGCGGCAGTGCGACACCGGATGGTCAACCAGCCTGGACGGTGGTGTCCCACCAGAGCAGGTTGAGCGCCATATGTCGCAGCAAGCACAGGTTGCGGGGCATGTGGCCCATGCGCACCCGACCGGAGATGTCGTACGCAGAAGCACGGTACGACAGGCCCAGGAATGTCTCCAACCAAGTCCCAAACAGCCGGGCTTCGGTGTAGATGGGCGTTCCGGGCCTCCGCGGCCGGTTGCGAAACCGAGCTCTCCATAGGGACTGGCTTTGGCGATCTCATACCCGGGCCCCACGACGCACATACAGCGCACGGTGGGCGGAAGTACAATGGGCACATGAGCCCCTGTGTGCATTTGTGCAATTGCCAAAAGACCAAAGGCCGCAACTTGAAGAGTTGCACGATATGAACGCCAACTTGGAAACCCAAATGCCCGTGCCCGTGCGGGACAACGGCTTGGCGACCACACTGAAGCCCGGTTCCGCGACACCCCTTGCCCCCACCGCGGTGCCCAATGGCGACACTGCCTCCAGTGCCTGGTGGGACCACATCAAGGCGCTCGACCACTACGACCCCGCCTACCCCTACGACCCCCGGCACGTCTACGGTCCCGACTGGACCGACGACGACGCCTACGCCAAGGACGGGGTGCATTTCCTGGCCGGCAGCACCCACGCGTTCAGCATCGACAGCAGCGTGGACGAGGCCCGACGCCTGCTGGGAACCTACCGTGTCTTCAAGGAGCGATGCCTGAAGCTGCCCGACCTGGATGCGCCCCGAACCAACCGCTATGCCCAAAGCGGACAGGTCATGCCCGATGTCTTCATCCAGGAGCAGCCCCGACCGGATGAACGCCGGCACGAAATCGCCTACGACCCGGACAACCCCATCCTGTTCGTGTTGGAGGTGCTGTCCGAGTCCACCTTCCACCACGACCTCGGGCCCAAGGTCGAAATCTACCGGGCCATGGGCGTACGGGAGTACTTTCTCTACGATCCGGAGCGGCTGCACCGCACCGGGGACGAACCCCGGCTGTGGGGCCTGCGCCTGTCGG
>DAOUIC010000443.1:0-3448 GCA_034428255.1 Anaerolineales bacterium
TGCCGGAACCCGTCGAAAGCACACCGTCCAGCCAGTCCTTGGCCACTGATCGGCGTCCCGGCAACGCCCAGTTGTCTTCAACAATGAACACCTGCTGCATGGACGGCAGAGACAGGTACCGAATCAAGTCCCAAGCAGCATCGGGATGCTTGGTTTCGGCTCCCATGGCGTATCCCGCGCCGTAGTTGATGGACAGGTTCTCCTCAGGGTTCTGAGGGTTCTGAGGGATCAAGGCAATATCCCAAGCCATGTCTCCGACCTGATCCCGCGTGCTGGTGATTTCCCAGACTCCGGCCATGTTCATGGCCAGCCGGCCGCTGGCGAACATGTTGACGCCCTCGGGAATGTCACCGCTCTGCGGAATCAGCCGATCGCGAAACCGCATGTCCTGCAGCTGATTGAGAGACTTCACATTCTCCGGCTGGTCGATGATGCACGTGTTGGTATCCGTATCCACGATTCCGGCGGGCAACCAGATCCAAGCGAAACCGCTGTATTGGAACATCCACCCGGCGTCAAACCCCCACTGCGTGGTCTCGTCACCGTCCCTAATGGTCAGTTCCTTGACTACGTTCGGCCACTCCTCGTAGTAGGACCAAGGCTCATCCGGCGCGCTGAATCCCGCTGCCTCGAGGGCTTCCACCTGATACCGCATTGTGATGGAGGAAATGTTCTCCGGGATCAGGTACCAGTCGTCCTCGTATTGCAGCTGAGGCACCTGAATCGGCCAGAAGTCGTCCAACAGCAGATCCTTTTCAGGATCGGCATCGATGTACCCGGTGATCGGCAGAATCCAGCCCAAGCGCGCGCGTGCCGATGTCTTCTGCGTGCGGCTGTAGAAGACGTTGGGCATAGTACCGCCCGCCGCCCAGGTAGTCAGCGACGCTTCCCAATCCGTGGTGTAGTGCGTGTAGTCAATCGTGATATGCGGATATTCCGCCTCAAAGTCCGGAATGATCCGCTTGTAACGCTCCTCCCGCCAACCCACGTCGTTGGTGTAGAACGTCACGGACACTTGCTCCGCCTCCGCGTCCGCAGCAGGCCCAGCCGTGGGCATGGCGCAGGCGGCAAGGGTTCCCAGGACGGTGAGACCGCCCCCTACCCGCAAAAATGCCCTACGCGACAATCGGTCAGTCATGACTTCTCTCCCCTTGGCGATGGGACGTGGCTTGCCTGGAACCAGAAAGCGTCGGAACTTTTCCCTGGCGGCAGACGGTAGTCGCCGGTATCTGACCGCTCCGAGGAGACCCCGCAGGCGTCAGGTCAGGATGCCGAAGACCCGCGGGATTATAGCACCCACCTCCTACGTTTCCCCTGCCAATATTATGTCAAAATGAACTTCCAGCGGAAGTCAGCAGTGCGCGCAGAGATCAGCGTCAACGGATGCTCTGCAAACCGGCGATTGGCTATAAGTCATGCACCTTGAACCAGCACCAACCTCGCTCCAAGGGGCACTATACTTATTGCACAGCCTATACAAACCCATCCAATCCAGGCTTCCCAACCCCCACTCCAACCGGAAAGGCGTGTCAATGGAACCGTTCGTAGTTTCCAACGACCTGTTGCACGAACCGGCCGCACTGCGCGACCGGGCTGCTCGCGACGGGTATTTGTTCATGAAGGGAATTGTCAATCGGGACGACATCCTGGAAACCCGCAGGGACATGGCCCGGATCCTCCTTGAGTTCGGCTGGATTGACCCGGACACCGACCTTCTCGAAGCCATCACCCATCGTCCGGCAGCCATCCATGGCGATGAGGAGCACCAGCCGGTATACGAACGCATTCAGCTGCTCGAGTCGTTTCATTCGCTGGCTCACGACCAGGCGGTCATGGACCTGATGACCAGTCTGCTTGGCAGCGATGCCATGCCGCACCCAGCCAACATCGCCAGAGTCATTTTCCCGTCCGCAACGGAACACACCACACCGGCACATCAGGATTTTTTCCACATCCAGGGCAATCCGGATGTCTGGACCGCCTGGATCCCGCTGGGAGCGTGCCCTCAAAGCCATGGCGGATTGAGCGTGCTGGCAGGGTCTCACAAGATCGGCATCCTGCCAGTGGCGCCTTCGCTTGGCGCCGGGGGCATAAAGACTCTTACGGAGGGTGTTGAAGGCGAATGGGTATCCAGCCCCTTTGAAATGGGCGATGTCCTGTTCTTCCACAGCCACACCGTGCATCGGGGTCTCCCCAACCGCTCAGGCGACAGGCTTCGCTTGTCTGTCGATTACCGATATCAGCGGACTACCGATCCGATCACGGACTATGTGCTGGTGCCGCATGGGACACAGCAGACTTGGGAAGAAATCTACAGGGACTGGCAATCCGACAAGCATCAGTATTTCTGGCACACATACGACCTTACGCCGGTGTCGAGGGAACCCCTCACCGTGGTGGATGAAGAGACCAGGGAGCCTCTGAGGCAGCAGTGACCGGTGGGACACACGGATACCGGGTCCGGCCACGGGCAGCCATGGCTATTCCGGGAAGTAGACTGGTTTCCCGGTTTGTGCGCTCTCCAGGAGACCCTCCATCATCCGCTGGACCTCCAGGCCATGCCTCAAGGGGGCTTGGCATTCCACACCGTCCAGAATGCAGTCGATGAAGTGTTGGGCCACGTTCAGCCAAGCTTGGAGTTTGTCTTCCGGCTGCTCCACCGCGATGTTCTGCTGCTCGCCGTCGCAGGTTCGAAACAGCGTCAATGGGTGAAGTGTCGCGCCTCCCTCCGTGCCGAACAGCTCAATTTGCCGTTCCGGTGCCTGGTGGCTGGCCCAAAAGCTTTCGATGATCAAGCCGGCACCGTTCCGAAAACGCACGATTCCGCCTCCGTAGTCGTCCGCCTTGAACTGCCGCCAGTACTCCTCCGGTGGCCGAACCCGGCCCTCCGTGGAGAAGTAACCTTGGCCGCGGGGGCCGAACTTGGCTCCGGCCACCCCCATCACGGACTCCGGTTCCGGCAGGCCCATCACCCACCAAGCCGAGTCCAGATAGTGGACCCCCATGTCCCGGAAGGCACCGCCGCCCTCCCGTACAAAACCGGGACTCCAGGCCGGGATTCCGTCCCGGCGCACGCTGCGTGCCCGCGCGTAGTAAATCTCACCCATGGCCCCTTGCTGCACTTGGTGTCCCAGGAACTGGATAGCCGGGCTGTAACGGGTGGACAGGGACATCATGTTGACCAGTCCCGTGGATTCGGCAAACGCAACCAAGTCCTCGGCGGGTTGGAGGGCATCAGCCAAGGGCTTGGTCACCATTACGTGCTTGCCGGCCTTGAGCACATCCATAGCCACCGGCACATGGAACTGATTGGGCGTACCCACGAAGATCGCGTCCACCTCGTCACTGGCACAAAGTTCGCGGTGATCCGTGAAAAAGAGGTCCGGTTGGCTGGGAATCTGAGCGGCAATCTCGGGCATGCGCTCAGGTAGAATGTCGCAGAGGGCCG
>DAOUIC010000444.1:0-6334 GCA_034428255.1 Anaerolineales bacterium
TGGGCTACGAGCCGGAGCACGACTTCCACAGCATCCTGGCCACGGCCGAAGCCATGGCCCGCGGGGAGCAAACCGATGTGATTCCGACCGGCGTGCGCTGGCAGGCCAGGTCGGAGGCATAGACCAGGACAGTGGTCAATCGCCCTCGGGTGAACCGCCACTCAGTTTCCTGGCGCCGCTGATAGCCCAGAACAGCAGGGCACAGCAGGCAATGGCCAGGGCCAGGGTTGGCACGAACGGCAGGCTGAAGGTGGCCTGCAGAGGGATGAGCGCCAGAATCAGGCCTACCCCCAACACGGCGCCCAGACGGAGGAGGTGCCTGGTCAAGTAGGCATCCGGATCGATTGATTCGGTCAGGCTGAGCATCCGCCAAGCCAGGTGGTGAAGATCCCAGGAGGCCAGCAGCAGGACGATGCACACCAAGCCTGTCAGCGGAGTCATGTGGCCCAGAGTGGCGCCGGCCAGACAACACAGACTGACCAGGATGAACATGGGCGAACCAAAGCCGTCCCGCCGCTGCTGCAGGGCCGCCAGCCAAACCGTTACCGCAGCCATCACGCCGCCGAACAGCACCCAGCTTTCGGCAGTCGCCAACTGCGTGCCGGCCACGATCGCGACCGCCGTCATGAGGACGGCGGCAATGACCCGCGCCAGGTAGCGGTCAATCAGAGCCAGGCAGTATTCGAACAGCGAACCGGCTGCTTCGGCTTCTTGGTTGCTGTCCGGATCGGACCCGGGTTGTGTTTCGGTCATGCTGAAGTTGTGCTTGGAAATCCCGTCCTGACGCATGTTCCACTGGGAACAGCCTACAGCCTTGCCAGCGGCAATTGCGAGCGTTGATGCCCTTCCGACCTTAGGACAGCAGGTTCGATAGAGCCACGGCCGGATCGGATCCCAGTTCCAAGGTCAGCAGCCTGCGTCCACCGTTTCGAAGCGCTTCTCCGTCGCCCAGGGCCTGGGCGCGCTGCAGTGTGCCGAAGGTCATGCCGTCCGTGCCCCCCGAAGGTCCCGGGATGGGCAGGTCCGCGGTCGGGTCCACCCGGCGCACCAGCTGCAGGTTCAGGCCGTTGGCGGCACCTCCCTTGTGCAGCTGACCGGTGGAGTGGAGGAAGCGCGGGCCGAATCCAACGGTGACAGGGATGTTGAGGCGGTGGGCGATACTGCGGCGCAGGGCCTCCAGAGCCTGCCGATTGCCCGAATTGTCCGGCAGATAGGCCTGGACTGCCAGATAGTCCCCCTGCGCAGCCGACTCCAGGAAATCGGCCAGAGCCAGCGGCGAAGCCTCCGCGGTCTGTCCTTCCGGCAGGACACCGCTCCGCTCGTAGGCGGCGACAAACGTCCGCGCCGCGACCTTGGCCGATTCGACGTCCGGCTGATCGAACGGATGAACACCCAGGGCATGGCCAGCCACAGCGGTCGCGAACTCCCAGAAAAAGAAGTGACCGCCCAAGTCCTCGGGTCCAGTGAAGGGCATCACGACAACCGGATGCCCGGCCTCCGCACAATGGTCCGCCAATGCGGCCATGTCCGGGTCTGGACTCCCGTCCGGTGCGCAGGGCACGACCGCCACGCAAAAGCGATCGTTGCCGAAATGGGCCACGGCGTCGACACCCTCGCCCAGCACAGGCACGATGCCCCGGCTGGACTTGCCCAGGCTTTCGGCAATCAACTGCTCGATCCAATCCCCCAGGGAGGCCAGATGCGAGGGAAGCAGGATGGTCAGCTTGTCCCTGCCTGCCAGGGCCAGGCAGCCCATCAACATCCCGAACCGGGCCGCGTCGTTGTCGGCAACCGGACGCTCCGCCGCCTTGGCAAAGGATTCGGTTTTGGCCAGCAGGCAGCCGACATCGCCTCCGGCCAGAGCCAGCGGCACCAGTCCGAACAGGGACAGCGCGGAGTACCGGCCACCGATGTTGGGATCGTTCTCAAAAATTCGGCGGAACCCCGCCTCCCGAGCCAGGCCCACCAGACTGCTGCCGGGATCGGTAATCGCAACGAAGTGTTCGCCCAGGGACCGACCGCTCGCTTGTTCCGCAAGTCTGGCCCGGAAATATTGGTAGCCGGAGAGCGTTTCAACCGTGTCGCCCGACTTGGTGGCCACCACGAACAGCGTTGCAGCCAAATCCAGCCGTTTCTCCAGCGAGGCGATCTGTTCGGGGTCGGTGGTGTCTAGGATCAGCAGCTCAAGCCCTCGGTCCAAACAGGCGCACAGCTCCCTGAACACCTCCGGGGCCAGGCTGGAGCCGCCCATTCCAATCAGTACGGCCTGGCGGAATCCTTCGTCCACTAGGGTTCGGGCCCATTCCATCAGTTCCGCAGCATGGTCGGCCATGCGGTGGTGAATATCCAGCCATCCCAGGCGGTCCGCGATTTCGGTGTCGTTGTCGGCCCAGACAGTATGGTCCCGCGACCAAATGCGAGGCACAATCCGCTCCCTGTCGAGACGGGTTTCGGCTTCGGTCAACACCGGTGCCAGGGTTCCCGGTTTGAAGTTCATTAGTTATTTGCCTCCATGTGGGATGCCACCGCGCCTGCCATCCCTATCATCCTGGTGGTCAGGCTGTGGACGTCCCCGAATCTTCGGGACGGGCTCAGGTTCCTGAATTGCGGTCCCTGTCCGCAATCGATAGCGGGTCCGGACAGGACCGGTTGTCGACAACCGGTTCATCCCCGGTGGGCCAACCATTCCGGCAGTCGAGCCAGCGTCGGGCCTCGGAGCGGGACGCCCAACGACCGAAAACGACACACTTGGACATCGAACGTCGTCCCGGTCTCGGGTTGCGCGTCTTCAATCAAGCCCGAGCATGTCGTCATCGTTGTCGTCCAAAAACCCAAGCAGGGAGGGCCACTCATTGGGTGCCTGTTTCACGGCCACGATTCTGGACACCGCGTCCGCTGGCGGGCCGTCTTGCCGCCAAACCGCGGCAATGCGCTCACGCACCCCGGGGGCCAGTTCCGAGTGCAGAAGATCGTGCATCACCACGATGGCCGCTTTCGCATAGCCTTTCGCGAGTCCTTCCGCTTTGCCTCCCACATGGCGTTCCGCATAGGACTCCGCATAGCTTTCCGCAAAACCCTCCACAAAGCCTGCCGCACGGATTGCCTGTCTGGACCGGGCCAATGCCTGCTTGAACTGGAGCAATTTGTCGCTCTCACGGTCGCGCCAGCAGCCCTTGGCGGCGTCGTGCCACTGAAACTGCGGTTTCCCCTCGCCCGGCTGCATGCGGAGGCGGGTGCCAAACACCTCGCTCCGAAACGCCGGCACCCCGGGCTCGGACAACGTCTGGTCGGGCGAGACCAAGCGGTACTCGCCGTCCAGCAGCCGATACAAAAGCAACTTTCCATCCACACCGGGCAGGTTCACATCACCGAAGCTGCACACCATGTACTCGGCGATACCCAAGGCCGCGTACAGCCGTTTTTTGCCGTTCAGATCCCATTCCCAAGTGTCCGGCGCCGCCATTTCCACCACCAGTTCCGGCACCGGATCGCCGTCCAAGGGCCTGATCATCTGATCCTGGGGACTTCTGGCCTCGCCTGGCGGCAGTTCCAGCATCGGCGGCAGCACAACCAGTTCGGGAAGCAACATCAGATCGGGAAGCACCCAACTGCTCAGGAGGCCCCTTTCAGGCAGCAGCCCCAAATCCGAGCCGAGCCACTTGGGAATATAGATTTCCGCAAACTCCACCACTCGATTGCCGAGCGCGTCCTCGCAGGTATCGGCCATGGACAGGGAGAGGTAACGGCTCCAAGGTTCCGTCCAACCCATGACGCCCGCCTTGTCGATTGGGCAGACGTGAATGCCGTAGCCGTAGTCGGGATCGGATGTCCAGTCCAAGTCGTATTCATGACCAATGTCGTAGACATACTCCGGATCGAAGTGGTGTAGTTCTTCAAGTCCGCGCCGCCACTCTTCGAAGTTGGCCAGGCGCCACGCCAGCACTCGCTGGCGGGCAGCGTAACCCGCGGCGCCGTCGACAACGCCGCGCATCGCCCAAATTCCCCATTCGTCCTTCACTTCTTCCGCGGCCATCTCTGCCTCTCAGCATGACCTGTGCCGGTCAAGCCATTCTACGGTCCCGTATCGCCTTTCCCCAAGGGAGAGAACCGACCGTTCCGCAGTGCAGTCCTTTCCGGAACCGATTGCGCGCCATTGGGCCGCGGATGTCCGGGACCGATGCCTCCGAACAACCATCAAGGCTGCCGAAACGGCGACGCGGTTCTTGGGCTTGTTGAGCGGGCCGGGCTATCATGGTCACTCAACCAATTCCAATTGAATAGGAGGAGACATCGTGGCTTCCACGACTTTGAGCCGACGGCGGTTCTTGGCCTTCAGCGGTGTGGCAGCGGGGGCGGCCGCACTGGCAGCCTGCGCGCCACCGACGGCGCCCGCGGCTGATTCGGGCGGCATGTCCGCCGAGTCGGTCACCGTTTCCACAGCCCTGACCTGGGAGGCCGCCTTCCAGACCACCCAGCAGGAATTCGACACCAACTTCATGGAGGAGAATCCCGACATCGTCCTGGAACCGGTCTACAACACCTGGTCCGACCACAACCAGGTCGTGCCGACCTGGGCCGCAGCGGACACCCTGCCGGACATAATCTATGTCCACGGCAGCCGCGCCTTCCCTTGGGCTTTTGAGGGCATTACGGTTTCGATGCAGTCCCACATTGACGCCGATCCCGGTTTCAACGTCGCCGGCGTCTGGGAGGAAGCCCTGCGCCTGTATCGGTTCGAAGGGGAACAACACGGCATTCCCTACGACCATGGCCCCATCATCCTTGGCTACAACAAGGACATCTTTGATGCGGCGGGAGTGGACTATCCCTCCGAGGACTGGACCATTGAAGACTTGGTCGAGACCTCAATTGCCCTGACCAACACCGACGGTGACGTCCCGATCTGGGGGTGGCGCGGAGACATGCCGAACTTCGGAAACGGCACCAACCGCAACATGCTCAACACCTACGGGGCCAACCTGTACAACGACGAGGAGACCGCCATCGAGCTGGATACGCCGGAGGCGCGCGTGGCGGTTCAGATCTGGGTTGATTTGATTCACAAGCACGGTGCAGCCCCGACCCCGGCCGAATCCGAGGCCTTCGAACAGAATGCCTGGATCGCGGGCCAGTGCGGTATGTCGCTATTTGCCTCCTGGAGCACTCCAACACAATATGCGTTCGCCAACTATGCCTGGGACGTGGCGCCGTGGCCGGCCGGACCCGCCGGGCAGAGTTGCGGTTCCTTCGGCTCCGGTTTCAGCATCACCAAGAACAGCGGCAACCCGGCCGCGGCTTGGCGCTTCCTCAGCTCCTACTTGAGCACGGAGGGCATGGAGTTCATGTGGGGCAGTTCCGGACGCGGCAGCCCGGCCCGCGCCGACGCCTACCAGTCCTGGCTGGATTCGGAACCGGCCTCCGACAATGCCCACTACTTCCTGCACGCCCTGGAGAACTACGCCGTGACCGGACGGCCGTACCAGACGCTGGCCGCACCCCAGCTGCTGGACATCACGGGCCGCTACCAGACGCTCCTGCGGAGCGGCGAAATCGATGTGGACTCCGCCATCACCGGCATTGTGGAGGAGGCCAATGCGGCCTTCGCGGATGCTGCTGAGCGCATGTCCTGATTTGTGATTTGATTGTGGGGATGCCGTGCGGGCTAACGCCTGCACGGCATCCCAAGCCGGTGGTACAACCGCATTTGCCATGACTGCCAGCGTACCGGCGCGCCCGGCCAAGCGCCTGCGGACGCTGCAGCAACGCGAGGAGCGGGATTTCTGGATCGCGATCCTGCCCTGGTTCCTCGGCTTGTTCCTGTTCACGGGCGGCCCCGTCATCGCGTCGCTGGTCTTCAGCTTCACGGACTGGACCGGCCTCAACCTGTCGGGCTTCATCGGCTTCAAGAACTACCGGGATCTGCTGGTTGAGGACCTGGTTTTCTGGGAGACCGTCTACAACACCTTCTACTACACCTTCGGATCCGTTCTCCTGGGAACCCTGGGCGCCCTGTTCGTGGCCCTGCTCCTGAACCAGAACCTGCCGGGCACCTATTTCCTGCGACTCATCTACTACCTGCCGTCGATCGCCAGCGGGGTGGCCATCTCCATCCTCTGGATCTGGCTCTTCAACCCCAACGTGGGTCTGGTTAACTACCTGCTGGTCAAGCTTCTGCCGATTGACGCCGGACCGGCTTGGCTGTCCAGTCAAACCTGGTCCAAGCCGGCCCTCATCCTCAAGAGCACCTGGGGCATCGGCGCCAACATGATCATCATCCTGGCAGGGTTGCAAGGCGTGCCCCAGTCGCTCTACGAGGCCGCTCGCATCGACGGTG
>DAOUIC010000445.1:0-3888 GCA_034428255.1 Anaerolineales bacterium
TGTACCAGAACATCCGAGACAACTACTGGACCTTCAACCCGGTGGAGGAATCCTATTACCCAACCAGCACCAGTGTGCGCATCAAGAACACGCCCAAGGGCCAGGTTGAGGAAATGGGCATCGTGATCATGTACGGCATGGAAGAGTGGTACATCGACGAGTAACCCGTCTCGTTTGCTGCCTATAGCAGACATCTGTTAGTTGTAGACCGGGGGCTCGCGAGCCTCCGGTCTGCGCCATCTTCTCAGGGGACCAACCGCCTTGACTGCCTACATTGCGCGCCGGGTGCTTTTTCTGTTCCCGATGCTGTTCGTAATCTCGGCCGTGGTCTTTTGGATCATTCAGTTGCCGCCTGGCGACTTTATGAGTACCTACATCGCCAACCTCGAATCGTCCGGCATCGAGGTCTCCGATGAATTGGCCATCACCCTGCGCCGTCAGTACGGCCTGGACCGCCCAATTACCTACCAGTACTTCTACTGGATACGCAACATAGTTACGGAAGGCGACTGGGGACGCTCCTTCAGTTGGAACAAGCCGGTCGCCGACATCCTGGCCGAGAGGGTGCCGCTAACGGTAGCCGTCTCCCTGACCTCCACCATTTTCGTCTTCCTGATGGCGATTCCGATCGGCATCTTCTCTGCCACCAACCAGTACTCCCTATTCGACTACTCCTTCACCTTCCTTGGCTTCATCGGGGTCTCAATTCCCCCGTTCATGCTGGCCCTGATCATGATGTGGGTCCTGTACACACAGTTCAACTGGAGTGTGGGTGGTCTGTTTTCGCCGGAGTACCTCGACGCCCCTTGGAGCGTCGCCCGATTTCTTGACCTGATGTCGCGCATCTGGTTCCCGGTGGTGCTCATCGGCCTGAGCGGCACGGCCGGGCTGATGAGAGTCATGCGCGGCAACCTGTTGGACGAGTTGCGCAAGCAGTACGTGGTCACGGCCCGGGCCAAGGGCATTCCCGAAATACGGGTACTGTTCTACTATCCGGTCAAGATAGCCATCAACCCGGTGATCAGCACCATCGGCTTTATTCTGCCCGGCATCGTTGCAGGTGAAGTGCTGGTCTCCATCGTCCTGAACCTGCAAACGACCGGGCCGGTGCTGTTCGATGCCCTGTTGGCCCAGGACATGTATCTGGCCGGCAGCATCACGCTGATCCTGTCCCTGCTTGTGATCATCGGCAACCTGATTGCCGACCTGCTCCTGGTCTGGATCGATCCCCGCATTCGTTTCGGAAACGTTGAGGAATGACTCTCGCAGAGCTTGACGTACCCGTAACCCACGAGACCGTGGAGGGCTCCGGCGAGGAGTTCTTCCGCGCCACGCAGTGGCAACTGATCTGGTGGGCCTTCCGCAAGCACCGGGCCGCCATGATTGGCCTGGCAGTCCTGGGCGTGTTGTACCTGCTCGCCCTCTTCTGCGAGTTCGTGAGCCCGTATTCCACGCTGTATCGCTTCGACGGCTATCTGGACGCGCCACCCAGCCGCATTCGCATCCGCACCGAGGACGGCGCCTTCACCCGACCCCATGTCCTAGACATTGAACCGACCCTGGACATGGAGACTTTCCTAACCGTGTATTCGCCCGTGGAGGGAGGCGAGCGCCATCCCATCCGGTTACTACACCGCAACCCCGAGTTCGAATACAAGATGTGGGGCCTGTTCCCCGCAGACCGGCACCTGTTCGGCACCGACGGGGCCCCAGTCTTCCTCTTCGGCACGGACCGCCTCGGACGCGATCTGTTCACGCGGACCATGTACGGGGCCCGGATTTCCCTGACGGTGGGTCTGGTAGGCGTGGTGATCAGCTTTGTGCTGGGTCTCCTCATTGGCGGTATCGCCGGGTATTTTGGCGGTGTAGTTGACCAGATTTCGATGCGTGTGATCGACGTCATCCTCTCAGTGCCGGCGATCCCATTATGGATGGCCCTGGCCGTGGCCCTGCCGCGGGAGTGGTCGGTGGTGCAGACCTACTTCTCCATCACGCTCATCCTGTCCCTGATCTCCTGGCCGCCGCTGGCCCGCCAGGTGCGGGGAAAGTTTCTCGCCCTCAGGGGAGAGGACTTCGTGACCTCTTCGCGTCTCGTGGGCTCCAGCGAGATGCGCATCATGTCCATTCATCTGCTGCCGTCCTTCATGAGTCACCTGATTGTGACGCTGACCCTGATGGTGCCCAACATGATCATCGGAGAGACGGGCCTCAGCTTCCTGGGCCTAGGCATGCAGCCGCCGGCCGTCAGCTGGGGAGTCCTGCTGCAGAACGCCCAGAACGTGGTGACGTTGGCACTCCACCCCTGGAAGCTCATCCCCTGCCTGTTCGTAATCGTCACCGTGCTGATGTTCAACTTCCTGGGTGACGGCCTGCGCGACGCCATGGATCCCTATGCCGCCTGACAACACCCCCGACACGACCATGACGGAGCCGGTCCTGGAGATCCGCAACCTGGTCACCCACTTCGAGTCCGATGAGGGCGTCGTCAAGGCGGTGGACGGAGTCACGCTTTCGCTGGAGCGGGGCAAGACCCTGGGCGTGGTGGGCGAAAGCGGATGCGGCAAGAGCGTAATGGTCCAGTCGATTCTGCAGATCGTGGGTCCCACGGGATCGATCAAGGACGGGGAAATCCTGCTGCACCGGGATCATGAGGTGGTCAACCTGACCGCGCTGGATCTCGGCAGCCAAGCCCTGCGGGACGTGCGGGGCGGCGAGATTGCCATCATCTTCCAGGAGCCCATGACGGCCTTCTCCCCGGTACACACGATCGGGTGGCAAATCAGGGAAGCCATCCTGCATCACGAGGAAATGACTGCGAAGGAAGCAGAGAAACGGGTGGTGTCGCTGCTGGGACAGGTCGGCATTCCCGACCCGGAGAAGCGCCTCCGCGCCTACCCGTTCGAACTATCCGGCGGCATGCGGCAACGGGCCATGATTGCCATGGCACTGGCCTGTGCCCCGCGGGTCCTGATTGCCGACGAACCGACCACGGCCCTGGACGTGACCATCCAGGCCCAGATCCTGGATCTGCTGCGCACCCTGCAGAGCGAAACCGGCACCAGCATCATCTTCATCACCCACGACATGGGCGTGATTGCCGAAATGGCGGACGATGTGGTGGTCATGTATCTGGGCGAGGTCGTGGAACACGCCTCGGTCTGGTCCCTGTTCGACAACCCGCGGCATCCCTACACCCGTGCCCTGCTGGAATCCATCCCGCACATCGGCGAGGCGCAGCAGGACCGTCTCAAGCAGATTGTGGGGACCGTGCCGGATCCCTTCAACCTGCCCAAGGGCTGCCACTTCCATCCACGCTGCGAGATGATGCAGCCCGGCATCTGCGATGTGGACAAGCCCCGCACGCTTGAGGTTGCGGAAGGCCACACGGTGGCCTGTGTTCTGTACGACCCCGACGTGGGCATGTCGGCCGAGGAGGCGTTCGGTGAGTGACGGCGCACCCCTGCTGGAAGTCCGCAACCTGAAGAAGTACTACCCGCTCTCGCAGGGGTTGTTCACGCGCAAGGCCGGCACGGTCAAGGCCGTGGACGACGTGTCGTTCACCATCCAGTCGGGCGAGACGTTCGGGCTGGTCGGGGAGTCCGGTTGCGGCAAGTCCACGATTGCAAAGTCCGTGATCCGCGCGGTGGAACCCACCGACGGCGACGTCATCTTCCACTTGGACCGGCCCCAGAACCTGGCCAAGCTGAATCGGGAGGAACTCAAGGTTGCCCGGCGCCACATCCAGTTGGTGTTTCAGGACCCCTTTTCCTCTCTCAATCCCCGCCACCGCGTACGCGACATCATCGGCGAACCGCTCAAGGTCAACAATGTGGCAGACGGCAAGGAACTGGAGGATCAGGTCGGCCACCTGATGTCCTCCGTCGGCCT
>DAOUIC010000446.1:0-3703 GCA_034428255.1 Anaerolineales bacterium
CAACGCTACCTCGCGACCCTCGTCGAGGAAGTGGGGCTGCCTCGCAAAATTCTGATGGTGCACCAATTCACACCCCGGATGCTGCACTACCGGGAAGTGATTGAGAACTACGATGCCGTTGAACTGTCGGTGGACATGGACGGTTTCGGATACACCGCGGTCAAGTTGAGCGGTTACAGGCGGTTTGCATTGTCGGCACCGTCGGAGCGGCCCGCCCTGAAGCTGTTCTTCCACTACGACATACCGGTTATGACACCGGAGGAGGTGCAGGGCCTGGACGAGCCTCCGGATCTGATCATCTACCAGTAGTCCGGGGTTGTTGTCTTCATTAGCCATCGCGACCCGCGGGATTGTGGTCCCAGGCAGACGGGGGCGCCGGATGGCCCCTGCCTCGTAGCGGGGATGGCGGCCTCGGCGGGATGGTCAGGATGTCGACGAGGCTTCCTCCATGGTCTGCGGGACGATGCTCGGAGGGCTCTGCAGCGTCACACGGACCGGTGCTGTGCGCTCCAGGGGCGCGGCTTCCAACCCGCTGTGCCAAGGGGGCGGCCGTTGGCTGTGCACCATCGGTCTGTTGGGCTCGCCGTCAGTCCGGCCCAGTGTCTCAAGTGTCCCTTTTGTTGCAATGGCCGGTCGGCTGGACTACCATGGTTGCGAACAAGACGGAAGCAAGACAAGCAGCACGCCGGGTTGGCGGGAGCAACGAGACACTCAATGTCCATATCCAAGACGGAAAAACAGAGGATTACGCGGGAGTTCCGCATCAACGAGTCCGACACGGGCTCGCCGGAAGTCCAGATTGCGCTGCTGACGCGCCGCATCGAGGACATGCTTGAGCACCTGAGGGCGCACACCCATGACGAAGGGTCGCGCCGGGGCCTGCTCAAGCTCGTCGGCCAGCGCAGGCGGCACTTGGCCTATCTGCGCAAGAAGGATGTGCAGCGCTACGCCACCTTGATTGATCGTCTGGGGTTGCGCAAGTAGCGCCCCTTTCCCCACGTTCCCAATACAGGCTGCGGGCCATGGTCCGTGAACGCCTGCGCGAGGCAGCCCGGGCACCCTTGGTGCGCGCGGGGCTTGTCCGCGTTCTTGTCTAGCCCCTTGTTCGATTTTCTTCAGCATGCCAGTCCAGGCGCGGCCGGATGCCGCGCTGGGGGACGGAACGGCATGCACGTTTTTTTGCATTGAGGTGACATATGCAGATGTTTGATGGATCGTCCGTGTTCACGGCCGAAGTAGGTGGCCGCGAACTGATCCTGGAGACCGGTGCACTGGCCCAACAGGCCGGCGGCGCGGTGACAGCCAGGACGGACGACACGGTGGTGTTCGCTGCGGCGACGATGAGCCGCGAGGTAAGGGAAGGCACCGATTTCTTCCCGCTGACGGTGGATTTTGAGGAACGAATGTACGCGGCCGGCCGCATCCCAGGCAGTTTCTTTCGCCGGGAGGGTCGTCCCAGCGAGACGGCCATCCTGTTGTGCCGCCTGACGGACCGCCCCCTGCGGCCCCTGTTTCCGAGCGGGTTCCGCAACCCCGTGCAGATTGTGCTCTCGCCCCTGGGCTGCGATGGCGAGACCCTGATGGCGCCCCTCGCCATCACGGCCGCGTCCGCGGCCCTGTCGATTAGCGACATTGACTTCCAGGAACCGGTGGCGGCCGTCACGATCGGCCTGATTGACGACGAACTGGTTGTCAATCCGACCCATTCCCAAATGCAGGAAAGCCAACTCAACCTGCAGGTGGCCGGCACGCGCGACAACATTCTCATGGTCGAAGCCGGTGCCGACCAGGTGCCGGAGGATGTCATGTTGGATGCGTTGCGGCTGTCGCACGATGCCATGCAGCCGCTGATTGACGTGATCGGCGACATGCAGCGTGAGCTCGGCAAGCCCAAGTTCAAGGACTACAAACTGTTCACGGTGCCGGAGCAGGTCTCGGAGCGCGTCTCCGAAATCGCCTCCATTGGGGTCGGTGGCCTGATCGCCGACAACCCGGATCGGGCCGCCTACGATGCCGGAATCGCAACCCTCAAGCAGCAGGTGCAGGACTCGCTGGAAGAGGAATTGGCCGACGAGTCGTCCGAGTTCAACAAGGGCACGGTCGGCGAGGCCTTCAGCGGCACGGTCAAGAAGGTTGTGCGCCAGCGCATCCTGGACCAGGGCGTTCGCAGCGACGGTAGGGACACCACCACCGTCCGGCCGATTTCAGTACAGGTGGGCCGCATTCCCAGGGTCCACGGCAGCGGTCTCTTCCAGCGCGGCGAAACCCAGGTGCTGACCGTGGCCACGCTCGGAACCCCTTCCGACGCCCAGCGCATGGACTCGTTCTACGAAGGAGAGGACGAGAAGACCTACATGCACCACTACAACTTCCCACCCTACTCGACGGGCGAGGCCTACATGATGCGCGGTCCCCGACGGCGCGAGATTGGCCACGGTGCCCTGGCGGAACGCGCCGTGGCAGGCGTGGTGCCGGACGACTTCCCCTACACCCTCCGCCTCGTGTCCGAGTGCATGAGCAGCAACGGTTCCACCAGCATGGCCTCCGTCTGTGCCAGCACGTTGTCGTTGATGGATGCCGGCGTGCCGATCAGCAAGCCGGTGGCCGGGGTGGCCATGGGATTGATCCAGGAGCCGGGCACCGGGCGCTACCAGGTCCTGACCGACATTCAGGGCCTTGAGGATCACCTGGGCGACATGGACTTCAAGGTGGCCGGCACCGACAACGGGATCACCGCCTTGCAGATGGACATCAAGATTGAGGGGCTGGATTTCAGCATCCTGCAGGAAGCCCTGGCCCAGGCGCGCCGTGCCCGGCTGCACATTCTGGACGAGATGCTCCGGGTCATTCCGGAACCGCGTTCCGACCTGAACGAGTTTGCGCCGCGCATCCGCACGCTGGAGATCAAGCAGGAGCAGATCGGCGGATTGATCGGTCCCGGCGGCAAGGTGATCCGCGGACTGCAGGACGAATTCGATGTGCGCATCGAAGTCAACGAGGAGGATGGCAAGGGGATTGTCATCATCTCGGGCGAAGGCACCAAGGCGGACATTGCCTTTGCCAAGGTGTCCGAACTCACCGAAGAGGTGGAACTGGGCAAGGAATACACCGGCAAGGTGTCGCGTGTGGCCGACTTCGGTCTCTTCCTCGACATCGTCGGGCAGCAGACCGGACTGATCCACATCAGCCAGCTGGCCGACTATCGGGTTGGCGAAGCCGGGGAGATTGGCCAGGTTGGCGACGAGTTGACGGCCATGGTCACGGGCATCACACCCGACGGCAAGATCCGGATGAGTCGCAAGGCCGTATTGCTGGACATGACGCTGGAAGAGGCCCAGGCGGACGACAGCCCCGGGCGCGGTGGCGGCGGCCGCGGTGGTCGGCGCGATGACCGGCGCGACGGCGGCGGCTTCCGGGATCGTGGCTCCGGCCGGGACCGTGGTTTCGATCGGGATCGCAACTTCGATCGGGGTGGTCGGGGACGCGATCGAGACTGGGACCGGGACCGGGATCGGGGTCGCAACGACCGGGGATCGCGCGGCGGATACCGGGGCAACGATCGGTTTGACGAAGGACCGCGCGGCGATGCGGATGGCGACTACCGGGGCGGCGGCAACGGCCGTGGTGGATTCCGCGGCGGCAGCTACCGCGACGACCATTCCAGGGACCGGGACGGTGGCCGCGGGCGCGGTTCCGACCGGGG
>DAOUIC010000447.1:0-6149 GCA_034428255.1 Anaerolineales bacterium
ACATGAGCACCCTGAAAGTTTCCCTCCTGCAAATGGACTGCCGGATCGCGGATCCGGAGTACAACTTCCTGACGGCCCGCAGCTACCTGGAGATGGCGGCCCACGACAAGGCGGACCTGGCGGTGCTGCCGGAACTGTGGGCCTCCTCCTACGCGCTGGACCGGGTGGAGGAGTTTGCCGATCCGCTGGTTGCCGAGCCAACCCCCGACAACGCCTTCGGCCGCTTCGCGGCGCTGGCCCGGGACATGAACCTGACCGTGGCCGGTTCGCTGCTGGAACGGGCGGACGACGGGATCTACAACACGATGGTCGTCTACGACCGCGAGGGACGGCTGCTGTCCTCCTACCGCAAGGTGCATCTCGTGCCCATGCTGCAGGAGGAGGAATTTCTGGCGGCGGGGGATGCCCTGTCAACCGTGACCCTTGACGGACACGAAGCCGGCCTGGCCATCTGCTACGACCTGCGGTTCCCGGAACTGTTCCAGATTTACACGCGCCAGGGTTGTCGCATGCAGGTTATGTCGGCCCAGTGGCCGGATCTGCGCCAATCCCACTGGCAGGCCCTGGTGCGCAGCCGCGCCATCGAGAACCAGACCTACATGGTCGCCTGCAACGGCGTGGGCGAGTTCGACAGCATCCGGTTCTGCGGCCACAGCGCCGTCGTGGATCCCTGGGGCGAAGTGCTGGTCGACGCCGGCACCGCGCCCGGCGTGTACACGGTGGAATGCGACCTGGGGTCCGTGGACGGCATCAGGCAGGCGGTGCCGGTCCTGGCCACACGGAGGCCCGAGGTCTACGCACAGGCGGAAGAACAGGCTGCGGCGGAAGTGCCGGCCGTTGCTGCGGTTTAACGACAGTTCAAGGCTGCCGGCCCGACCGGCACGGGGGACTGCGGGGTGCGGTTCAGTCCGCCTGTGCTTCCCGCGACTTGCAGAGCAGTTCCCAACTGCCCCGCTGGCACTGCTTGCCTTCCTGGTTGATCACCTCCACCTTGAAGGTGATCTTGCCGCCGCCCAGGCGCTTCATGGCGCGCAACTCGCTTACGGTCAGGCGCGTGCGGATGGTGTCGTTGATGAAGACCGGCCTCCGGAACTGCCAGTCCAGGCCCATGAAGGCGATGGTGGTGTCGTTCAGGAACCCCAGGCGCACCATCTGGCCGGAGCTGATGGAGAGCACCAGCAGGCCGTGCACCACCCGCTGACCGTACATCTGCTCCCGCGCGTATTCGGCATCGGTGTGAATCAGGTTCCAATCACCTGAGAGGGCGGCGAAGTTCACCACGTCCGCCTCGGTCACGGTGCGGCCCAGGCTTTCCACCGCATCGCCCACGGCGAAGTCCTCGAACCAGAGGGAAGGGGACTGCTGCAGCATCCGCGACTCCATAAGGGAATGCATAGGGATTGAGGCGGCGCGGGCGGGTCCCGGCACAACCCGCCATTGTATACTTGCCCCCGGATTGGAGGCGCGGGAAACCCCTCCGCGCCACATCGAAATTGGCCTGAAGCCCCCGGTTGGCGGGGCAGGTACGGAGCGTCGGTCGATGACCGCGGCATCACTGCAGGGAGTCGAACAGCCGGGCGGCCGCGCCGCGGGCTCCCTGAAGGCTTGGCAGTCACAGCTGACAGGCTACCTCTACATCCTGCCGGCCAGCGTCCTGATCTTCTGCTTCGGCCTGTTTCCGGTCGGCTACGCCCTGTACATGAGCACGCGCCGCTGGCGTGTGGTGGACCGGGGCTACGTCGGTGCCGAGAACTATCTCAAGGCCATCGGCGACCCGTGGTCTGCACTCTTCTTTGTGGGCGGATTCCTCGGCCTTCTCGGGGCCTGGTACCTGTGGACGCGGCCCGGCTCGAGTCGCAATCCGGGGTATCGCGTGGCCCGCATCGCCAGCCTGGCCGTCGTGGCCGCCAGCCTGTGGCTGATTCCCACGGGCTGGGTCGGCATGCTAAGCGCCGGCGACGACCGCTTCCTGAACGCCATCCCCATCACCTTCTACTTCGCGTTCGGCTCGATTCCGGTCCAGTTGCTGATCGCGCTGTGCCTGGCCTACATCCTGTTCCAGAAGATCCGCGGGCAGGAGTTCTTCCGCATGATCTTCTTCCTGCCCTACATCACACCCGTCATCGCAACGGCGCTCATCTTCCGCAACATCTTCAGCCCCCGGGAACTGTCCATCGCCAATCGGGGCATGCAGGCCCTCGGCCTGCCGGCCCAGGAGTGGCTGTTCGAATCCGAGCGCCTGCTCAACCTGCTGTTCGGCACGGCGTTGGGCGGCTTCCTGGCCGGACCCAGCCTGGCCCTGGTTTCGATTGTGCTCTTCGGCATCTGGACCTATGTCGGCTACAACACCGTCATCTTCCTGGCCGGCCTGGGCAGCATTGACCCGACTCTGTACGAGGCTGCCGAGATTGACGGGGCCTCCCACGTCCAGCAGCTGCGCTGGATCACCTTTCCGCTGCTGTCGCCGGTGACCTTCTACCTTTCCGTGATCGGCTTCATTGGGACCTTCAAGGCCTTCAACCACATCTTCGTGATGATGGAGCCCTCCGCCCTGGGCACCGTCACCACGGTCAGCATCAACATCTTCAATACCTTCAACAAGGCCAACCAGTTCGGCTATGCCTCGGCGCAGGCCGTACTGCTGCTTGTCATCATCCTGTACATGACCTTTGTGCAGTCGAAGGTCCTGGGGGAGCGGGTGTTCTATGGCTGACACCCAGATCGTCAAGCCGATTGGCCTCTCCTCGGCCCGGACCCGCGCCGTTGGCCGGAGAGGGAGGGCCGTGCGCTATCGCCTGGGCCGGTTGGTGCTGTACGCAATCCTGCTGCTGGGCGGGGCGGCCTCGTTGATCCCATTTGCCTGGATGATGTCCGCATCCCTGATGACCCTGGGCGAGACGGTCACCCGGCAACTGCTGCCTTCCGTACCCCGCTTTGAGAACTATGTGGAGGCCTGGCAGGAGGCGAACTTCACCCGGTACTTCCTCAACAGCATTGTGATCTCGGCGGTCATCCTGGCCGGCCAGCTCTCCACCTCCATCCTGGCCGGCTACGCCTTTGCGCGGATCGAGTTCAAGGGCCGGGGCCTGATTTTTTCGATCATGCTCAGCACCCTGATGATTCAGGGCATGGTGACCATGATCCCGAACTTCCTCGTGGTAGCGAACCGGGTACCCTTCATTCCGTTGCCCGGCGGCTCCTGGCTCAACACCCTGCAGGGCATCACCGTTCCGGGCATGGCATCGGTGTTCAGCATCTTCCTGCTGCGGCAGTTTTTTGCCCAGATTCCCTGGGAGTTGTGGGATGCTGCCCGCATTGACGGGTCCGGCCACAACCTTTTCCTGGTCCGGGTCGTGCTGCCCCTGTCCAAGCCGGCCATTTTCACGGTGACGGTGTTCGTCTTCATTGGGGCCTGGAACGAGTTCCTGTGGCCACTGCTGGTGACCACGACCGAGACCTGGCGTCCGATCATGGTGGGTCTCTACCGGTTTGCCGAAGAGGCGGGTCCCCTCATGCACCTGATGATGGCGGGGTCGATGATTACCATCGTGCCCATCCTGATTTTGTATTTCCTGACCCAGAAGCAATATACCGAAGGGATTGCGCTGACGGGTCTCAAGGGCTAGCCCGTGCCGGCCCTCCGGAAGCCTTGTTCTTGTTCGCTTGTTTGACCAACTCAGTTCGTTTTTTGTTCAGCCTCGCAGTGCATCCAAGGAGATCCACACCATGAAGGCTCGATTACTGGCTTGGAGCGCCCTGCTCCTCTGTTTGCTTGTTGTCCTTTCCGGCTGTGCCGTGACCAGTGTGTCGACTGCTCCGGCCGCCGAGGAAATGTCAGAGGGCATGGACGACATGTCCATGTGGGCCGATGTGGATCCGTCGGGCCAGACCGTGACGTTCTGGCACCAGCACTCCGGCTCACGCGAGGAAGCGCTGCAGGAAATCATTGCGCACTTCAACGACACCAACGAATACGGGATTACCGTCGAAGGGTCCAACCAGGGCAGCTACGGCGATATCTTCAGCAAAATGCTGAACGTGATTGGCACGGACGACGTGCCGAACCTGGTGGTTGCCTACCAGAACCAGTCCGCCACCTACCAGCTGGGCGATGGCCTGGTGGACATGAACAGCCTCGTTTCGGATCCCAAGTGGGGCCTGTCCGAGGAGGAGCAGTCGGATTTCTTCTCCGGCTTCTACAACGCCGACATCTTCCCGTCGTTCGACAACGCCCGGCTGGGCTTTCCGCCCAACCGCTCGATGGAGGTGCTTTACTACAACTCGGACTGGCTGGCTGAGTTGGGCCACGACGGCCCACCGACAACGCCCGAGGCGTTCGCCGAGTTGGCCTGCCGGGCCGTGGATGAGGGATTCAGCGGCGCGATCGGCGACGAGGGCAGCCTGGGATACCAGTTCAAGTTCAACGCTTCCGGGATTGCCAGCTTCACGTTCGCCTTTGGCGGCGACATCTTCGACTACGAGAATGTGGCCTACACCTACGACGATCCGGCCACGGTTGAGGCCATGTCCATGGTGCAGGGCCTCTTCGACGACGGCTGTGCGGGTAAGCTCACGGAGCGTTACGGCGACCAGGTTTCGTTTGCCAACGGCAAGCTCCTGTTCTTCATCGGATCGAGTTCCGGCCTGCCCTTTGTGGCAGCCGGGGTGAATGATGCAGCCGCCTTCGATTGGTCCGTGGCCCCGCTGCCGCGCCGCACGGAGGATCCGGTGATGAACGTCTACGGTGCCAGCGTCAGCATGGGGCGGTCCACGCCGGAGCGCGAGTTGGCCACATGGATCTTCATCAAGTACTACACCTCGCCCGAGTCCCAGGCCAAGTGGGCGCGCGCCAGCAACTACTTCCCGGTGCGTCAGAGCGTGGCGGATGGCCTGAGCGAGTACTTTGAGCAGAATCCGGCCTACAAGGCCGCCTTCGAATTGCTGCCCTATGGCACCACGGAACCGCCGGTGCCCGGCTACGACTTCGTGCGTGATCGGGTGGAGGAGGTGATGGCAGCCATTGCGGACGGTGCCGACGTGGAGTCCAGCCTGGCAGAGCTGACAACCGAGGCCAACGAGATTCTGGCTGATCAGTAGGACCGCGTGCCTGCTGTGATCTCCGGCCACAACAACATGCAGAGCGGGGGCCCATGGGCCCCCGCTTTTTGTTTGGAGCCATGACCTTGCGGTCATGGAGAGCTTTCACACCTGTGTCTTTGGCGACACCGGCTTACGGGCTTCAATGGAGCCATGACCATCCGGTCATGGAGAATGTCGATACAGACAGCTAAAACCCCCGAGAGGGCAGTTGCGCCCAGTGCAGGGCGACATGGAAGGAGGGCGGTCGGTTCAACGGAAGGCCCCGGGACTAGAAGAAGTTGGAGGCAATTACCGCGCTCAGAATTGCGAGCATCAGGCTGGCCAGCCACACAGTCTGGGTGCGTTGACCCTTGACAAACTGCAGTTCCAGTTCGGTGAACCTGCGATCCATCTCGCTGTGCAGCGGCCCAATATCCGGGATTGCAGTCACGATCACGGCCTGTTCTTCGGTTGCACCCACGGTCCGCAGGGCCTGATAGGTCGCCGTGTTCATCTGATTGGTCTTTTCCATTGTCAGTCCTTGGGCGAGGAGTGCCGCGGGATCCTGCTCCGCACCACTGCGAGGCAGATCTCCCAATGGAGTTCTCCGTCAACGGTATTGCTCCTGTTGGGGACTGGTTGCCACCGGCTAGATCGTGGCAGGGGGTTGAGAGGGCATGTGGAACCGACGGGCACTGTTTCACTGCACCGTGGGCCGGCACATCCGGAGTTATGAGGACGATCTGACCCACCTGGACCGGGTCCTGCTGCCTATTCTGCAACGCCTGGCCCGGGAGCAGCCGCCGGAGGCGGGACCCGTCCTGCTGGCGCTCTGGGAAGTGGTGATGCAGCTTGCGCGCCTGCGGCCCGAGGTGCGCAAGCTGCTCTGGCACCTTGTGGAACGCTGGCACGAGCTGGTGCGCAGCCGGGGGAACCCCAAGGTGCCCGCCACCACCAACCGGCCGGGGGCTGGTTTGGGCACTTCAAGCCCCGGGCCCGCCTGACACGGGGACTGAAGACCGAGGCGGGGACCCTCAACTTTCGTGCACCTGATGGCCCGCAGCATGGCC
>DAOUIC010000448.1:0-2052 GCA_034428255.1 Anaerolineales bacterium
GCCGTTCCCCAGATGCCGACGAGCCTCGGCTCTAACCGCGATTCGTGGTACAGGCATGGCAGAACACCGAAGGGGTGATGCAGGAGGGTAGATTGCAACGGGCGGGGCGGTGCCGCACAGGGCACCGGGATGGAAGATTGCAGGCGAGCCCGGCCGCGCCGACCCGGTATCTTAAGTCGAATCCGGTCCGGGTAACAACAATCCATCGGGATTGGGCACTGTTTCAAGTTCGTTGATTTTGGCCCGAGCCACCTTTGGCAGCAGGCACGCGCTGCAGATTGCCGTCAAAGCAGTTGATACCGGACACGATGGGACACAGGGAGCCGGCCCAACAATCGTGGATGGATATCCGTATCAACGAGAATGAAACAGTGTCCCCTGGAAGCCCTGCCCGCGGATACTCAAGCCGTATAATGATGCTGGATTGGTATGAGACAGGACATTTCTCGTGCGTTCCAATCTGCTTGGCAGACCAGCTTTATTCGACGAACAAGGGTGCCATCTGGGCAGAGGCCATCAAATCCTCCATCTCGTCGTCATGTGGAGCACGTCGAAACGTGGAACCGGCCGCCAGGAGACGGGGCAGTAGATCCGGGTCGCCGGCTGAGTTGAGGAACAACCCGTCCTGACCCAACACCCAGTGCACCGCGCGGTTGATGTCCGCCTGATTCTCGAACGGTTGGTACCACGTGTTCCGCGACTGGGGTGTTTCGCCCCACGGACCGCGGGTAACCCCCTTGATGGTCTGGACGGCAACACCGCGTCCCCGGCACACCGCGTTCAGTTGGTTGAAGTCGGATCGGTACTCTTCGTTGCACCAGAGCACATAGTTCCAGGGCAACAGCACTGAGTCGAACGCAAACGCTTCGAGGCTGCGCAGGTGCATGCGCGCCACGGTCAAGCCATGGCCGGTGACCCCGATGTATCGAACCTTGCCTTCCTTGCGTGCATCACAGGCCGCCTCCAAGGCTCCGCCGGGAGCCATGGCCTGCTCCCATTGCTCCTCGTCCACCAGGTTGTGCAGCTGGATCAGGTCCAGGCAGTCGGTCTGCAGCCGTGCCAGCGAACTCTCTATTTCCTCCTTGGCTTTGTCGTAGACGCGCCTGCCCGTCTTGGTGGCCAGGAAGAACTCGTCCCGGTGGTGCTTCATCCAAGGACCCACACGAAGTTCCGAGTCGCCGTAGGAAGCTGCGGTGTCAATGTGGTTGACGCCGTGGTCCATGAGCCGCATGAGGAGCTGGTCCGCCGTGGCCTGATCGCAACGGTTGACGGCAAATGCTCCGAAAATGATGGCGGAACTGTCATGGCCGGTTTGGCCGAACGGCTGTCTCTGAATCATGGTTGGTTCCAATGGACGGATTGCATGGGTTCTTGCTCCGGGATTGTACGCGGTTCTGGGCCGATCGCAGCCCTGATTGGGTTGCGCAGGGGGGACAAGACTACTCTGCCGAGACAGCGCTTGGATGCCGCGTAGGCTCTTTCCAAGTTTGTTTGTTGGCCTGTCGGCATCCCGAAAGCCGACCTGGACGATCATGTCCAGTGGTTCGAAGCCCTGCAGGTCGGGCTACAGATCGGCGGCATGGCAGAGGAGGAAGCCCTGTATAACGTCCTGTTCGGCCAACGGCAAATTCAGGGTCCGGTCGTAGGTGAACTGTGTTCGTGCGGACCGGGACAGGAACAAAATGGACCTGTCCCGGCTTGGTGGCTGCTGTACGCACCGGCTAAGAAACGCGAAGGCGTACTGTAGTCGATGAGTTGATGGCTGGTTCCGCGATCGGCGCTTTGACTGGCTGACCGATGCAGTCCCGATGGTCGAAGCCTGCGTTCAATTGGGCGTGTTCAAGCTTCCCGAGGCTGAAGTGACTCAGGATTACCATCTGAACGCGCTGGCACCGAAGTTGGCTTCATAGAACAGCGACACGTGGGTTCCGGGAGGAATTAAGGCATCCACCGCCTCCCGATCCGAGTCGTCCAGCGACACCTGCAAGGCGCCAAGGTTGTCCTCGAGCTGTTCCAGCGTACGGGGCCCAATGATGGGACTGGTGATGTTGG
>DAOUIC010000449.1:0-8393 GCA_034428255.1 Anaerolineales bacterium
GCACCGGTCAGCTTGCCAATCATGTCGGCCGGCAGGACCGGATCGGTCAGGATCGCGCCAAGCGGAAGTCCCATGACGTCGCCCAACGTTCCGTCGGCGTTCACCGGCACCACAATGCGCTCGGGCAGGGCCAGGCTGCCGGCCGCCTGACCGGTAAAGGAAATGGTCCCGCTGATGGCGAGCGCCGGAAGCTTGGGCAGGAAGGACTCAACCAGGGACAGTGTCGCCGGGTCGTTCGCCAGCAGGGCCGAGGCGAGTTCCAGTCCGGCCTCCAGGCTGTCGCTGTCGTAGGCCAAGGACGGCAGGTCCTGGCCATTGAGGGCCAAATCAAGGGTGTTGGGCGTGAAGTTCAGCGAAACCGTCTCCGCCCCGAGATCGCTCAGGATACCGCCGATGTGTGCCGGGATCAGGGCACCCAGTCCAAGATCCACCCCTTCCACCGTGAGAACACCGTTGCCATCGAAGGCCAGTCCCGACAGATCCATGGGGCCGACAAGCTCGGCCGGCGCTTCCATCGGGGCGTAGCTGGTCTCACCGCGCCAACGCGGGGTGCGGGTGTCGGACATCTGGATGCGAACGCCGACCCCAACTCGCCGGACCCAGTCCAGCAACTGATCCGCGCCGACGCCCGGGGACTGTGCCTCGATGATGGTGGCGAGCACCGCCGCCGAATCCTCGTCCCAGGCTATGTAGGGCAGATCCTGGCCGTCCAGGTAGATGTGGATGCCGTTGTATCCGATGCGTACCTCGAGAGTGTCGGCACCGGCCGCCTGCAGCGGATCGACCACGGCGGACAAACCCGTGCTCGCCGTCGTGCCCACGGCAATCCCCATGACCCTGAGGGACCCGTCGTCGCGGACATTGACGGTGACGGACGGGAGGTTGAACCACGTGGAGCCGGTACTGGCCCCCCCGCAGGCTCCCAGCACAAGCGCGAGCACGCTTGTCAACAGCAGAACCCGGACGCGCAGGCCTTTTCGATTTCGCATCAGAAGTCGTCTCCCCCAGCGCATTTGCATTCAAGCGCCAAACCGGTGGGCGTCAAGAGGGGCGCAGTACTCGGAATCCAAATCAAAAACGGGTTGTTTTCCGCCTGGAATCAACGCCTGTTGCCCTCACGCGCAATGCGCGGATTGTAGCACAGCAAACGGGTACCGCCCGATCCGATCCGGCCGGTTTGCAGGCCGGCGGACGTACCTTCCACACGGCTGCGAAACATGGCTCACAAACATCAAATGGAAGCCGATTCCGTTCCCTTCCCGGTTGGCAAACGATAGATCGAAGCGCGGGGCTCCACAGCGATACCCAACAACCGTTCCAGCGCCAGTCTGAGGGCCAGGCGATCACTCCATGGATACTCCGTGGTTCCAAAGCACATGCTCTGTTCATGCCCCTTGCCGCACGCCACCACAATGTCCTGGGGGCGGGCCAGCGCCACCGCGTGCTCAAGCGCCTCCGCCCGGTCCAATACCACGTCCCAGGCCGCGGGCCGGGCCGCCGATGCGACTCCCTGCTCGATCTCGCGACAAATGGACCGGAGATCCTCCGTACGCGGATCCTCGGCGGTGATAACCACATGGTCGGCCCAACGGCCAGCGGCCGCCCCCATCAAGCCGCGCTTGCGCCGATCCCGCAGGCCCGCGCAGCCAAAGGCGGCAATCAACCGGCCGCCCCGAGCTTCGGCAGTCAGGATTTTCCGCAGGGAGGACAGGGCGGCTTCCATGCTGCCGGGCGTGTGGGCGAAATCGACAAAGGCCCGGAATTCCTGGCCGACATCCACGGGTTCCATGCGGCCCGGCGTTCCCGGGTACCCGCCAATGCCTTCCTCGATGGCGCTCATGGGACACCCCAGGCGATATCCCAGGGCGGTGGCCAACAGCATGTTGGAGATGTTGAACTCCCCGACGAGCGCGGCCTGCAGGGCACCGGCTCGGTTCCCGGGCCCGCGGGCCCGGATGAACATTCCGCCGGGGCGAACTTCGGGCTCCAGGCCCATCCACGTGGCATGGGTTCCAACATGTTGGCTGTAGGTGTCCGTATCCGTGCCATCGCGGCCGATGGCGTCCAGCTTGTCCGGAACGGCTTGGCGGCTGACGGGATCGTCGGCATTGAATATCACGGTAGCTGTCTGGTCGGGCCGATCCGTCAGCAAGTCCAACATTGAACACTTGGCTCCCACGTAGGCCTCGAAGGTGCCGTGGTAGTCGAGATGCTCATGGGTAATGTTGGTGAAACCGGCCAGGTTCAGGTCGATTTCATCCGTCCTGTGCTGTGCCAGGCCGTGGCTGGTGCATTCGAGTATGGCAATCCGGCAACCATGGCCGCTCATGCGGTCCAATGCGGCCTGTACGTTCCAGGCATCCGGGGTCGTGACATGGAAGCCGGAATCGGTTACCCGACCCCCTTCCACGAACCCCAGAGTGGACACGGCACCGGCCTGGAAACCACCATCCGCGCCGCTACTCCGATGTGCGGCTTCCAGAATGCTGGTCAACAGACCCACCGTCGTTGTCTTGCCGTCGGTTCCCGTGATGCCCACGGTTGTCAGCCGGCGGGCCGGAAATCCGAACCAGAGAGCGGAAGCCTGGGCGAACGCGCGTTCGCTGTCCTTCACCTGAAGGTAGGCCGGCAAGACCAGACCACTTCCGGCACACCGGGCTTCCACCACGGCCTGGGTTTCGGTGCCCAGGACCAGCACGGCGCCGGCAGCAATCGCATCGGGTACGTACAGGTGACCATCCGTCTCCAAGCCCGACTTGGCAATGAAGACATCACCTGCCTCCACATCCCGGCTGTCCCAGCGAACAGGTCCGAGGGGGCGCGTGTCGGCCGGCAGTGCGGTGGCAATCTGTAGATTGTCGCGAGCCTGCAGGAACCGCTGCAGGTCAGTCCAGGTTGCAGTCCCGGGCGGCATCAATCGACGCAACTATTCGCTGTCTTCCTCGGGGGAGCGGAAAACGGACACGATGCCCACAATGATGAGGAGCAACAGGATCACCGCCGCGGCAAACACCAAGAGCGAGACAGGCCCGAGGAAAGGCAACTCCACGTCCGGCAAATCCAATCCCGAAAGGAACGTGGGCGGGAATCCGGACGGCGCCGCGGCCTGTGGCGTGGGCTGCGGTACTGCAGGATCGTCTTCTTCGGGAACAGGAGTGGGATCAACCGGTGTTTCGGATTCCGCCACCGGTGCCGGCGCTTCGGCCTCAGGCACTTCGGCCTCGGTTTCGGCAGGGACCTGAGCGGTCTCTGGGACCGGATCCTCCGCCGCTTCCTGGTCGGGAGCAGGTTCGGTTTCAACAGGAACCGCGATAGGCCGGGAGATAGGCGGCAGCGGCTGGGGTGACAGTTCCGTGTACGAACCCCAGGTTTCGAAGGAAAAACCCAGATCAACCGAACGGACAATCCAGTCCGTATCCGTGGCAATGTAGACGTTCTGGCCATTCGGGCCCGCATCCATGGACCAGGACTGCTCGGACCAGTTGCCCCCGTCCACCTGCGACTTTAACCACTGGTCGCCGTTGCCGGTCCAAATTCCGACTCCGGTAGCGGCGGTCATCAACTGATCGGAGGCGGTCAGGCCAAAGACGGTCGCGATGTCCGGAAAATCCGGGACCCGCTCCCACGCGTCGCCGTCCGCGGTGCGGAACATGCCGGCCCCGACCAGGCCGGCGTACAGCCGATCCCTGTAGACCGCCAGGGTTCGAATCACCTCGCCGGGTTCGAAGAAGGGGACCCGCTTCCACGCGTCGCTGCCGACGCGCTGGCGATACACCCCGTCGTGGGTCCCGACGTAGAGATCGTCCCCGAACGCCTTGATGGCGCGCACCCGGCGCGCCGTTTGCGCGCCGGCCGGTTCCAGCGGCAGGCCAATGGCATTGATGATCCAGGACTCGCCGTTGTCATAGCTCGTAAGAACACCATCGGAGCGAGTACCTGCATGAAGAACCGAGAAGCCGTTGGCCTCCTGCGAGTACAGGACGCCGACTCCGCTGCCCACGCTCAGCCAGTCCTGAAAGGTGGTCAGCTCGGCAAAGCTGGTTCCTCCATCCTGGCTTCTGAACAGGAGTCCCTGCGCCGCGTCGCCCACATAAATGATCGCGGGATCGACGACATCGTGCTCCACCGCAGCGAAACTCAGGCCGGACGGAATGCCGCGGGCCTGCACCCAGGTCACGCCGCCGTCCTGGCTGGTGAACACGCCGCTGTCGCCGGGGGCATTGATGGTGCCAACCGTAATGCGCGCGCCGTCGTTCGGCGCGACGGAAATTGAAATCGGAGCGTTCTCGGACGGAAAGCCGGACGCGGCTGCATCCTGGGCCAACAAGGGCGCGGCCCCGAACGGCAGCAACACCGCGGCCAGCAGCCAGGCAAAGACCCAACGGAGAACGGTGGTCGGCAGGCGGGGGTCGCGGTGGTTCATCGAATGCTTTTCCGTGTGTCCGCGTGTGCTTCAGGGGCCGCGGCCGGATCGCAGACGCCAAACAGTTGGATTGCCGCGTCTTGGAGCCGAATGCGCCAGAGGCACGTTAATTATATATAGTCCGGCAGTGTCGGACAGGTCGCAAGGGCCAAGGCACCGTTTCGGTTTCGTTGATTTTGGTCCGAGTCCCGAACGGACGACGGGGCCCCGTTACCTTGTTTTTACGATAACAGAAAGGAATCCCTGCCCGGGATGGACGCGACCTGGCCGGAGGTCCTCATCCCTGGTCGAGACCCTGAAAATTCCGGGAATCCGCGGGTCGACCGGACCAAACGGCACAATCCGACGGACATCCTGGTGCTGTCCATGCCGGGTCCTCTGCCGCGCCAATCGTTGTGCGGCCATCGTCCTCTTGACAGCTCAACGAGGCCTGGCTGCGGACTTTCCCGGGCGGTCCCACGGGATCCGTTCACACGACACGCTGGGGTGGGACTTCGCCCGGCTGGATGCAACCCGGTTCGAGGAGGGCTTGCGGGACGGGGTGCAGGACGCCTTTGCTGACCGACGGCCAGAGCCGAGGGTCTGGCTGCAGCCCCCCGGAATCGGCTCCGCCCCGGGCGTTGCAGTGGGTGGAACCACCCACCCAGAACCCCAATCCACAATGCGGACCGGGGCTCTACCTATCCCTGTCAGGGAAGCCAGCGGAGGCGGTTACGGCGACCCTTCGTCGGGAGGAACCATGCGGTACCCCACGCGGGGCTCGGCGAGGATGTAGGCGGGGTTGTGTCCGTCCTCCCCCAGCTTGCGCCGCAACCGCATCAGGTGGGTGCGGACCACGTAGGGATTGCCCGGATTATTCCAACCCCACACGCGCTGCAGCAGATGATCGTAGGTAAGTGCGGAGCCGGCGTGGGTAGCCAGTTCGGCCAGCAGGCCGTATTCGGTAGCGGTCAGCGGGAGCGGCTGGCCGTCCATCGTGACCAGCCGCCGGGTAAAGTCAATGGTCAGTGCACCCCTGATGTAGGGTTCGGACGGCTCGGACGGCCGAGCCGCGGCTCGGCGGCCCAAGGCCGCCCGGATGCGGGCGGCCAGTTCCGAGGGCGAGTAGGGCCGGACCAGGTAGTCGTCGACTCCCATCTCGAAGACCTGCGCAATGTCCTGGTCGCTCCCCGCGTCGGACAGACAGAGAATCGGCACGTCTGCCACCCCCTGGAGAGCCTGCACGAACGCGTCGGCATCGACGCCGGGCAGCGCCAGGCTCGTCAGCACCAGATGGGGTCGCTGTTCCGCCAACAGGCTCAGGGCCTGCTCCGGCTCGCTGGTGGAGGTCACCACATAACCCGCGTCCATGAGGTCGCGGCGGACCTGGCGCAGGTGCGCCGGGTTGGCATCCACCACCAGCACGCGCGCCCGCTGGCTGGGCGCGGGGGAATGAACTGCCGCTTCCGCCGGCAGGGTAAAGGTGAACCGGATGCCCTGATTGGGGCCGCTCTCGGCCCGGATACGACCCCCGTGGGCCTCCACTACACCCCGGCAAATGGCCAAGCCCAGCCCGGTACCCTGACCCAATGGGCCGCCATCCTTCGGGTCGCCAAACTTCCGGAACAGGTGCCGCAGATGTTCAGGGGGTACTTCCGAGCCCGCGGCGGCGACGGAGATGGCCACTTCAAGACCTTCTGCCGCGGCAGCCACCCGTATAGCGGCGGACTCCGGGGAATGCCGTTCCGCGTTGGTCAGGAGATTGCCCAGCACCTGCACGATGCGCCGAAAGTCCGCCATCACCCGCGGCAGGTCCGGGGACAGGTCGAGACAGACTTGGTTACGGCCCCCGGTGCTGAGAAAGACGGCACGAGCCTGTTCCACCAGCCTGCCCACATCCGAAGGTTCGGGGGACACCGACAGATCGCCGGCGTCCAGGCGGGCCGCGTCGGTCAGGTCGCTGATCAGGTCCAGCATGCGATCGGCCTGGTCGTCGATGAGATGGAACAACTGGGTCGTCTCACCCGGGTCCCGCATGTCATCGGCCCGCAGCGCGGCGGCAGCGGATCCCTTGATCGATGTCACCGGCGCGCGCAACTCCCGACCTATCAAGGCTACGAACTCGGCCCGTTGCCGCGCCAAGTCCTCCAGGGGAGTCATGTCCTGCATTGTCACCACCATGGTCGCCACGCCGCCCTCCGCGGCGTGAACGGGGGTGGCGTTGATCAGGGTCGTGATCCGGCGCCCGTCGGGCACCTGCAGGACGATCTCCTCGGCGCGCACCGTCTCACCCGCGCTCAGGGCCTGGGCCAAGGGAAACTCCAACAACGACACCTCCCTCCCGTCCAACCGGCGGAAGGTCAACACCTCCAGCAGGGCCTCCGGAGGCTGATCCGGATTGGTCAGGCTGTCCACAATGCGGTGGGCCTCCCGGTTGATGTACCGGGCCTGCCCCGTAGCCACGTCAAAGACCACCACCCCCACCGGGACGGTGTTGATCAGGGCGTCCAGGTCCTGTCGAGCCGCCATACCGTAGAACTCCTTGCCTTGTCGCCGTGGGTCAACTCTACACCTCCGGTCGCGCTAAATCTGCGCCTACTTACCCGCCGTCGACACAGCCATTGCATGCCCGTGACAGTGCTGACATTGTCGCCGACACTGTTGCTGTGAGGCCAAGCCCACTATGGTGCAGCAGACACGGAACATGCACCAAAGGCGGATTGGGAAGCACTATTAGCAAAGCCAAGCCGATTGTACCTGATCCCAGACTGTTATCGAAATATTTTCCAAGTTGCCGTTTCAGTTTTTGTCGCATTAGATCCGGCCGGATCTTCGCGGCCGCTTTCTCCCAGCCGTCATCGACGATTGTGCGAATTGTAGATTCCGGATCGTTATCATTTTGAAAAACCATCCGCCAAAACACATAACATTTCATTTGTTTATTTTACGCGACAAGGAATCAAGCGGATGCCGGCCAGTTGGTCGGCGTATTTCCGACCTCGACAGGGCTTTTGCATTCTGATTGGGCCTGGTACCAGTGGGTCGGCTCGGCGCATGGAAGCCGGAAGTTCGCCATTGCAGCAGGGAAACCTGTCAATACGGGCATCGCGGCCATGCGCAAACAGATCGGATGGGACCGGAACCACCTGTTTGAGGACCTGTCAAGATGGAATGCGACTGTCCTCCCGAACTCGATTACAAGTTGTTGTGGTTGTGATGTTTGCGGCATACTGTTTCATGAAGATTTGACATGTATGGTGTCCTGAACAGGGAGGATTGCAGTACCGGATGCCGGCAACACGGTATAACAGCGAGCAAACTCACCAGTTGGTGGTGTTGCAGCCCGTACCCGGCAACACGACACTGGTTGCGTGGATGCCGCCCACCGCCAGTTGGCCCCGGGAACTCCTCCGGAAGTCGGCACGCGACTGCCATAGCGGTCACGGCCGCGTCCGGCCAGATACGCCACTCCGTATCCTCAAAAGCCGCTACCATTGTGAACCGGTGGCGCGGATTGTGCTTGACAACCAGCATGTGATCTCCTCCCGTCAGGGGCCGACACCGACACCAACTTCAACGGGAACTCCTACTCCGACACCTGAGCCTACATCCACCCTTACGGAGACAAGAGCATAATGTCAAAAAATACAATTACCGGCATCTACGCAGGTCTGTTTGGCGGCTCCGTGTTTGGCGTCATGATGGCGGTCGGGGGCATGTTCCCCATGATCAGCGGCATGATGGGAATGGACGATGCCTTGGTTGGCTTTGTGCTGCACCTGATCATTTCGGCCGTCATTGGAGCCATCTTTGGCCTGGCACTGGACACGATGGTGATGCAGGGCCCGGGCATGAGCCTGTTGACAGGCGGGGTCTACGGCATCGTCTGGTGGGTTCTTGGACCGTTGCTGATTATGCCGCTGGCGATGGGCATGCCTGTGTTTCAGGTCCAAGCCATGATGGGAAGTCTCTTTGGGCACATCATGTTTGG
>DAOUIC010000450.1:0-20360 GCA_034428255.1 Anaerolineales bacterium
GCGTCGGCCAGGTACTTCAGGCTGTAGCGGACCACCTTGTACGGGTACTCCTTCAGCCAGGCGTGGTCCGGGTCGTTGCGCAATTCCGTGAACCGCTGGCCCAAGGTAAAGAAACTCGTTGACGGACCGGGTCCCATCTTCTTGCGGCGGGCCTTGGCCCAGGCCGTCTTGCCCTCCCTGACTTCCGGCCAGTTGAGAGCGGGCACATGCATTTCCTTCCAGCGCGCGTACCGCCACTCGCAGTCGGCCAGCATGTGGTTCCAGACGTAGCGGCAGGCCCCGGCGATGGCTGTCAGCAGGATGCCGGTGGCGGCGTCGCCCGGAAACAGGCGCAGACGCACGGTGCGGTGGACGGTGTCCGGAGCCTGCGTTGTAGAATCGGGGATGTTGGGCATGGAAGTTCCTGTTCCGTGTCCGGCGGAGAGTCCGGTGTCCGCCGGACTCTCGCATTTATGAACGTCATTATGCTATAGGCACACCGACCTTGCAAAAAGCAATCGGCCCGGGAGCACTGTTTGTCAAGATTGCTTGGTAAGTCCCTTCCTTATCCCACTGAACAGCGCCAACTCCAGCCACTGCCAGTGACAACTCACATCGTCAAATCCAATCTCTTGCAGCCAGCGGAGCTGGGTTTCCAAGCCGACCAGCTTGTTGGATGGATCCTCATCCGCCTCCGTGATGCCGAACGCCTCCAGAAACTGTCCATGGAGTTCGTTTGAAGCTGGTGCAACATGCTCCAGGTTGCAGAAAACCCCACCGGGCGACAAGGCAGCGTAAATCTCGGAATAGAGGGACTGCTTGCGTTGGTCGGTGCAGTGATGTATGGCAAAGCTCGAAACAATCGCGTCGAACCGGCCCATGTCGGGCAGCGGCTTTTCCAAGTCGTGCTCGAGAACCTGCACCTTCGTGTCCCCATGAAACCGCTCACGGGCCTTGGCCAGCATGGGGGGCGAAAAATCAATGGCAATCCCTTCCGCGTCACCTCTGTCAATCCGAAGCAAACGCAGGAGGCGACCGTCGCCGGCACCCAGGTCGAGTATTCGGTCAACGTCTTTGGGAACGACTTCCAGCAAGACGGCTTCAGCTTCCCCGCGATGGGGAACCTGATCGGCGCGGGTCAAGTACGTCAGGGCATGCTCAACCGTAGTCCATTCGTTGCGAAGGGGTGTTGCATCCATTTTCGATCGTTTTGTTCCCAGCCAGACATCCGTTTCCCTGAACCATACCCGGATTGCCCGCCCAAGGCGACTTTCCGGTTGAGTCTGGCCTTCTGCTTCACGTTCGTGCCGGGCTTCCCTTTCAGCGAACTGTTGCGCCTCCCCAACCGATGGCAAAGAACAGAGGCCAGTCTCGGCCACCGCTATCTCTTGGCCTTGCACGACCCGGCCGAAGATCGGGAACCGGAGCATCTGCTGCCCGCCATGCGAGTCGCGGACACGCCCGTTCATGGACTGACAGACGAAATCCGGGCTGAGTAGGACGCGGGGCCGCGGCCCCCGCTCAGGACAGCTCCAATTTTTGAAGAACGCTCGCACCCACGCGAGAAGGGTTGTCGAGCGCATGCCCGACGCGCTGCCGCCCGGCACTCACTCCGATCAACCCGGTGTAGTCGAATATATTGACCAATTGGTTATTTTGGTCTAAAAAATACAATAGGTCATGTCGTCCGATAAGCCATATTGCGGGAGATGCGAATGATGGTAAAGAGAGTGAGCGCAACGCAGGCCAAGGCTCAATTTTCGGTCATAGCGTCAGAGGTGGCCCATGGGGGACCGCATGTCATCATCGAACGGCGAAGCAAACCTTGGGTGGCCTTGATAAGGGTCTCCGACCTGGAGCACCTGGAACAGGCCCAGACGACATCCGAACACCCTCGGGGCGCTCTCGCCCTGGCGGGAGCATGGCGGGAGATTGACGATGACGGCATGGAGACTCTGGTAGAGGAAATCTATGCTGAACGGGACAACGACTTGAGCCGCCTGGTGGAGATGCGCCTCTGATATTCCCCCTCGACACGGACATTCCGAGTAACATCACCAAACGCACACCAACCTTCTTCTGGATCGGCTGGAAAAGGCACTATTGCCCCATCTGACGGTGCCCCCTTTCGATGGAGACGCAGCACGTTGTTACGGCAAGGTGAGACCGGAACTGGAGCGCCAGGGAACGCCGCTTGGGGAAGCGGACTTCAGAATTGGCTCCATCGCGCTCTCCCGGGGCCCGACGGTAGTCACTGGCAACATCCGGCACTTTCAGCGCATCCCCGGATTATCAGTGGAGAACTGGCTGGAGGCGTGATCTGTTCGAGGCAATGTAAGTACCCCGGCAGGCATCAATAACAAGGTCTGACCGCAACCGCCCCATCGCCGATGCCCCGGAAAGTTGTCGCCTACCCCTTGATGCCGGTGGAAATCACCCCTTCCATAAAGTAGCGCTGCAGGAAGAGGAACACGATCAGGCTGGGCACGCCCAGGATCGTCATCGCGGCCATGCCGGGTGCATAGCTCTCGATCTGGGTCCGGTTCATCGTCACCGGAGCGAAGGCCGCCATGCCGATGGGCAGCGTCTTCATCTCCTCCGAGAAGGTAATCAGCAGCGGCCAGAGGAATGCATTCCAGTTGGTGGTGAACAGCAACACCGCTGCCGCGATGGTCGTCGCACGCGCCAGAGGCAGCGCGATTATGAGGAAGATGCGGAACCGGCTGGCACCGTCCATGGCCGCCGCCTCCTCCAGTTCCCTTGGCAGGGAGAGGAAGAACTGTCTGAAGAGATAGACGCTGAAGACCTCCGCAATCGGCGGCAGGATGAGGGCGGCGTAGCTGTCCGTGGCCCGCAGCCTGAGGAAGGCGATGAACCGCGGCACGATGGTCATCTCCGTCGGGATCATCAACGACAGGAGCAACATCATGAAGAAGACGTTCCGGCCGGGAAAGTTCATGCGTGCCAGTGCATAGCCGGCGGCCGCGCCCAGCATGATGCTCGCCATCGTGATGGCAGTGGTAACCACCATGCTGTTCCAGAGCCAGCGGACGATGGGCTTCTGGAAGACAACCCGGTAGTTGTCCAGGGTCCAGGTGCGCGGGATCCATTCAATCGTCTGCGTCATCACCTCGCCGGGGAGCTTGAACGAGGTGGAAACCATCCACACGAAGGGCAGGATCCACATGTAGGCCAGCCACAGCCCAATAATCCAGAGCAGGACGCGCCCCACGGTCAGGCGGCCCTGCGCGCCCATCACGAGTTTGAGCCTGGCGACCATGGCTATGCCCGTTCCCTGATGATGCGCAGTTGAATGAGCGTGACCACCAGAATGGTCAGGAACAGCATGAGGGACAGGGCCGATGAATAGCCCAGTTCCGTGTTCATGAAGCCGCGTTCATAGATGTAGAAGATGATCGAGAAGGACGCACCGGCCGGTCCCCCCTGCGTCATCACGAAGATCTGGCTGAAGATGCGGAAGGCACTGATGATCTCAAGGGTGATCACCAGACTGATGGCGGGCCGCAGCAGTGGAACCACCACATACCAGAACTGCTGCAGGGCGCTGGCACCGTCGATGGACGCCGCGTCCTTCAGCTCGGAGGGGATGTCCTGCAGGGCGGCCAACAGGATCACCATGTGAAACCCGAGGTCCCACCAGATGGTGGTCATGCCTACGGCCCACAGAACCCAGTCGGGATTGGTGAGCCAGGGAATGTAGGGAACCCCCACCTTGTGCAGATACTGGTTGATCACGCCGAACCGCGTGTCGAGCATCCACACCCAGACCAGGCCCACCACGGTCACGGAAACCACACGCGGAGCGTAGAAGGCGAGCCGGGACGCTGTGAAACCGCGCAGGCGCTGGTTGACGTAGAGGGCAAAGAGCAGGGCCAGAATGGTCGTGCCCGGAACCACGATGCCGGCCAGCTGGAACGTGTTGCCCCAGACCTTGGGCACGAAATCGTCATTGAAGGCCCGCACATAGTTGGCGAACCCCACCCACAGGGGATCGCCGATGATGCGCCACTCGGTAAAGGAAACGTAGGCGCCGAAGATGATGGCGAGGATCGTGAAAATCACGAAGGGCACAAAGAAGGGGATCACGTAGAAGTAGGCGGACCACTCGATCCGCTCCCCCTTCCAGGTCATTCTGCGCAGGCGATCGCGCAACGACGCCTCTGCCGGCAGTCTCTGGGTAGTCATTTACATACTCGTTGCATGGCACCGGCGTCCGAGGATGCCGATGCATCCGGAATGGTTGTCCGGGCTCGGCGTCACACGAGACAGCAGGCATCCGACACCGGGCCGCCGACGGTTCGGGGACCCCTTTCCCGGACGGGTGGAAGGGGTTCCTTCCACCCGTCCGGATTGAAGCGTCGTTAACTGATGGACGGAACCGAACTTCGATCCGGTCCGTCCCGAAGTCGCGCAACAACCGTTGGCGCGGCTACTCGGCCGCCAGCAGTTCCTCCCAGGCGGCGCACAGTTCGTCAACACCTTCGTCCACGGACTTGTCGCCCTGCCAAACCGGATCGATGATGCGGTGCACAAGGTTGGGACTGGTGTAGTACTTGAAGTCGGGGGCGGCCTTCAACTTGGGCGGGATGAACGTGGCGAATTCCATGCCCTCGACGAAGGGTTGCCGGTACTCCCAGCGGTGTGCCTTGTAATCGTCCCGGTCCAGGATGGACTGGCGACAGGCCGCGCCGCGGCCCTGCGTGGTCCACAGGAACGATTCGTCCGACAGCCAGGTAAGGGCCTCGGCCGACCGCGCGTACCGGGATTCGTCCTCCTGGATGTACATCTCCTGGGACCCCACGCTGAGGCGCGTCGCCAATTCTCCCCCGATGTTGGGCGTGAACTCGACGGCAAAGTTGAGGCCCTGCTCGATGTAACCGTTCAGGGTCCAGGGACCCGTGATGAACATGGATCCCTCACCCGTGCCGAAAGCCTTGTAACGGTCGGACACGTCGCGGGTCGCGACCTTGTGGACATCAAAGAGATCCAGCGTCCACTGCGCCGCTTCCTTGGCCGCGTCGGGGTTGACGCAGACTTCGGTCAACTCGTCGTTGGTGATGCGGAATCCCATCTGATGCGCCACCAACCCCCAGATGAACGCGACGTGCAGACCCGAACCCGTCATCAGGAAGCCGGAACGAACGACCGTGTCGCCTTCCTGCACGCTCATTGCCTTGGCCCACTCCAGCAACTCGTCGTTGTTGGTTGGAGGGCTGTCGGGATCCAGACCCGCCTCCTCCACGTGATCGAGGTTGATCTCGAGCTGCCAGGTCATGGCGTCCAACGGCATGTGGTAGAGCTGGTTGTTGAACTGGGGATAGCGGCCCTTGGCGACGGACAGATCGGTGAAGTCGCTCCAATCCAAGCCTGCCTCGGCCAGGTGATCCTCCACCGGGATCATGACTCCGTCGGCGATGAAGTCCGCGCGCTCGCCGGCATCGGCCCAGCCAAAGTCGGGGGCCTGCCCCGTGGCGGCGGCCGCCAGCACCTTGGTCTTGTACTCGTTGGACGAGACTTCCAGCTTCTCAATCTGGATGCCCAGGCCGGCGTGCGCCTCGTTGAAATTGTCAATGTGCGCGCCCCAGACCTCGGCGTCCGAAGCGCTCAGCCACGTCCAATGGTTGACCATGTAGTCCTCGGCCGCGGGCTCGTCACCAGGGGCCGCAACCGGCGTCGCGCAAGCGGCCAGTACGGCGGTACCCGAAGCAATCCCGGCCATCTTCAGAAAACTGCGCCTGTTCAATTTAACGTTCATGCCAAATTTCTCCTTGATGATGGATTCTTCCATGGTCGGCGAGGAGGACCGGCATGCATCCCCGTGGATCCGCGGAAGAGAGGAGCAGATCCGAACGGAACCTGTACCCGGCACCCCTGCCGGATGCACCGCCGACCGAACGTTCCCGCCTGCTTAAGGGGACAGCCACACCCCGGCTCCGCCCTGCCCAAATGCAGGGACCGTGCAACCGGTTGAGACGCACCGAAGTCGGCACCCGAACCAACGCGAAGGCTTTGGGAGATGTCAACGTTGCAACCTCATTGTACTCGCCTTCAAAAACCGGTGGACGGGATCCGCGGGCGGAGCCTGTGTTGTCACATTTAGGCCTGTCAATCATGGGGACCGAATTGCGAGATCGGACCATGGACCGGTTGTTTCGGTTCATGTCAGCCGAAACCGGGTGGTCCGCATGTACTGGATCGGCTCGTCATCCGTGCTGTATTCGTGGTACGCCGCCACCAGTGTCCCGTCCGGACACTGGGCCACGGAGGGATAGCCGGTGTGCCAGTAGACGGGATCTTCCGGAGGGCCGCCCACGCACCCGCAGATCGTGAATTCGGCGGCCAAATCCCAGTCGAGGCCGTTCTCCGACACGCATCCGCGCACACCCATCGGCTCGGCACGGTAGCCGTACACCGCCAGCACCCGGCCGTCCTGAAGCTGCAGCAGATCGGGCGGATAGCCCCAGAGTGCCGTGCGGCGGGGCGGACTCCAGGTAATGCCGTCGTCGTCGGAATGCGCGACCCACATGTTGTCGAAGCGTTCGGGGCGCACGGTCACGCGCATCATGCAGATCAGCCGTCCCGAGGCCAGACGCACCACCGAGGGTTCCTGGAAGGCGCGGATGTGGGCGGGGTCGTGGGCGATCGTGCTCCAGTACTCCCAGTTGTCTCCACCGTCGTCGGAACGGAGAACAAAGCAGCGCATCATCTCGCCGACGGTGAGGCCCCGAGAGCCCGTATAGCCGTCGCGGTGGATGCCGCCCATGAGTGGCATCAGCAGTCCACCGTCCGGCAGTTCCACTATGTGGCCCGCGCCCGAGCCGCCGCACATGTAGGCGCTGTTGCCCGAATCCGCGATCGGGAAGGTGTTGACGGGAATCGGCCCCTCCCAGGTCCGCCCGGTATCGCCGGAGCGAAACAGGGCGTAGCCGGTCTGGCGCTTGAGCCGCTCGCCACCGGCACCCAGGCCCTGCAAGTCGATGCGATGCAAGGCGGTAGGCGCGATGAAGCTGCACACGCGGGTGTGCATCAGCAGCGTGCCGTCCGCGCGCTGACTCAGGGCGCAGTCCCAGTTGCCGCCATGGTCCGTGAAGGGCCAGACCACCTGCATGCCGGCCCGGTCCCACGACCGTCCACCGTCAGTGGACCGAATGAGGCAGGACTGGCCGCTGTCGGCGTGGACGCGGCCCCGTTCCTGATTGAATGCCATCAGCATGTCGCCGTCGGCCAGCTGGATAATGCTGCCCTGGTTGCAGGCCTGACTCTCGTCCTTGTACACCACTGCCGTTTCCACTTCACGGATATCCATGATGCGCTCCTGGTGCAAACATCGTTGGAACGGGTGCCCGGGATCGGGTTTCCGCTGTGTTGCGGACGGTCCCTTTCGCGGGTGCCCACATTATGGACTGGGCCGCGGAGAGCACGATCTGCGATCGAGACAGCACTGTTTCGATTTTGTTGACGGGCAAAGCCTCCTGTTGTCCCGGAGCAGAGCCCTACGGCTCCTGCCTGCACAGGGCCCCATGCCACGACAACGGCAGCAGGCCCAACTCCATGCCCGCGGGCCCGGGCGCGCTTGGCCGCGATGCCGCCATGGGCGGATGCTCCCGGCTCCAAGGACGAGTGCCGGCTTCTCGAAAACCTCCTCTGTGCCCTGCCGCACGGACATTGGGGGGTAACAGCAATGCGGTATACTGCCGACTTAAGACCTGCGCCGGGAGCCTTGCGACAAATAATCCGGGTCGCTTTGCCCAAACTCTCCTCTCAAAAATCATGCGTTTATATATTTCAGCTGCGGCATCCGTCCTTGTGACGGGTTTTCTCTTGAGTTTGGTTCTGGTTGTCGGAACTCCCTCGCTTGTTTCGGCACATGAGCACCAAAGATGCAACGAATGGGCCGGCTACCACTGGCATTCCTTCGGGTGCCACGCCCATCCCGACGACCCTCATCCGCCGGCTACCGAACCCGCCATGGCCGACGACTCCATGATGATGGCCGACGATGCCATGATGATGGCCGATGACTCCATGATGATGGCCGACGACTCCATGTCCATGGCCCCGCCTGTGCCCGTGCATGGTCTCGAGGGCTGCAACGAATGGGCCAGCTACCACTGGCACTCCTTCGGATGCCACGCCCATCCCGACGACCCCCATCCGCCGGCCGACGAACCCGCCATGGCCGACGACTCCATGATGATGGCCGATGACTCCATGATGATGGCCACTGAAACCATGTCCATGGCCCCGTCTGCGCCAGTGCATGGTCTCGAAGACTGCAACGAATGGGCCGGTTACCACTGGCACTCCTTCGGGTGCCACGCCCATCCCGACGACCCCCACCCAACAGCCGCCGAACGTGCCATGGCCGACGACTCCATGATGATGGCCGAAGCTATGCCTATGATGGCCACCGAAACCATGTCCATGGCCCCGCCTGCACCAACGGCCGGTGCCACGGAATGCAACGCATGGGCCGGCTACCATCGGCATTCCTTCGGATGCCACGCCCATCCCGACACCCCCCACGCATCTGCAGAATGATGCGCAATTGAGCAATTGAGTAGTTGGGGGCTGGGTTCAGCCTCCATGCACAGGAGCCCCGACATGGGTCGGGGCTCCTGTGTGCCACGCGCACAATAGAACCTGCGACTGGCTGACACGCCCCTTCCACATCACCGGCCGGACCGGAGGTTTTGCACCGGACGGGTCCGAATTCGTCTGAATCCCGCACGGGTGAGGGCGAATACCGACCGGCTGCGCGGGGGCGTGCCACCGCCATGTGTGAAACCCCGTGCAGACCGACCGCGCGTACCGGATCGGGCCCCGGCCGTCTGTGTCCTTCTTCACGCTGGACAAGCGGTTCAGGGCGTTGCGCAACGACCCGGACCATGCGGGGCTGAGGGCGGACGCCTGCGCGTGCCCCGAATAGGCTGAGTGTGAATGCAGAACTCGGGCCTGTTACGCGGGGTGCAAAACCCGCATGGTCCGGGTCCGGATACAGGGGAAAATGCCCTGCCCCAAGCAGTGCGCATGCGTGTGTTGCAAAGTGCCTGCGAGACAGATGCGCCGCGGCATACCGGTGGTTGTCTCGGGCCTGGACCGCAACGTGGCCCCGGCGACAGCGAAAGTACCCTCCACCGCATGACGGCGGAAGCCAGGAGCAGACGCTGCCAACGCAAGATGGCACGACAGCGGAAGGGATTCAACCAGCAGCGCACAGGCTACCGATTGTCCAAGTTGCATCGCCAAGGCAGACGCATGCGCGACAACGACACACACCAAGCGAGCCGCAAGATCGCCGATACCGCCAAGACAGCCGTCGTCTTGCGGGCTACTGGAACCCCTCCTCCGGGCCGATGACAGGGTTCTTCGTCCATTTCCGCCGATCTGGACCCGTGTCAACCCAACGGGACTGCAACCCAGCCGTGCTGCCAGGCCCCATCGGCGTGCCGGTAGGTTAGAATGGGATGCTTCCAGAATGTCCAGGCCAAGTCGGCGGTCCCTGTACGGGCCATGGCCGACCGGAACCCCCGCCGACCCGAACGGGTCGCGGTTGTCGCGGGCTCCTCTGGAGAATCCCTTGCAATTGGAGGAAATCCATGCTGAGATTGAACCGTCGCAGATTCCTGCAATTGGCCGGCGCCGGTGCCGGCCTGGCCGTCCTGGCCGCCTGTGCCGAGGCCGCGCCGGACGCGCCGGCCGTGGTGGACGAGCCCACCCCTGTACCCATGTCGGAGGCGGACGTGGCCGCCTCGGCCGACGATCCCGGCCTGATGCGGCCTTCCGGCACGCCCAAGCGCGGCGGTCACCTGAAGACCGCGTTCGGCGTGACCATGGCCAGTTTCGACGCCCACCAGGGCGGCGGAACACACGTGCTCAGCCACATGTACAACAATCTGGTGCGCAACAACCTGGTCGATGGCCTGCGCACCGTCGTGCCGGACCTGGCCCGCAGCGTCGACGTGTCGGACGATGGCAAGACCTACACCTTCAACCTGCGTTCGGGGGTCAAGTACCACAACGGGGCCGACTTCACCTCGGCCGACGTACTGGCCACCTTCAACCGCATCATGGATCCGCCCCAGGGCATGATCTCGCCCCTGAAGGCCGAGTTCTCGTTCGTGGAGGAGATCACGGCGCCGGATGCCGGCACTGCCGTCTTCCACCTGAGCGCGCCGCGCTCCTACTTCCTGAACGTCCTGTCGGCCACCAATGCCTACATCTATTCCGAGGCCTCGCTGCAGGAGAACGACTTTGACCTGCGTGATGTGATCGCCCCCGGCACCGGTGCCTTCAAGTTCGTTGATCACCAGCCGGCCGAGCGTTGGCTGCTGGAACGCAACCCGGACTACTGGGATGCAGAACTGCCGTACATCGACCAGCTGGAACTGCTGCACGTGCCTGCCTGGTCCGACCGCGGCACGGCGGTCCTGACCGGCCAGGCCGACATGTCCTGGAATGTGGCCTTCGAGACTTGGCAGGAAGGCTCGGGCCGCGACGACATCGACAACAAACTGCTGCCGAACTTCGGCGCCTACTGGCTGTTCATGAACAACGCATCCGGCCCCTTGGCCGATTCCCGCGTGCGCAAGGCCATCCACCTGGGCGTGTCCAAGCAGAACCTCAAGGCGGCCTTCGGCACCCAGGAGGTGATTAACATTACGCGCTGGGTTCCGCAGGGCGATCCCTACGCCACGTCCCCGGCCGACCTGGCCTCCATGCCGGGCTACCGCGAGGACAAGACCGAGGACATCGCCGAGGCCAAGCGCCTGCTGGCGGAAGCCGGCTACGGCGAGAACTTCCCCGAGCTGGAAATCCTGGCGGCCAGCGGCCCCCAGGCCGAACTGCTGGCCCCCGCCGTGCAGGACATGCTCAACCGCGATCTGGGCATTCCCACCAAGATCCGCATCATCGAGCGCGCCAGCCTGGGCACGGAACAGCAGCAGGGCACCTACCAGCTGATGGTGCATACCCGCGGCCACGGCGTCTCCGACATCTCGCCGCGCGGCAACCTGTGGTGGCGGACCGGCGGTTCCCAGAACTTCGGCGGCTACTCCGAACCGCGGTTCGATGCGCTGCTGGACCAGATCGACGACGAAACCGACGTCCCGACCCGGCAGGGCCAGATCAACGACGCCCAGGATGTCCTGGACGACAACCCGCCGGAATACCTGATCGGCTACACCTACCACCTGCCCATGTGGAACTCCAAGGTCAAGGGCATCGAGCTTCACGACCGCATCTTTGCCGAATGGGGCCGCATGGAAACCGTTTGGATCGACAGCTAACGCTTGAACCGGCCTCACGGGCCATTGTTGGAGACCGGAGAGTCGGGGCAACCCGGCTCTCCGGCCGCATGTTCAACTGATCGGCCCGGCCAAACGGGGCCGGGCACACCATGCGCCAGTACATCCTGCAGCGCCTTCTGATCGCGATCCCGACAGTGTTCGGGGTCACGGTCCTGATCTTCCTCGCCATGCGGGTGATCCCGGGCGATCCGCTGCAGACCATCTACACGGAAGCGACCGGAGCCTACATCCTGTCCGAGGAGGAACTGGCCGAGGTCCGGGCCAGTCTGGGGCTGGACAGGCCCCTGTGGCAGCAGTATCTGTCCTGGATGGGCCAGGTGTTCCGGGGCGAAATGGGGTATTCATTCTGGACCAAGGATCCCATCAGCCAGATGATCCTGCGCCGGGGCCCCATCTCCGCCCAGATCGCCATCTTCGCCGTGGTGCTGTCGTGGCTGTTCGGCGTGCCCATCGGCCTGCTCAGCGCCTGGTTCCGCAACAGCTGGGCCGACCAGGTTTCGCGCGCCGGCATCACCATCTTCCTGGCCGTGCCCAGCTTCTGGCTGGGCCTGCTGATCATTCTCTTTACCGTCCTGGTGCTGACCTGGCGTCCGCCCCTGACCATCATCCAGTTCTGGGAGGATCCCGGAGCCAACTTCGCGATCGTGGCCCTGCCGTCCGTGACCCTGGGCCTGGGGCTGGGCGCGGCCACCGCCCGCATGGCGCGTTCGGCGGCCCTCGAAGCCCTGTTCGACGACTACGTGCGCACGGCCCGGGCCAAGGGCCTGGGCAACAGCCTGATCATCTGGCGGCACGTGTTCAAGAACGCCATGCTGCCGGTGATTACCTCGACCGGTCTTGCCCTCGGCGGCCTGCTGGGCGGCACCGTCTCGGTGGAGAAGGCCTTTGCGGTACCCGGTCTGGGCAGCCTGATGGTCCAGGGCATGCAGGAACGCGACTGGATGATGATCCAGAACCTGGTCCTGGTATACGGCCTGATCTACGTCTTTGTGAACCTTCTGGTCGACTTGAGCTACGGCATGCTGGATCCCCGCATCCGCTACAGCTGACGCCGCCAAGGACCATCCGCCGTGCAGGCCACGCCCAATCCCGCCTTTCGGCCCTTGACGGACATCGGTCGCTGGGAGCGCCTGTGGAATGCCGTGCGCCGATTCCGAACCGTTTCGGCCCTTGGTTCCGTGGCTCTGGTCGCGTGGATCCTGCTGTTTGTGATCGCGATCGGGGCACCGATACTGGCACCCTATCCGCCCAACGAGGCCGACTACAGCGCCGTGCGCCAAGGGCCGTCGGCAGAGCACCTGCTGGGCACCGACAACCTGGGCCGCGACATTCTCAGCCGCATCATCCACGGTGCGCGGATCACGCTGCTGGTGAGCGTGACCTCCGTATTCCTGGGTGATGCCATCGGCTTCGTCTGGGGCGTGATTTCGGGTTTCCTGGGCCGCCGCTTCGACCTGTTCAGCCAGCGCGTAATCGACATCCTGATGTCGTTTCCCTCGCTCATCCTGGCCCTCATGTTGCTGGTGGTGCTCGGCGCAGGCATCGAAACCGTGATTGTGGCCATCGCGTCGACCCAAATCCCGGCCGCCACGCGCATCACCCGGTCGGTGGTGCTCTCCGTGCGCGAAGCCATGTACGTGGAGGCGGCCCGGTCGATCGGGGTCAACAACCTGCGCCTGATGGTGCGGCATGTGGCACCGCAGGTGGCCGCACCAATCCTGGTGGTGGCCACACTGCATCTGGGCGGAGCCATCTTCGCCGAATCCGCGCTCAGTTTCCTGGGCCTGGGCATCCCTCCGCCGGCTCCCAGCTGGGGCAACATGCTGGGCGGGGTGACTGCGGCCGCCTTCAAGCCGCCCTGGTGGCTGGTGGTCTTTCCAGGCCTGGCCATCACCCTGACCATCATGGCCGCCAATCTGTTCGGCGACGCCCTGAGGGACTTTCTGGATCCCAAGCTGCGCCAACGCATTGACTGACAGTACATCATCCGTTCCCGCCGGCAGGGGTTGGGTTCGGCAAGGGACGTTGCAGTGGGCGCTGCCACGTACATCCGGAGTTTGGGCAACCGGACACAAAACCCATATTGGCAACCATGGATCACCCCGGAGCGGGGACATGGACCATCCCGGCTTTAACGCCTCAAGATCTACATGTCGGAAGAGGAAGCCCGTCCGCTGGCGGAGATGTTTCTGAAAGGTGAACCAGTGGAGGGCGAAGGCGTCGTCATTACCCGGGAGCCGGCGGTGAAGGCCGACTACAATCTAAGTCCAAGTCGATGGGCGAGGCAGGTGGACGAGACAGCTCAGCGTTCCATCTCGGAAATCATCGCCAACTTGCAACGTCTCGATGAAGAATCCCGCCAGGTCGACGGGCACTTGGCAAAGATGCTGGCAAAACTGAAGTGATCTTGCGATGCAAAGGAGGGAGGCATGGGAGCCACACACGTCACCGTAACCATACGCAATCCAGCGGACACTGACAGAACTTGGGAAGATCTGTTCCTGGTCGATACCGGTGCCACCGATTCCCTGGTACCAAGACCACACCTGGAAGCCATCGGCCTTGAACCCAGAGGCCAGCGAGTGTACGAACTGGCTGATGGGAGCGAACTTGTTCTGGATGTCACCGTTGCCGAGATCGAGTTCATGGGCGAAATTGTCGGGGGAACGATCATCATGGGGGAGGCGGGTGCGGAGCCACTGTTGGGGGTAACAGCACTCGAGTCCGTCGGCATAGAGGTGGACCCGTTGAATCAGCGGTTGAAGAGGCTGCCAGCTGTGCGGCTAAAAGGGGTAGTTCGTGCTCAATGAATGAAGGCATGGCCCGGCTGGCTCCCATGGCCGCTGTGTCGGTTGAACTGTCGCCGCAGCTCCGCATTCTCGACCTCCAGCGCGTGCGAGGCCATAAAGCAGTCGCTGCTGTTGTCGGAGCGCACCTACCGCTGTCTGCGGTGCGGCTTTGCGTGCGACCGGGACGAGAACGTGGCCCGAAACCTCCAGGTGTTCGACCCGGCGGCCAGGTCGGCCGTCGCCGACGTGGAGACCCGTAAGTCGGACACGCCTATGGGCCTGCCAGGTCGACGAAGCGTCCATCGGACAGGCAGTCCGCTTCCGCTTCACGCAGGAAGTTGAGATTTCCATAGGTTCTGGAGACCGGTTTGCAACACGGCCCCCATCGACCGAGAACGAATTGCCAGGGGGTAGTAACAGCAAGGTGTAGTGAACAGATGTGAACCGGAACGTCAGATTCTCAGTACGCCGCCATATTCAACCGAGGTCTGAAAAGAAACGAGGTCGGTGCCTTTGGCCACCGTGGATGCCTTGATCACGCCTGCGTGGGTAACTACCAGACGGGAAACACCGTCCTTGCGCAGTTCGGCCAGGACCTCCTGGACGCGTGCCACGAAAGCATGGACACTCTCCCCGCCATGCGGCCGGGCATGAAGAAAGTCGGCAGCCCACGCGTCCAGTTCCGTGCGCGGGATGTCGTTCCAATTCTGTCCTTCCCATGTACCGAAATCCATTTCCTGCAAGCGACGGTCGTAGGCAGGCTGAAGGTGAAAGGCGGACCCGATCTGCTCGGCCAAGGCACGACAACGGCCCAGGGGACTTGACACCAGTGCCTCCGCCGGTTCCAGCTTGGCCAGGACGGCATCGGCTTCGTCCGCGAACGTGTGGGCCAGAGCCAGATCGGTGCGTCCATAGCAAATGCCGGGTTTGACCGCGGGCCGCGTATGACGAATCAGCGTGAGTGCCACGCCAAAACCCCTAGATAGAAACCCAGTTCGCTCCACTGTTGGACAGCGCCCTGCGTATCGCCGGTATGTCCTCCCAAACGTTTCTCGTACAGGCCGCGCATGGCCAAGTGTCCCAGTGCCAGCCCAGCCATCCCTGCAAGAGCATCGGGCACGGAAAGCATCATCACCAAGGCCAGACAACCCAGGCCTGTGACTGCCGCCAGACTTGTGCCACCCCGGCCCAGCCGTCCGGCAAGCAGACTGCCGGCTCCTGAGTTCCGGACATAGAGCGAGGTGGCGGCAACGACGACATTGGAGAGGCGGGAGAGCCCGTGGCCGGCCACAAGACAAGCCACGGCCAGGGCCACGGGCAGGGAGGCCAAGGCAGCCACCTTCAGGGCCAGCGTCACTCCGAGCCCCACGGCCCCGAAAACGCCAATCCGACTGTCCTGCATGATCGCCAACATCTTCTCCTGAGTGAATGCCCCAAGTCCGTCGAAAGTGTCGGCCAGTCCATCTTCATGGAAAGCACCCGTGACCAGAATGGTTGCGGCTGTGGCCAGCAGCACGGCCATCACCTGTGGCAACCGCAAGATGACGGCGGCTCCGTAGACCAGAGCCCCCAGGCTTCCCACCACGATACCCACGAGGGGGAAGTAACGCCGTGCAGCCCCCAGCCTTGTCGGGGAATAGTCAAGATGCTGCGGCAGGGGCAGCCGTGTCAGAAACTGGACGGCCAACAGGAACAGCAACGCTTCGCGTCTCAAGACAGTCCCAAGCAGAACCATGGTCACATCGGCTTTGTGGAACCAAGGGGGCAGCACATACCTAACTGGACTGCCAACAGAGTCCACATGGTTGCCGGGTTTGTGGGCGGTTCCCGAAACTCTCTGCCGCCCCGACGCGGACAATCCGAAGTATTGGCGTGCCAAGTCCAGGAATTCCTCGGATGAAGAAGCGGCCATCCATGCCTGCGCCACCCGCTATATGTGGCTTGCCTTGCTGGTGGTCCATGAGGCACGGTATCGGCTCTGGAAGGCGAACCTGCTCGGCTGACCGCGGGCTCGTGCCCCGGCGGGGACAGGCTCGCAAACTTCGCGATGGCTACAGAGTGCCCGGCGGGGGGAGGCCGGTATCGCGATCGGATGCCTGTGTGTCGTCGTTGTCGGAGATCGGATCGTCCAACAGCAGGGAGCGCCATTCGGCGGGAGTCCTGTATGCCGCCAGGATGCTGACTGCCACGTCTGCCGGCAGACCGTTCCGGTGCCAATCCTCTTTAACCAGCTTCACGTCCGCCGGGGTCAGCGCATCGGACAGGAGATCGTGCAACAGGAGGAGGGCAACATCCCACCGCTCCTGTTCCCGCTCGACTTCCGCATCGGTCTCGCGGTCCCGCCAGCGTTCGGTGGCGGGGTCCCACCACTGGAAGCGCGGCGGCGAGCGGTCCTCTGTCGGCACCCCGCGCTGTTCCTCCGAACGTTCCCTTGCATCCGGCATGACGCGCACACGCGCGTTGAACACCACACTCCGGTACTCGTCTGCTACGGGAGCCTGCCGGTAGGACTCGCCTTCCAGCCGGTACATCAGGAGTGCCCGGGGCGAACCAGGCCAACGTTTGCCACCCAGGTCGTACACCAGGTATTCCGAGACCCCCGCCGCGGCATACAGGTGCCTCTTGTAGTTGAGATCCCGTTCCGCCGAGCCTTCGGACACCACTTCCAGCACCAGCGGCGGGACGGGGGCACCCAGATCGAGACGCAGGACCCCGTCGGGCATGAAGCGCTCCCGCTCCGAGGCGGACAGGACGGCCCGCACCAATAAATCCGGACGCACACCCTTCCGAACTGGGTGGTTTTCGCGGGTAGCTTGGTTGGCATGCTCGATGGTTTCGGGACGGAAACGGACCAGCCTCTCGTAGTCCCCCTCCAGACCCGTGCCGGCAAGCATGTCGGAGGCCGTGTCGGCCCCACGCTCCTGGACTTTCCGCGCCCGTTTTTCCAGGGGACTCACCACACCATCCGCATCGTATTCCAAGAAGTGAACCCCGTCGGTGTCGTAGTCGGGGTCGGTGGTGGAATCCTGGTCGTATTCATGGGCGGGGTCGTAGACGAACTCGGGATCGAAGTGACACAGGGCCTCCAGCTCGCACTGCCATTCCTCAAGGTGTTCCCTTCGCCAAGCGGCCCGCGCCAAGCGAGCGACCCGCGTCATGTCCGGATCGGCAGTGTCAATCGTGGGGACCGTGTCCCGGTCGTGGGCTCCCGCCGTGGCGGACGGCCGTTCCGGCACCGCAACCACAGCCATTTCCATCCTCCCGTTGGCTCTCCCTTCAATCCCATTCTACCCGGATCCGGCACCGCCCAACCCGTCTCCACACCCCGCTGACAGGAGCTGACAGGGGGCAGTACGTTCCGTTGCGTCACCCTGTACTTCAGCAATCGGAGCCTATTGGCTGTACTCGGCTGTGCGGTGGACGACCCGCCCCTTGGAGGCCCTGCAGGCAGGTTGGTATGGGTCGTGTGAACCGCGGCAGGACTACAGGAACTCCCTTGCCAAGGCGCGGATGTGTTCGGGGCCCAAGCCGCAGCATCCGCCGACGGCCTGCACGCCGTCGGCCACCCAGGTGGCAGCGACTTCGGCATAGTCGTCGGGGGCAATGATGTCCTCGAAATGCCAGTGCGGCATTGACCACCCGCCGGAGTGGGCATAGGCAAAACGCGGACCGGGCCAGACGACAGCCACTTCATCCAGGGCGGGTCCGGTCGGCTCCACCAGGGAATGCATCACGCCCACGGCCTGCACCGACGCAAAGTCGAGACTCTCCAACATCGCCCGCAGGGGAATTCCCCGGTCCTGGGAGACCAGCCGCCCTTCGGCATCTTGTTCGACGCTGTAGCCGACCCAGCAGGGCAAACCGACAGCCCCGACCGCATCCACCGCCGCGTCGGTCAATTCCACATCCCGCATCATTTCCAGAATGATCAGATCCGCCCCGGCCCCGGCCATGATCTCGGCCTGATCCCGATAGTCCTGCCGGGCCTTCTGTAGCGAAGCCGGCAGTACGCCGAAGTTCAGGGGCGAAATGGACCCCGCCACCCAGGCGGACGGGCGCACCGCGTCCCGGGCTTCCACGGCCAGTCGCACCGCATTGCGGTTGAGGCTTTCAAACCGGTCCGCGTGGCCCGCCTCCGCAAGCACATAGCGAGAGGTCGCAAAGGTGTTGGCAATCACCACCTGTGATCCGGATCGCAGGTAGTCCGCGTGAATCTCCCGCAGCACGTCCGGCCGCGCATCCGTGGCCAAGGCGTCCCACAGACCGTCGACCATCTCCACGCCCCGGCGTTCCAGTTCGGTGCCGGTGGCTCCGTCCAGCAACAGCGGGGGATTGTCGCCCCCTGCCCGTTCGAGGGCATCTCCGATGTTGGTGCGTGCGTTCACTCGCCTGCCTCCTGCCGACTGCCTGTCCATTGCGAAACATCCACTTCATACACCTGCCGCGGGCCGGTATGGACGGAGTCAAAGGACACGGCCGTTTGGTCACGATTGAAACGCGGGTGCAGATCGCAGCGGATCTCACCGCGGAAGCAGCCGGGTGCCGCGTACCGACCGAGTTCAACGCGCCGCCGATCCCGCATGTCGAAGAGCACCAGGCCCTTTTGCCGGTGTTCGGGCCAGTGCTCATCGGTCAGCAGCCAGCGGCCATCGGTGCTGAAGCTGCAGTGTCCATTCCGGGTTAGCAAATCCGGACAGAAGGGTGCGGACACGTCACCGGTATCCGCATCCAACCGGTAGTACCACTCGCCGGCTTCAAACGTCAACCAGCCGAACACCTCCCGGTTGGACCGCCAGGTGAAGTGCGAAGCCCCAAGGTCCGCCAGCATCCGCACGTCGCGCCCGTCCACGCCCACTGAAAACAGCATGGTGTGACTGATTTCAACCCCCGGCTTGTTCCAGCGCACCACCGCCAGGATGCGGCGATCGTCCGGGCTGAATTCGGTGTGGTTGAACCAGAGACCATGCGTCGCCATGGCGGGATACTGCGGAAACAGATCCCGGATTTGGGCATAGGACAGGATTAGGTCGGCCTCGCCGGTCAGCATGTTGACGATGAACAGGCCGTCGTCCTCGGGCTGTCCCTGTCCCCGAAACAAATCCGGCAGCCCCCTGTACCCGACCACCGGACGCATCTCGGCGAGGCGCGCATAGTTGAGGCTGGTTGCCAGAATGCCGCTGTGGCTCAGTCCGCTGACCGGACGCGGCAGCACCTGCGTGTGGCCGCTGTGGATGTCCATGCGCACGGCCACATGGCGATCCCCCTGCCGCGCGTTGTAGCAAATCTCGCGGGCCGGATTGGTGGGCAGCCAATGCAGCATGGCGCCCTGCTGCAAGTTGAAGGCCCGGGTACGGGCGAGCGGCTGGAAGGTCCTGGATCCCTTCTCCACCAATCCGACCGCCGCCTCGTCCTGTGCCGTCGGCGGCCGATCATGGAAGTCGGTCTCCAGGCACAGATGGTATTGTCCGGTGGCGTTCCAGGGACAGATTTCGTAGTAGCCGAAGAAGTGGTGGCGCGGTCCCTGCGTCAGGGGCATGGCGGCCGGCCCGCCCCGCTGGCCTTCGGTCATCGCGCTGCCGGATCAGTCCGGGAGACGGTAGAAACGGACGGCGTTGTCGAAGTACAGCTTGCGCTGTGCCACCGGGCCAAGGTGGGATGTGAGGTCGTCGAGCACATCGACCCAGTGCCCCCAGTTCCTCAATGCCAGCAGGCTGACCGGCCAGTCGCCGCCATAGACAATGCGGTCCTCGCCGAAGCACTCGACGACATGGTCCACGTACGGCTTGAGATCGTCCGGCTGCCAGTTGGCATGGTCCGCCTCCGTGGCCATGCCGGAAATCTTGCACACCACATTCGGCAACTCCGACAGGGTCTTCAGGTCCCTGCGCCAGGGATCGAGGGTGCCGGCCGCGATGTCCGGCTTGCCGATGTGGTCCAGGATGAAGGCAACATCCGGACACCTGCGCACCAGATCGGTCACCTCGCCCAACTGGTGATGGTGAATACAAAGGTCGAAGGAAAACCCGTACCCCGGCAGCATCCGCACGCCCTCGGCAAAGGCCGGGGTGGCCGCATAGCCGGCCGGCTGGTCCTGTATCAGGCGGCGCACCCCCTTGACCCTGGGCATGGACGCCAGATCCTCCAGCACAGGCCGCACGGCTTCGCCCTGCTCCACGGGCGCACAGGCAACAATGCCCGTAATGCGGGGGTCCAACCCGTCCGCCAGCGAATTCACCCAGCGCGCCTCAAGAACCGCCTCCGC